>NZ_JBHSBI010000046.1:0-77854 GCF_042650645.1 Nonomuraea purpurea
CCGTACCACTCGCCCGGGTTGAACAGGACGATCAGGCGGAAACCTCCATCAGTCGAAACCGATCAGGAGGGACGACCACCTCGTGAGTCATCGAGGTCAACGGGGGCTGTGTCTCCATCGTTGGGGGCCGAGATCAATTTAGAAAGGGAATTGATCAAATAAGTCTTATTGTGAATTGTGATGGGCTGCCATAGCGTCGGGTCGTGATGTTTCCCCCGGAGCAGGTACGGACGTTCCTGGCGGTGGCGCAGTCGTTCAGCTTCACGCGGGCGGCGGCGGCGCTGGGCCTCGGTCAACCCACGGTGTCCCAACACATACGCAAGCTCGAACAAGCGGTTGGCCGGCCTCTGCTGGTCAGGGACACCCGCAGCGTGACGTTGACCGTCGACGGAGAGGCGATGGTCGGCTTCGCCCGCTCGATCCTCGCCGCCCACTCTCAGGCGGCGGACTATTTCACCGGCGCGGGAGTGCGCGGCCGATTGCGATTCGGCGTGACCGACGATCTCGCACTGAGCCAGGTGCCGCGGATCCTGCGGGACTTCCGGCACCTCAACCCCGGTGTCACTCTGGACCTCACCGTGGCCCAGCAGGGCGCGCAACTGCAACGCCGAGTGGAATCCGGCCACGTCGACGTCGCCTTCCTCCAGACCGCCGCCGGAGAGGGGCGCGGCCGGCAGGTGCGTCGGGACCGCCTGGTCTGGGCTGCCGCCGAGGGCACCGGCCTACGGTGGGATCAGGGACGGCGGGTGCCGCTGATCGTGTACCAGGCGCCCAGCCCGAGCCGGGCGCTGGCGGTGCAGGCGTTGGAGCAGGCCGGCGTCAAACACCGTGTGGTCTGCACGGCGCGAGGATTCAACGCCGTGCTGGCCGCCACCCGCGCCGGCCTCGGCGTCGCGATCTTCGCCCGCAGCCTGTTGCCCGCCGACCTGGTCGAGCTCCCGGAAGGCGCAGGGCTGCCCAAGCTGGGCGAAGTCGACCTCGTCCTGCTGACCAACCCGCGCGCCCCTACCGAACTCGCGGAGGCCTTGACCACCGCCATCCTCGCGCACGCCAACCTGTCCGTTCCCTCCACGACACCCGTCACCGGCCGGCGGCCCCGGCAGGCGCGGGCATCCGGGGAACGCCTCAGCAGAGGCCGAGGTGAGACCGGGAACGCCTAACTCCTTACGCTCCACTCGACAAGGTAGTGCGGCCGCGCCGCGAGCGGGACGCTCTACGGGGCTGCCCGGTGGGCCGCCTGACGCAGGACCCGGACGTGATGGCGGATCCCGCACTGCGCCGTCCTGTCGACGAGTTCTTCGCCTGGCTGCGAGCCCGAATCGCCGGGCTCGTCGCGGAAGCACAGGCGAAGGGCGAGCTCGACAGCGCGCTTGACCCGGCGGCCACGGCCACCGCGATCGTCGCGGTCCTGCAGGGTGGATATGTGATCGCCCGTGCCGCCGACGACGCTGATGTATACGGGCAGGCCGTCGACGGCGCACTTGGCATGCTTGCCGGACGCGCCCGCTGAGACCCATCACGCGAAAGGACGAACGGATGCCCTTTGTTCGCATCGACGCGCTTCACGCGGACCGGAAGCGACTGGAGGCCGTGGGACGGGCCGTGCACGAGGCCCTGATCGACGCCATCGGCATCCCGCGAGACGACCTGTTCCAGGTGCTCACCAGTCACGACGGCACGAGGAGCATGCTCCGCTACGACGACTACTTCGGCATACACCGGGACGACGACATCGTGTTCGCGTCCATCACCATGCGTTCCGGACGCACCGATGATCAGAAACTGGCTCTTTATCGCAGGATCGCCGATCTCGCCAAGGAGTACGCCGACCTCGAGCCGCGCAACGTTCTCGTCATGATCCACGAGAACACGTCGATCGACTGGTCACTGGGCGAAGGCGTGGCACAGTACGCGCAGACCAGCGGATGAGGAGCCGGGCCGATCGGGAGCCACGTCCTCTGTTCATGCCTTACGGCGAAGGGCGGGTGAGGGTGGCGAAGAGGACGGCGAAGTTGTCGAGGGTCTCGACGGCGGTGTCGTTGTCACGGTGGGCGAGCCAGGAAGAGATGACTCCACTGAGCGCCGAAATGATCATCTCGGCGAAAGCCCGTGTGCCGATGGTCAACTCGAGGCGGGCCTCGTCCGTGAAGCGCTCCAGGTAAGACACGGTCTTGTCGAGATAGGCCCGGTGTCCCCAGGTCGGCAACTCGCTCAGCTCCGGTTCCCGCAGGGCGAGGTTGACCAGTTCGTCCAGGACGAGTTGCATCGTGGGGTCGGTCTCCACGGCTGACCAGTAGGCGCGCAACAGCGTCCTGACGTTCTCGGCGGGGTCTGCTTGGGGGGAGACGGCGGGCCAGGCAGCGTCCAGGTCGATGTTGATGTCGGTGGACAGCAGGGCGGCGTAAAGCTCCTGCTTGGAGCGGAAGCAGTAGTGGAAGGCGCCGTGAGGCATGTCCGCCTCCGCGCAGATCGCACGGGTCGTCGCCGCGGCGATGCCTTCACGTTTCATCACGCGCAGCGCCGCGGCCACCAGCCGTTCGCGCCGGATGTCCGCGCTGACATGCTTCTTCGTTCGGCGTCTCTGCCATGCCAGGCCCGAAGGCCCTGCCGATGCTGGGCAATCTGACCGAGGTGCTGACCGCGTCCGCCAAGACGGACATCGACTTCGCCGAGGAGTATCACCGCAGGTACGGCGACATCTTCGCGCTGAGCAGCGCCATCTGGAGATCCGCCTTCCCGACGGCACGCACTATCGGACCGGCGACTACCTCTCGGTCCTTCCCCAGAACGACCCCAGCCTGGTCGCCAGGATGATCGAGCGCCTCGGTATGCGCGCGGACCGGATGTGCACGATCGAATCGAGTGCGCCCCAAGGACTTGTCCCCCTTGGGCAGGCGTTGCGTGTGGACGACCTGCTGACCCGGTACGTTGATCTGGCGGCCCCCGCTTCTCCCGGCGTCGTGGCCCGTCTGGCACCGACGACCGGCTGCCCGCCGGAACGAGCCGAGCTCGAACGCCTCGCCGGTGACGAACACGGCGAGCATGTGCTGCGCCGTGGACTGACGCTGATCGACCTGCTCGAAATGTTCGCCTCGTGCCAGGTGGACCTTGCCCTCGCGCTCGAACTCCTGCCGGCGCCCCGGCCGCGTCAGTACTCGATCAGCTCCGCCGCCGAAGAACAGAGTGAGGTGGCTCTGACCGTGTCGGTGCTGGAAGGGCCGGCGCTGTCCGGCGAAGGCGCTTTCCGCGGTACGGCATCGAGCTATCTTCAGCGCGTGCGGCCCGGCGATCGTATTGTCGCCACCGTCACCTCACCTTCGGACGCGTTCCGCCCACCGGCCGACACCGGCACCCCTGTGATCATGATCGCCGCCGGCTCGGGCATCGCTCCGTTCCGCGGTTTCATCCGGGCACGCATGGTCGCCGCGGCAGCCGGACAGGACGTGGGGCCCACGGTGCTGTTCTTCGGCTGCCGACACCCGAATGGGACGACCTCTACGCCGCCGAGTTCGCCGAGCACGTGCAAGCCGGGCGCCTTGACGTCCACTGCGCGTATTCCCGGCCGGCCGATGGTGATCTCCGCTACGTTCAGCACCGGCTGTGGGAACGGCGCGAGCGCGTACGCGCTTTGATCGGCGACGGGGCGCACGTGTACGTCTGCGGCGATGCGACGGGCATGGGACCGGCCGTCGAAGAGACACTCCGGCGAATCGGCGCGACGATCCCGGACGACCGGGACGGCAGCGGGTGGCTGGAGGAGATGCGAAAGGCGGGACGCTACGCGACGGACGTGTACTGACCTCGATCCGCCCCACCGACCGGTCAGCGGCCGGTGGACCCGTCGATCTGCTCGCGGAGGATGTCGGCGTGGCCGGCGTGCCGGCCGGTCTCTTCGATCATGTGCACCAGGACCCATCGCATCGATGGTGCCGGCCCCGGGCGCGGGGGTCGCGGGGCGGGAAGGGCCAGATCCGGGCAGGCGTCGATGACCTGGTTCGCTCGCTCGACGGTCTTCCTGTAGTCGGCGAGCACGCCGTCCACGGTGTCCTCCGCGGACGGCCGCATGGTCGCGCGCCAGTCGCCGACGTCCTGGCCGAGAAAGTAGAACCGCTCGACGCACACCAGATGCTTGAGCAGCCCGAGAAGGTTGGTGCCCGAGGGCACGCCGCCCGTTCGGACCTGCGGTTCCGGCACGCCCGCGACCTTGTCCGCGACCGCGTTCCGCAGATAGTCGAGGAAGCCCCGCAAGGTGGCCTTCTCCTCGGCGCCGGTCCGCGGAGGCGTGGTGTCCTTCGTGCGTGTCCTGCGGTTTGCCGGCATGGGGTCACTCCAGTTCCGAGGTCGGGTGGTCGAGGGGGTCATCCGGCACTTCGCCGGACGAGCAGGACGTTGTCGATGACGGTGGCGGTCTCACCAGCGGGTCCGGTGGCCAGGCGGCGGGGCGTGTCGGCGCGCGCGACGGACCAGTGCGCGGGGTCGAGATCAAGCTCTGCGGCGATCTCGTGGGGGGTCGGGTAGTGGATGTCGGGGTCCTGGTTCCATGACCACGGCGCGGTGGAGCCGTGGTCGACGATCAGCAGCAAACCGTCGGGGCGCAGGGCACGTGCGGCGGTGCGCAGCACTCGGCTGCGGAGCAACGGGAACGGGGTGTGGAAGTACAGGGCGGAGACGAGATCGAACTCGCCGGACGGGAAGCTTCTGGCCAGGTCGTGCTGTTCGGTGGCGACCTGGTCCGCGACGCCGAGATCGCGGGCGCGTTCCCGTACCCGTTCGACGGCGGTGGTGGAGATGTCCACGGCGGTGACGTGCCAGCCCTGCCGGGCGAGCCAGATGGCGTCGCCGCCGGCGCCGCAGCCGAGATCCAGGGCGGTGCCGGAGCGCAGCGGCGCGGCGATCTCGGCGAGCAGCGGGTTGACGCGTGTGCCCCAGGTGCGCCGGGTGCGGTAATGCCGCTCCCAGAACCGCTCGGCGTCGGGACGTCGGTGCCGGGTGGAATCCATCAGAGTTGCCCCCTTCGGCGTCGGTGATGTACGGACAGCATCGCCACTGACGTTTCCGACTTGCAAGAAAAATTGCGGATCCGCATCATCGGAGCATGAACAACCCCGAAGGAGACGTTCTGGTGGGTGTCGGGCCGCGTCTGCGTGCCCTGCGCCGGGCGCGCAACACCACGCTGGCAGCGCTGGCGGAAGAAACCGGCCTCACGGCGAGCACCCTGTCGCGGCTCGAGAACGGCAGGCTCCGCCCCACGCTGGAGCAGCTACTGCCGCTGGCCCGGGCGCACGGCGTCCCGCTCGATGACCTCGTCGCGGCGCCGCCCACCGGCGACCCACGCATCCACCTGCGACCGGTGCGGCGGTCCGGGCTGGTGATGGTGCCGCTGACCAGGCGGGCCGGCGGTGTCCAGGCCTACAAGGTGATCTATCCCCCGGCCGGGCGGGCCTCCACGACGAAACCGCAGACCCATGAGGGATACGAGTGGTTCTACGTCCTCAACGGACACGTCAGGTTCGTGCTCGGCGAGCAGGAGTTCCGGCTCGGCGTCGGCGAGGCCGCGGAGTTCGACACCCGCATACCGCACTGGATCGGCAGCGCCGACAGCCAGCCCGCGGAACTGCTCGTCATGTTCGGGGCGCAGGGAGAGCGCGCCCATCTGGGTTCATCGAGTCACTGACCGTCACGCACGGGAGCGCCATCTGCCCTCAGGACCTGGGGACCCGAGCACGGCCACAACGCCATCTTCGGGTCCACCTCGTCCCTCGCATGATCGCAACGACCGGACACCTGCTCAGGGGCCTTTTCCGGCACCTCCCGGGCCGGCCGTCAGCACGCCGCCGAAGCTGATCTCGTTGCCTTCCGCGTCCCGGTAGGTCACCTTGGTCACGCCACCGTCGAACGTTTCGCGCCTGGCAGGTTCGATGCCCCGCCGGGAGATCTCGGCGACCCGGTCGTCCAGGTCGTCGACGAACGACAGCACCAGGGCGTTCCCCGCCCGTTCCGGCTCCTGGACGATGTAGACGTAACGGTTGTCTGCCACCTCCCATACCGCCTCGATGTCGTTCGGCAGGAACGAGGGCTGCCTGCCGAAGAGCTGCTCGTACCATGGCAACGCCGCGGCATAGTCGGTGACGGGGATACCGGCAAAGAGGTCCTGCGCCATGTCGTCCTCCACGCGTGTAGTCGATGCGCCGCCTGTACTGACCCCGGCAGCGTCGAAAACCCATCGGCTCGCCGAGGACCGCGAACTGCGGGCGCTGGCCACCCGGCTGCTCGGCGAGAAGAGTTAGGGCGCCTCGCGCTCGCCTGGCGTAATGCTCGTGGCCGCCATCCGGCTTGGCGCCGGCGCCGTGGCCGTCCGCGCGAAGGACATGGACCAGACACCGCGCACGGCCACCCCGGGCGCCGCTTCACCAGGTGAGGTGAAGGGCCTTCGGGCCGGCGTCGACCCCGTCGTGGACCCACTCGACGCTCTCGGCCGTGCCCACCAGGCGCAGACCGGGCAGGCGCCGGGCCAGCGCCCCGATCACGGCCGCGACCTCGAGACGGGCCAGCGGCGCGCCGAGGCAGTAGTGCACGCCGTGCCCGAACACCAGCGACGGGCTCGACGTCCGCTCCGGCACGAACGCGTCGGGATCGGCGAAGTGCCCGGGGTCGCGGTGCGCGGCCTCGAGCCGTACCAGCACCAGGTCACCGGCGCTGATCCGGGTCCCGGCCAGCTCGACGTCGGTCTGGGCGAAGCGGGGGAAGGGCTCGCCGGTCTGCCCGGACTGCAGGCGCAGCACCTCCTCGACGGTCGCGCCGAGCTGCTCGGGGGCCGCCGCCAGGCGTCCATCGCTCAGCAGCCTGAGCACGGCCGCGGAGATGGCGTTGCGGGCCGACAGGTATCCGGCGGAGACGATGGTGGCGGCCATGGCGACGAGCTCGTCGTCGCTGAGCCTGCCGTCCTCGGCGTCCCGGACGTTGATCAGGGAGCTGAGCAGGTCATCGCCGGGGTTCTCGCGCCTGGCCTCGACCAGGGTGGCGGCGTACGCCGCCAGGCTCTCCCACGCCTGCGCGCCCCGGGCCATCTCCTCCTCGCCGCCGAAGACGAAGTCGACCCCGCCGGCGGCCCCGGCCACGGCCTGGAAGTGCTCGCGGTCGTCGATCTCCACTCCGAGCAGCTCGCTGATCGCCGCGATCGACACCGGCCCGGCCACGTCCGCCACGAGCTCGGCCGGCGGCCCGCTCCGGGCGATCGCGGCGACGTGGTCGTCCGCGAGCCGCCCGACCCGATCGCGCAGCCCATCGATCCCGCGCGGCCCGAACGCCTTCGACACCAGCCGCCGCAGCCGCCCGTGCGCCTCGCCGTCCTGGAAGAGCGTGTCGTTGCCTGGGTGCTCGATCCCGGGCGGGGCGAGCCCGAACCGCCGATCCGCCAGGACGGCGGCGACGGCGTCGTAGGAGGTGACGAGCCAGGCGAGGCCACCGCCGGGGGTCTTCACCTGGGCGACGGGGGTGCTCTCGCGCAGGGCCGCGTACTCGGGAGGCGGCGTGAGGGGGTCGGGACGGTCGTACGGAAGAGTCATCGTCTTCGGTGCCTTTCCTTTGGCGGGCAGCGGGCGGTCACCCGCCTGGTGCCAGTCAAGACGTTGACGTCGCGTCAGGGTCAAGGCGCTGCCGCGCCTGCGCTCGCCGCCCCGGCGAACTCGGCGTGATTTCAAGATCCAGTAGATGTCTTGAGCATCTTCACCTGCTGGTCTTACCGTCGTGGCCATGCGAGAGATCGATGACGTGGACGTGCTCAAGGTCATGGCCAGCCGGTTTCGGATGAAGCTCTTCAGCCTCCTGTTCCGAATTGGCCCGGTCACGGTGAGCGAGCTCGCCAGGCGGATGGATGCCGATCCCGGTCAGGTGAGCTATCACCTGCGGCAATTGCAGAAACATGGGTTGATCGAGGACGTGCCGGAGCTCGCCCGGGACAGCCGGGAACGCTGGGTGCGGGCAGCTTTGAACGGGTGGGCATTGGTGAAGGACTTCGAAGCCCCGGAGGACAGAGCCGCGTTGCAGGCGTGGACATCACAGTGGGTGATCGACCAGTTCGAGCGGCTGCGCGACTTCGAACGCACGCGCATGACGCTTCCCGAAGACTGGCAGAACGTGGCCTTCGGAGGCAGCCACCACCTACGGCTCACCAAGGATGAGCTCGCGCAGCTCGACGACCAGCTCCAGGCCGTGTTGAAGCCGTGGCGCGAGCTGACCAGATCGCGCGTCGAATCGAGCGAGGCTCCGCCGGACACTCGCCCGATCTTCATCTTCTACCACGCATTCCCCGAAGAACCCTGAGGAGCCTTCCATGCATCACATGTATGAAGAGCTCGTCCGCGCGGATCTGGCTGAGCGGCGAGCCGAGGCCGCACGGTTACGCATGATCCCGCCGCGCTCGCGCCGGCCTGCTTTTCCGCGCCTCCGCGGCCGGTTCGCGATCACCCTCCGCCGCCTGGCCGACCGCCTCGAACCTGCCTGATGATGCGGCAGGAGGCGGCCAGAGTTTGGCGGTGCCTTTACCTGCGTCGCCAGATGGCGATCACGATGGCGATCACGATGGCGAGCAGGATCAAAGTGCCGATGAGCGCCGCGTCGTGGGGATAGCGCGGCAGGGACGTGACCGCCGCCGGCAGGTGTAGGCCGGCTGCGGCTGGAAGGACCACACGCAGGACAGGCACCGCAGTACAACTCTACGGCCGGGGGCGGCCTGCCGTGGGCTGGGGCGGTCACGGCCAGCCCTTTCCGCCCGACAAGTCCTGACTTTCTTCGATTTTCGGCGAAAGACTATGGGCAAGTGGAAGATATCGCTTTATATTACGGCGCAGAGCAGCGTTAACCCGTTCACGTTCCAGCGAAGAAGACCCGGCATCCGCCGATGGATCGCACCCGTCCCGGCGATGCCGCCCGCACCCACGCCGAACGCGGCACCCTCACCGAGATGGGATTGGTCATGCGGAAATTACTCCTGTTATCCGTCTTACTGATCACCGCACTGTCAGGCCTGGTCGTGCCCGCTCAGGCGCAGGCGGCGGTACCGCCGCAAGAGCCGGGCGTCACCCTGCGCACCTACGACGTCCAGATCGAACTGTCCAAGCTCTGCACGCTCAAGCCCGGCCAGACCCCCAACGTGGACAAACTGATGCCCACGATCGACTGGACCTCCGACGCCGACTTCGGTCTGACCGACATGTTCGCCACCGAGGTCATCGGCAACATCGCCATCCCCGCCGCAGGCACCTACGAGTTCCGGCTCACCAGCGACGACGGCTCCCGGCTGCGCATCGACGACACCGTCGTGATCACCAACGACGGGCGGCACGCGCCGATCGCCTTGGACGGCATGATCACTCTGAGCCCCGGCTACCACGCGCTGCGCATCGACCACTTCGAGCACCTGTACGGCCAGCAGCTCAAGCTGGAGTGGAAACCACCCGGGACCTCCGAGTTCACCCTCGTGCCGACCTCGGTGCTGAGCACGGACGCGGACGTGGTGCGGGTCACCGCTCCCGGGCGCAAGGAGTGCGAGAGCGGCGCCGACTCCCCCGGCGACGGGCTGCCGCTGGCGTCGGTGCACCCGGACTTCACGCTCACCGACCTGCGACCCAACGGCTTCCAGCCGCAGGTGACCGCGATGGACTGGCTGCCCGACGACCGGTTGGCGATCGCCACGTGGGGCGGCTCGGAAACCAAGCTCGGCGAGGTCTACCTGCTGGACAACGTCACAGGCAAGACCTCACCCGCGCAGGTGACCGCCAAGAAGATCGCCAGTGGGCTGCAGGAGCCCATGGGCATCAAGTACGTGGACGGCAAACTCTACGTCTCGGAGAAGTCCCGGCTGGTGGAGCTGAACGACACCGACGGCGACGAGGTCGCCGACAACCTCAGGACCGTGGCGACCTGGCCGTTCGGCGGCAACTTCCACGAGTTCGCGTTCGGGATGCTCTACCGTGACGGCCACTTCTACATCAACCTCTCCGTCGCCATCAACTACGGCGGCGCCACCACCGACCCTCAGCCGGCGCGGGACAGGGGCACGACCATCAAGGTCGACAAGGCTACCGGCAAGATCGAGTACCTCGCCGGCGGTCTGCGCACGCCCAACGGACTCGGCTGGGGTCCGGAGGGTGAGCTGTTCGTCACGGACAACCAGGGCGGCTGGCTGCCCGCCTCGAAACTGGTGCACATCAAAAAGGACCGGTTCTTCAACCACTACACCAATCCTGACGGCCCGTTCGACGGCAACCTGGTGAGCCCGCCCGTGTTGTGGCTGCCGCACAACGAGATCGCCAACTCCCCCAGCACCCCGCTGCTCATGAAGCGGGGCAGGTTCGCGGGGCAACTGCTGTTCGGGGACGTCACCTACGGCGGGATCCAGCGGGCCTACGTCGAGAAGGTCAACGGCGAGTACCAGGGCGCGGTCTTCCGCTTGACTCAGGGGCTCGAGGCAGGGGTCAACCGGATCAGCCTGGGGCCTGACGGCGCCATCTACGCCGGGGGGTTGGGCGCCGGCGGAAACTGGGGCCAGCCGGGCAAGCTCACCTACGGCCTGCAGAAGCTTGCCCCCGGCGACGACAAGGCGTTCGACATCCTGAAGATGCGCGCGGTGGAGGGCGGCTTCGAACTGGAGTACACCCAGCCGCTGTCGGCGGAGACCGCCGCCTCGCTGGCGGCCAGGTACCAGGCCACTCAGTGGCGGTACGTCGCGGCCTCCACCTACGGCGGCCCCAAGGTGGACGAGGAGCCGCTGACCGTCACCTCCGCGAAGCTGACCTCCGGCGGGAAGAAGGTCACGCTCAAGATCGCGGGTCTGAAGCCGGGGCGGGTGGTGCACCTGCGCTCACCGCGTCCGTTCAGCTCGGCGTCAGGGCAGTCGCTGTGGAGCACCGAAGCCTGGTACACGCTCAACTCGATGGTCGGCGCCCCGGCGACGGACACCACCTACGAGGCGGAGAGCGCGTCACACAGCGGCGGCGCGAAGCTGAACACCGACCATCAGAGCTACTCGGGATCCGGCTTCGTCGACAACTACCAGGCCGTGGGAGCGGCAACGCAGTTCGCCGTCCGGGCGGCCGAGGCCGGCACCTACCACGTGGGCCTGCGCTACTCCAACGGCCCGAACCCCGCGCCCGGCACCAAGTCGCTGAGCGTGTACGTCAACGGGACCAAGATCAGGCAGGTACCGCTGGCCTCTACGGAAACGTGGGAGCAGTGGGCCACCCGGGTCGAACCGCTCGCGTTGCGGGCAGGCGCCAACACCATCGCCTACAAGTACGACAGCGGCGACACGGGTCACGTCAACCTGGACTCCATCACCGTGGCCGCGCGACCGGTGATCGAGGCGGAGAACGCCGCGCTGAGCGGTGGCGCGAAGGTGAGCGCGAACCATCAGGGCTACACCGGCAAGGGCTTCGTCGACGGCTACACGACCGTGGGCGCGAGCACGACGTTCACCGTACGGGCGGACTCCCCCGGCCCGCACAATGTCGGGCTCCGCTACGCGGCGGGCGCCGGCACGTCGGTGAGCGTGTACGTCAACGGTGACAAGGTCAGGCAGGTGCGACTGGCCGCCACCGGCGGCTGGGACGCGTGGGCCGTCCAGACCGAGGCGCTCACCCTGAAACCGGGTTCGAACAAGATCGCCTACAGGTACGACTCCGGCGACACGGGACAACTCAACCTCGACCACATCACCATGTCGAAGGCGCAGCGGATCACGCTGTTCGACGGGTCCAGCCTGGCGGCGTGGGAGAAACGCGCCGGCGGGGCGGCGACCTGGCCGATCGCGGACGGCTCCATGGAGTCCTACGGCGGCGACATCCGCACCCGGCAGACGTTCGGCGACTTCAAGCTCCACGTCGAATGGTACGAACCGGACTACCCGCCGGACGTGACCGGGCAGCAGCGCGGCAACAGCGGCGTCTACCTCCAGGAACGCTACGAGGTGCAGGTCCTCGAGTCCTACGGTGACACCACCCCGGCCGCCAACGAGGCGGGTGCGATCTACTCCAAGCGTGCGCCCGACCGCAACATGGCCACCGCCCCGAGAACGTGGCAGACCTACGAGATCACCTTCCGCGCGGCCCGCTACACCAGCGCGGGAGCGAAGGTCGACAACGCGCGGGTGACGGTCGTCTGGAACGGCGTGGTGGTGCACGACGACGTGGCCATCGACGGCGGCACCGGCGACAACATCCCGGAGAGCGCGGCGTCGGGCGGGATCCGCCTCCAGGACCACGGCGACCCCGGCGAGAACCCCCGTTTCCGTAACGTATGGATCGAACCCGTCTCCTGACCTCATCCGGCCCGGCAGACCGTCCCGCCGCTGCGCGTGGGCGGCCTGCCGGGTCACGGCTTCAATGATCGCGGCTCTTCCTGGAGAAATTGGACAATCAACCAGCAAACCTTTACTCCGTAGTGTTCCGGCTGGCCGGCAGTGTGGGGCAGGTGGGCAGAGCGGTCGCAGGCAGGCCGCCACGAAGGAGATTCCCATGAAGGAATTCGCACCTGTGCCGGAGTTCGCGCGAGGTCCGGAAATCCCTGATTCCGGCTATCTCCTCACGGAGTTGGGTGGCGGCGTCTACGGCATCACCAGTGGGCTGGTGAACACCATGTTCCTGGTGACCAAGAAGGGCGTCGTCGTCGTGGACGCCCCTCCGGACCTGGGCGGAAAACTGCTGATGGGGATCGAGGAGGTCACACCGAAGCCGATCACTCACCTCATCTACAGCCACGCGCACGCCGACCACATCGGCTCCGCGCACCTGCTGGCACGCGACGGCTTGAAGATCATCGCCCACGACCGCACCGCCGCGTTCATCAAGGAGGCACACGACGACGATCGGCCTGCGCCGAACGAAACCTTCAGCGGGAGGAGAAGCGAGCTGAACATCGACGGAGAGCGGTTCGTCCTCGAGTACCAGGGTGATTGGCATCAGCCCGGCAATCTATTCATCTACCTCCCGGAACAGAAGATCCTGACGGCGATCGACAGTTTCACCGTCAAGAACGCGCCGTTCTTTCGTCTTCTCTTCTCTCCTCATGTCCCCGCGTACTTCAACGCCATGGACCTCATGCTGGAATACGACTTCGAAACCGTCGTCTCGGGCCACATGGCCCTCTTCGGTACCCCTGAGGACGTACAGACCAATCGCGAGTACATCCGCGACATGCGAACATCCGCCACCGAGGCGCTGCGCGAGGTGGACCTGAGGGAGGCCGCCGCCGCTGCCGGTGTGCCGGACGACAATCGGCAGGCCCGGCTCAAGGTCTGGATGGACGCGGTCGTCGCACGCGCGGCGGAGCTCATGCCGGCGTTGTGGGACAAGCGCCTCGGCGGGCACGACATCTTCCTCACCGACAACCTCAACGCCGTCGCGTGGAGCGTTTTCATGGACTGAGAGCGCCCAACCCGCGCACGGCAGTGACGAGCCGGCGACGACTTCCTCAGCCGGCATTCGCGCTTCCGTTGCCGTTCGAGGTGGACACCAGCCCGGCGATGTAGTCGGAGACCGCGGCGACGGTGGGCCGGCGCCACAGCAGGGTCGTCGGCAGCGAGCAGCGGAACCGTTTCTCCAGCCGCCGCCGGACGACCACCGTCAGCACCGAGTCCAGCCCCTGCTCGACCAGCGGCCGGTGCGGCGACAGGTCGGCGGGGGCCAGCCGCATCTCCTTGGCGATCTGCGCGCCGACCTCCTCGATCAGGAACGCGCGCAGCTCCTCCGGCTCCAGGTGGGTGATGGACTCGGCGGGTCGCACGCCTTCTGCGCCGTTCTCCCCGGTGGCCGGCGCGTCGATCACCGGGTACCGCAGTCCCGACAGCCAGCCGACGACGGCGCCGTCGCCGTCGCTCACCCGTACCCGCACCGTGTCGGCGCGCTCGGGGTCTAGCCACACCTCGATGTCGACCGTGCTCGGCGGCTCTGCGACCGTGACGAGCCGATCGACGTGCGTCACCATGCGCAGCACCGGGTCGCCGGGGAACGCGCTCGGCGCCACCGACATCGCCGCGTCCAGGATGGGCGCCCACGTGGCGGACGGCCCGCACCGCACCCGGGCGCGCAGCGCGCCGTGGCCGAGCAGCAGTTCCTCGACCGTCCAGTCGAACCCGGTTTCCGGTACGCCGACGGCGGCGAGCCGCTGCGTGACCAGGTCCGGCTCCGCCGGTGTGAGCGGTCGTGACGGCGGGGCCGGCGCCCTGCCCGGTGCGGCGGGCACCGTGGCGGTGGCGATCATCTGCCAGGCGGCGTCCGGTTCGCCCGCGGCTCTGGCGGCCAGCCGCAGCCCGGCGCCCTGCCGCACCACCTGGACCTCGCGGCGGTCGGCGGTCAGCAGCGGCGCCGACATCGTCACCTCGCCGAGCGCCTGACCTCCTGCGGCGGCGAAGAAGGTCGCCGCCAGCACCGCGGCAGGCACGATCTCCACGCCCTCGATGGCGTGGCTGCCGGGATAGGGCCGGGTCTGGTCGTCCAGGCTGGTCCGCCAGAGCCGTACGTCGGTGCCGGCGAGGTCGATGCCGTCGCCGAGCAGCGTGTGCGTGTCCGGATCGTGGCCGCGACCGGCGGTGTCCGGGGCCGACGGCGCACGCCAGTGCCTGCGGCGCTGCCAGGGGTAGGCGGGCAGGACGACCGGCCCGCCGGCCGGCTGCAGCCGGCGCCAGTCCACATCGAGGCCCGCGCAGTGCGCCGCCGCCACACCGGCCAGCAGGGCGGCCCGCGTGGGACGGTTGCGCCGTAACGACGCGCCGACGAAGACGTCCTCGTACCCGTCCGCGCTCAGCGTCTCCAGCACCGAGTGGGTGACCACCGGGTGCGGGGAGAGTTCGACGAACGCGCGGTATCCGTCGGCCGCGGCCGAGGCGACCGCGTCAGCCAGGCGCACCGGCCGGCGCAGGTTGGCCGCCCAGTAGGCGCCGTCGAAGCCGGGGCTCGCCCGCGGATCGTCCAGCGAGGTCGAGTAGAGGCGGATGCCGGGGGCGCCGACCGTCAGGTCGCCCGCGGCGGCGGTCAGGCCGGCCAGGAGCGGATCCATCTGCGGCCCGTGGAAGGCCACGTTCGAGGCGACCCGGCGGGCCGGGATCCCCTCCTCGATCCAGCCGGCCAGCACCCCGTCCACGGCGTCCGGATCTCCGGAGACGACCGTCGAGGAGGGCGAGGACGCGATCGCGGCCACCACGTCGGTGCGCTCCCCCAGCAGCCGCGCCGCCTCGGCGAACGGGAGCTGCACCATGGCCATCGCACCGCGACCTGCGACCTGACGCAGCAGCCGGGACCTGCGGCAGATCAGCCGGGCGCCGTCCTGGCGGCTCAGCGCCCCGGCCGTCACGGCGGCGGCGATCTCGCCGACCGAATGGCCGATGACCGCGTGCGGACGCACCCCGTACGCACGCCACAGCTCGACGAGGCCGAGCTGCATCGCGAAGATCATGGTCTGGACCCGGTCCACCTCGGTCAGCTCATCCTCGGTGAGCACCTCCCGGGGCGAGAAGCCGATCTCGGCGGCGAACACCGGCTCCAGCTCGTCGATCACCGCGGCGAAGACCGGCTCGGTCGCCAGCAGCTCCCGGCCCATGCCGGCCCACTGCGAGCCGTGTCCCGAGAACACGAACACCGGCCCAGGACCGGGGTCGACGAGCACCCTCCCGGTGGTCACCGCCTCGTGCGGGGCACCGGTCGACAGGGCGCGCAGCCGGTCGGCCAGCGCGGCCGGGTTCTCCGCCGCCACCACCGCGCGGTGCGGCAGGTGAGCCCGGCGCAGCGCGAGCGTGTGCCCGACGTCGGCGGCCGGCAGGCGGCCGGCGACGCCGGCGAGGTTGCCCGCGGCCTGCCGCAACGCCGCCGGCGACGCGGCGGAGACCGGATACAGCCGGCCCGCGGCCCCTTCGGCGGGCGGCCCTGCCGGTGGCGCCTGTTCGAGGACGACGTGGGCGACGGTGCCGCCGTAGCCGAAGGCGGAGACCGCGGCCCGGCGCGGATGCGCGGAGGCGGGCCACGGCGTCGGCGCGTCGACCACCCGCAGCCCGGCGCCTTCCCAGTCGACGGCCGGAGTGGGCGTGTCGAGCCTGCTCGGCGGGAGCTCGCCGCGTTCGAGCGCCAGGACCGCCTTGACCAGGCCGGCGATGCCGGCGGCACCCTCAAGGTGACCGATGTTGGACTTGGCGGAACCGATCAGGCACGGCTGCTCCGCCGGCCTGCCCGCCCCGTACACGGCGCCCAGCGCGCCCGCTTCGAGGGGGTCGCCGACCGCGGTGCCGGTGCCGTGCGCCTCGACGTAGCCGACCGTGCCAGGATCGACGCCCGCCTGCCGCAGCGCGCGGCGCATGACGTGCTCCTGCGCCTGGCCGCACGGCGCCATGATGCCCGCGGTGCGTCCGTCCTGGTTGACGGCGCTGCCACGGATGGTGGCCAGGACCCGATCCCCGTCCCGCACGGCGTCGGCGAGCCGCTTGAGCACCACGACCGCGGCGCCCTCGCCCCGCCCGTACCCGTCGGCGGCGGCGTCGAACGACTTGCTCCGCCCGTCCGGGGCCAGCGTGCCCGCGGCGTCCAGGGTCAGCGTCTCGCCGGGCGACAGGATGAGGTTGACCCCGCCGGCCAGCGCCACGTCCGTCTCCCCGGCCCGCAGCGCCTGCACGGCCAGGTGGACGGCGACCAGCGACGCCGAGCACGCCGTGTCCACCGCCAGGCTCGGGCCGCGCAGGTCGAGCGCGTACGACACCCGGTTGGCCACCGCGCAGGTGGCGGCCCCGATCCCGGTCCACGCCTCGATGTCGGGCAGGTCTTCCAGCAGTCGATGCCCGTAGTCGCCGGTGCAGACGCCCACGTACACGCCCGCGTCCGTGCCGGCCAGCGCGTCCGGCGACACCCCCGCGTGCTCCAGCGCCTCCCACGCGGTCTCCATCACCAGACGTTGCTGCGGGTCCATCAGCTCCGCCTCACGCGGCGAGAGCCCGAAGAACTCCGCGTCGAAGTCGGCCACCCCCTCCAGGAAGCTGCCGTGCGCGAGGGTGCGGCGCACCGCCGCCGCGTAAGCAGGGCCGCGGTCGGCGTAGTCACGCCAGCGGTCGGCGGGCGCGGGCCCGCCGGCGTCCCGTCCCTCGCACAGCAGGTTCCAGTAGTCGTCCGCCGATCCGACGCCGCCGGGCAGGCGGCAGCCGACCCCGATCAGCGCGATGATCTCCACAGACTGGTCCATCACACATCGCCTCCCCGTTCGCGCGCCCACACGGGCGACTCGAGAATCTCCACAACGGCGCCCGAGCTGGTCACGCCTGGCCCGAAGCCGAACATCGGCAGATGGTCGCCGGGCCCGCCTCCCGAGCCGGCCGAACTGATCGTCGCTGCGTACGCCCGCTCAGCGGGGGCCGCCTGAGGCGTACGCGGCGGGGATGTCGAGGATCCGCAGGACGGCGCAGGCCATGGTGGTGCCGGCGCCCGTCCCGACGAGCAGCACGTAGTCGCCGGGGGCCAGCGCCCCGACGGCCAGCAGATGGTCGAGGGCCACGAACTGGTCGCTGACCCCGAGGTGCCCGATCCCGGCGCCGTACTCCCAGGTGGTGTCGGCCAAGGTCAGCCCGAACCAGTTCACTGCCCGGTGCTCCAGCTCGTCCCAGCGCCCGTGGGGGAAGGCCACGCGCGCCACCTCGTCGAGCGTGATGCCCGCCTCCTTGAGCGTGCGCTCCACCAGCTCTATCAGCGTCCTCTGGATCGACAGCATGAGGCCGGCGCCGTCGCCGTCCAGCATCCGCTTGCGGAACTCGCGGTTGCGTGCGGCGAAGTCGAGCGTCCGGCCGACGGTCGCGTCCGGCGGGAACATCGGCACGCCACCGTCGTTGACCGCCTCGGCCTCCGGCAGCACGGTCACGTTGACCGAGCGCAGCTCCGCGAAGCCCGTATCCGTGGTGACCAGCAGCGCGCACCCGGCGTCGCCCATCACGTTGCCCTCGATCATCCGCCATCGGTCGACGAGCGGGGTGCCGTGGTTGTCGGCGCCGACCAGCAGCGCCGTGCCGCCCGGCCGCAGGTACCCGGCGGCCAGCCGCAGCGCGCTGAACAGCCCGCAACATCCGGCCCGCAGCTCCATGGCCAGGACGTCGCCGCCGACCAGGTGCCGCTGCAGGTAGAAGTGCGGCTCCCAGCCCTCGGGCCCCTGGTGCCAGACGTCGGCGTACAGCATGAGGTCCAGGTCGTGCGGCGACATTCCGCCGGAGCGCTCGAACGCGTGCCGGGCCGCGCGCAGCGCCAGCTCCGGGGCCGGCACGTCGCCGGCCACCGCCGCACCGCCGAGGCGGAAGTAGTCCATCTCGTCGCTCGGATATCGGCCCTCCGCGACGGCCGTCTCGATGCTGACCACTGGTGGCACATGGACGCCGATACTGCGCAGGTACATGTCGGTTGTGCGCATGGTCCTCCTTCGAGCGCGGCACACCGCGGCTCGGAGCGTGGTGGAACCGGGAGCCGTCGGGCCTCACCGGGTGTCGGACATCACGGCGATTCCTGCGACCCGTCGCGGAGCAGCATGGGAACGTCGTGGAGGGCCGTCTCGCACGTGAGAAAGAGCTCCATCGGCCCCGCGCCGACAACCGCGACCTGTGCCACCGGATATGCCATTAACACCTCTGCTGGGGAAGGAAAAGCCTGCGAAAAGAGCTTTGGGTGGCCATTCCCAGACCGGCTGTAGTGGCGGCGGTCTCGCACCCTGAGCGTTGACAGCTGTGTGTCCATGCGGTCAGCGCCGATGCTAATCGGATGGTTTAAATATAACTAGTAGTGTCATTTTTCGGACTTACCATGCATAATTTTCAGCACTGGTGATCAACAAGGTGACGGGGCGATTACTGCCCGGCGTCCAAACGGGAGGTTGCCGAGCTGGTACCGCTCTCCTTGACGCTTTCCGCCACGGTGGGTCACTCTGCCAGCACGATGGCCTGCGCCGGCGGCGCGAGACGTGCCCGGTAGCGGCGGATCCCCCATGCGCGGTGTTCGAGCTCTGCCGCCACCAGCACCTGCGCCGTGTTCGGCCGGCCGGGCACGAGCTCCACCAGCGCGGCCACCGGATGATCTCCGACCAGGGGGAAACGCTTGACCCGGCGGAACTCCCACTGCGGGTTCGGCTGGGACGCCCCGTGGCCGCGGACGATCCACTCCTGCCTGGCCGGCCCATCACTCTGCGGCTTTTCCAGGCCTATGTCCAGGAGACCTGCTTTGACGGTGACATTCAGGCCCGTGCCGAACCCGGCGACCGGGCGGGTGCGTTCGCCGGGGTCGATCAGCCGCGCGATGGGCCGCGTCCGGGGGTCCGGCGTGGACAGCGCGATGCCCAGGGACGCATGGCGGAACTCGCCTTGGGCCGCCGTCGTCTCCGGACGGAAGGAGCACACCATCACCAGCCGCCGGAACTCGCGCTCGGGCGTGGCCTTGACATAGGACAACCACTCTGCCGGCACGCCCTCGTGGTCGGCGGGCAGCAGGTCCCAGCCGAAAGTGAGCCTGCCGCTCAGCGTCTCCTCGTCGGCGGGGCCGCCGAGCGTCCGCTCCGGCACGAGTTCGACATCGTGCAAACGGACCTCGGTCATACTGCGGCTCCCTTGTTCCGGCCATGCAGGTAGGTGAACGCTCCCCAGTCACGATATTGGGGATACCGGGCACGGGTGGCGAGTTGGGCATCGCGGAAGGCGCGATCCGGATCCGCGCCGTGCGCGATCCGATGGTGCAGGTGATGATAGAAGAATGTGGCCGGTTCCGGGCGTACGGGCCACAAGCACCCCACCACGGCCTGCGCCCCGGCGGTGATCAGGGCCGACGGGATGCCACGGAGGTTGTCCGCGCGGTCGAATCGTCCCAGTGCGGACTCGCACGCGGCGAGCGTCACCAAGCGGACACCGCGCAGATCGACCCCGAGGAAGTCGTAGGCGAAGACCCGGCCGTCGTCGTCACCGTCCGGGGCGAGGTAGAGGCAGTGCATCCAGGGGGCGTCCTGGTCCAGCGTCCCGTGTGCGGCGATGTGGACCACGTCCGCCGTGGACAGAGCGGCGAGCAGCCTGTCACGAGTGGCCTCGGCCCCGGTCACGGCCTCCGCGGCGACCCTGCGCGCGTGCTCTTCCAGCGCCGGTTCCGCGTGCAGACCGTAGGGCACGCCGCCGTCGGCGGAGGCCAGCACCAAGGTGCGGCGCTCCCGTACGGGAACGCCGGCGGGCGCGAGGGCTTCGAGTCCGGTGATGGTGGTGACCGTCCAGTCGTCGGCGATCAGGCGGTCACCGGTGCGGCACAGCGGTATCGGCAGATAGTGCAGCGCGCCGTGCGGCCAGGCCAGGATGCGGTCCTTGCCCCGGGCCCGCCACTCGGCCCACTGGTCGGCGCCGCCGAGCGGCAGGTCGCTCGACTCCAGCAGCCGGGCGCCCTCCGGGGTCACCTCGGCGAACAGCGGGTCGCGTTCGATCTCCGTCCTGATCGCCTCGACCCGGTCCGCCACCGGGTGCCGGTCGCTGTTCCCATCCGCGCCGTCGCCGAGATGCACGACGAGTTCCCGGCCCTGCCTGGTGACCGCGAGCAGCACGGCCGCGCCGCTCACACCCGAGGGCAGGAACCAGGTCAGCAGCACGGTCCGTTCGTCCAGCAACTCGTGCGCCTTCGCCCACAGGTGCCGGTCGTCGATGAGCGGCGCCGAACGGCGACGCATCTCGTCGTCGATCATCGACGAGATGCGCCACCGCAGGTTCCGGGCGATCTGCGGGTTGTCGTGGCCGACGGGACGCCGGTCGGCGTCCAGGACGTCGAGCAGGTTCGTCGACGCGCCGGCGGAGGCGGCCGGTTTCTCCAGATCGCGGAGTTTGGCGATGAAATGCTGAACATGCGCAGGCAGCGCGAGCGGACCGTCGATCCGCCACCACACGCCCAGCTCCGCTCCCTTGCCCGCCTGGTGCAGGCCGAGCAGCAGATGCATCGGCAGCGTCTCACTCTCCGTGACGAGCTGCCAGACCGCCGAGTGCACGAGGTCGCGCAGGACCTCGCCGAGTCCGGGCGCGCCGCTCGTGTCGAAGTTCGGCACGTCCACGATGATCGCGTACAACGCTGTCTTGAGTTCTTCGCCGCGAAGATCGCCCAGGTGCCGCACGAACGGCAGCAGGCTCGCGCACGCCAGTTCCTCGAAGCCGAGCGAGGCGTAGCCGAGTGCCGCGTAGGTGTAGTAACCCCAAGGGAACGGGACAGGACCGGCGACCGGCTCGCCCATCTCGGCCGCCTGGTAGTACAGGTCCGCGGTCAGCAACCTGACCTCGTCGCTCCGGCCGCCGCCGCCCGCCTGTCGCAGGAGGGCGAGCCCGAGCGCCGGCCGATCGCGAGCGTGCGCGGCCGCGTGCAGCAGCGCCGCCGACCGCTGGGCCGGCGCCCAGGATTGCGGGAACGACACTTCGAGCGCCTGGTCGGGCCCTGGGCAGTCGGTGGGGTCGTCGGGCAGCACGTGGAGCCGGGCCTCGATCAGCTGCCTGCGGTGGGCGGAGCCCCAGCGGGTATCGAGCCGTTCCGCCCACTCCAGCACGGTGCGCAGCAGCGGCCGGTCAGCGCGTTCCCTGGCCAGGTTGACGCCTTGGCTGATCACCTTCGCGGTCACGGTGGTGCCGTGAGCGGCGACGAAATCAGCCAAAGGGGTGCCGAACACCGTGGTGAGCAGGCCGTCTGCCGTCTCCTTGGGCACCCCGTCAACGACGCGGAGCAGGAACAGGGCGAGGTCCGGTTCGCTGAGGGCCGGGGAGCCGAGCAGCGCCGACAGGGCGGCGCCGGCGACGCACCCGTCGACTCCCTCCTCGTCCGCGAGGATCTGCGCCAACGTCACCAGCAGGTGGGCCTTCCGTGTCCCGCCGTCCAACTCCAGCGCCCGCACCACCAACTGCCCCGCCTCCACCACCAGCCGGTTAGACTCGGCCTGGAAGGGGTTCTCGTCGGTGAACCACGTGCGATACAGCTCCGCCTCCAGCCGGGCTGACCAGGTGGTCCGCATCCCGCGGGCGTAGTCGTCGGCGGTTTCCGGCCCCCGGATGGCCAGCCGCAAGCGGGCGGCGGCCAGCAGCGCCGCCTCCAGGCCGGCGGAGTCGCTCAGCCTGTCGATCAGGCTCGCCGCCACCGCGTCCGACTCCTCGAACACCGCGCGGTCGCACCGGTCCGCCAGCAGCGGGACGGCCGACTCGACGGCGTGGAACGCCGCAACCCGCCAGGCGGACTCGGCCCCGCAGGCGTCGGCGAGCTCCGCGGCCAGCCGCCAGTAGACGTACATGAACTCGACCAGGCCGCGATGGTCAAGGAACTCATCCCTGAACAGCAGACCCACCATCGCCTCGGCGGACATCGCATGATGCTCCGCCAGGGCCTGCCGCGTCTGCTCCAGCTCGCGCGCCCGTCGTTTCGCCTCCTCCAGCGACAGGATCCGCTCGCACACGTACTGCGCCAGCTCCATCAGCCTGCCGACCGGGTCGAGGAGGAACACGATCGTCGGCTTGCCGTCCTGCTCGTCGCCTGGCCCTGGCTCGCCGAAGCGCACGGGGCCGGCGCACACCATCCCCTGACGCGTTTCGAGGGCGAGCGCGCCAAGTGGATCGTCCGTGGCGGGCAGCACATGGGAGACGACGAGCATGACCGAGCCCGAGGTAGCCGCCGCCTCGCGCCAGCCAGGTGGGCCCTCCAGGTCGAGGTCGTACACGAAGTGCTCGCCATCGGGGCCGCGTACCGACAGCGCGCCCGCGTCGTCCTGGGTGACACACCACCGGGGATCGACGGGGCGGCCGAAGGGCAGCTCATCCATGGACAGGAGCACCGGCAGGCCCCACACCTGCGCGCGGGTGAACAAGCTGCCCCCGGCCCCACCCGCGGTGGTGAACGGGCTGATGCCGGCCAGTCCGACCGCCAGGCCGGCATGCCGGACACCGTCCACCTCGCCCAGGAACGCCCATCCGGTGATGCTGCGCGACAGCCGCACTACGCGCCCCTCACTTCCGCCCCTCGGTCACCGACGGACTAAACGGTGCCACACCGGCAGGGACGCCGGGGTTGTGTCGGGGATGTCAAGGAAGTGGTCACTCAGCGACAACTATCGCGCTGGCATGGTCGGTAACGTCGTGAATCATGATCTTCTCAGCGAAGCGACTCAGAATCGCTCTCCCGGTGGCCGTGCTCGCCACGGCAGCAGCCCTGACCGCCACCCCTGCGGCGGCCGACAATTGGGGCACGGGAGATGGCATCCGCACGACGTCCGGTGACAATTGGGGCACGGGAGGCGGCATCCGCACTGCATCGGGCGACGACTGGGGCACGTGAGACGGCATCTGGGGTAAGGCCCTGGGTTACGGCCTCCAGCAGTCACCGGCGCTGTTCTTGACGACGTGAACGCGGGGCCCGGGTACGGGCAGGGCACACCACCTGCCCCCCGGGCCCCAGAGTTTTGTCTGCCCTCAGGCTGGTCTGACCAGGGCATATGTGGGTAATCAGAGGCCAGGAGGTTCAGTACCGTGGCGAAGAAGCACTCAGCGGACGGAGCCGCCGGGCAGGAGAGCCTGGCGACGCCAGGGCCCAGGATGCTGGCGGACGTCAAGCCGCCCTTCATTCCCGATGATGCGTCGGGGATGACCGTCCTGGTCGAATGGCCTCCCGGTCACGCCGGCACCGCTCCGCACCGCCACTCGGGGCCGGCTTTCGGTTACGTGATCGAGGGCGCGGTCCGGTTCGAGCTCGAAGGTGAGCCGGAGCGCGTGGTCAGGGCCGGTAAGACGTTCTGGGAGCCGGGCGGCGACGTGATCCACTACCAGGACGGCAACGCCCTGCCGGACGCGCCGGCCAAGTTCGTCGTGTTCATGTTGTGTGAGCCGGGTCAGCCGATGCTCACGTTCGTCGGCGAGGAGGAGCTGGCGCAGCGGGCGCACCTGCGCGCCCCGCGTCCCGCTGCCGGCTGATCCGCGCAGGCGAAGAGCCGGAGCAGCGCTTACACGCCGCCCGGTTCGGCGGCCCGTTCCCACATCGACTTCATCTCGGCGAACCCCTGCTCCATGATGCCCACCATGGCCTCACGGGCCCGCGCGCCGTCGCGCCGCTGGATGGCCTGGGCGACGTCGGTGTGCAACTGCAGCGCCCGCTCGTCGGGGTAGTGGGGCATCAGGTGGTAGTGGTGCCGGCCGGCGAGCACCTCGGCGACGATCAGCTGCAGTTTCGCGAACATCTCGTTGCCGGAGGCGGCCAGCACCCGCCGGTGGAAGTCGATGTCCAGGCCGAGGAAGCGCGATTCGTCGCCGGCCTTCCCCGCGGCCCACATCTTGGCCGCGAGCCCGACCAGTTCGCTCGCCTCGTCGTCGTCGACCCGCTCGGCGGCCAGGCCGGCGGCGTGTGGCTCGATCGCGGTGCGCAGCTCGGTGATGGAGCGCATCTGCGCCATCCGCCCGTCGGAGGCGAGCCGCCAGCGGATGACCCGCGGTTCGAAGACGCTCCACATCTCGGCGGGCTGGATCATGATCCCGACCCGGCGGCGGGTCTCGATGAGCCCCATGGACGCCAGCACCCGCAGCACCTCGCGGATCACCGAGCGCGAGACCTGGTAGCGGTCGACCAGGTCTTCGATGCTCAGGACCGAGCCGGCGGTCACGTCGCCGCTGCAGATGGCGGTGCCGAGACGGTCGAGGACGCGTGCGTGCAGCCCAACCTCGGCAGGGGCGTGCCGGGTGCGTGCGCCCCCTGGGGAGGATGGATTCACGGCATAGAGCATATCAGTTGAAGGCTAACCCTTGAATAAGTCAGCTTTTTTGCCCTAGCATCCCGGCATTAAGCGGATGTTACGCGAGGGTGGCGCTCTTCCAGGGGACGGCGGCCAGGACACTAAGGAGAGATGACGTGCGACCTCGATCGGTATTCGGTACATCTCTGGCCGTGGTCGCCGCCTTGGGCCTGACGGCCTGTGGCGGTGGCGGCGACGCGGGCGCGTCCAAGACGGTCCGGGTCACCCTGGCCAACCACGTGTGGACCGAGAACATCAAGCAGGCGCTGCCCGAGTTCGAGAAGCAGACCGGGCTCAAGGTCGAGGTCACCCAGCTCGGCGAGGACCAGCTCTCCGACCAGTACAACGTCAAGCTGAACGCCGGCTCCTCCGACATCGACGTGATGATGTACCGCCCCCTGCAGGAGGGGAAGCTCTTCGCCAGGAACACGTACCTGGCCGACCTGGCGGCCCAGGTGGCCTCCAACAAGAACTGGGACTTCGGCGACTTCCAGCCCGGCCCGGTGAAGGCCACCACGCACGAGGGCAAGCCGGTCGGCATCCCGATCATCACCGAGCAGGAGGTCCTCTACTACCGCAAGGACCTGCTCGACAAGGCCGGGCTGAGCGCCCCGCCGAAGACCCTCGACGAGCTGAAGGCCGCCGCCGCCAAGATCAAGGCGGCCGATCCGGGCGTCGCCGGCTTCGTCGCCCGTACCGGCAAGTCGCCGGCGGTCACCCAGTTCTCCAGCTTCCTCTACAGCTTCGGCGGCGACTTCGTCGACGGCAGCGGCAAGGCCGCGGTCAACAGCGAGGCGGCCAAGCAGGCGTACGCCTTCTACGGCGGGCTGATCAAGGACTCCGGCCCGGCGAACGTCAGCACCGACATGGGCTGGCCCGAGGCGATGGCCATCTTCACCCAGGGCAAGGCCGCCTTCTACACCGAGGCGAACTCGCTCTACAAGAACGCCACCGACCCGGCCAAGTCCAAGATCTCGGACCAGGTGGGCTTCGCCCCGTTCCCGGCCGGCCCGGCCGGTTCGAAGCCGTACAACATCCCGTCGTGGGCGCTGGGCATCAACTCCGGCTCAGAGAACACCGACAACGCCTGGAAGTTCATCGAGTGGGCCACCGGCAAGGAGCAGACGCTCGCCCAGCAGAAGTCCGGCGTCCCCGGCGCCCGCACCTCCGTCTGGGCCAACCCGGAGGGCACCTCGACCTTCCCGAAGGACCTGGTGGAGGCCATCTCGGCCAGCACCGAGGCCGGGGTGGGGCATGACCGGCCGCTGGTGGTGAAGGTCGCCGAGGCCCGCGAGATCGTCGGCCAGCCGCTCGTCGACGCGATCACCGGCAAGGACGCCGCCGCGGCGGCCGACACGGCCAACGCCACGTTCCAGAAGTTCCTGGACGACGAGGCCAAGTAAGCGGCGGGGCCGACCCCTCTGGAGACCTCATGGCAACGATGACCACCACCAAGGCGCCGCGCGGCGCACCCACCGCCCCCGAAACGCCCGGCTGGGTGCGCTGGGCCAACGACCACCGCAAATGGCTCTTCGCCGCGCCTGCGATGATCTTCGTTGCCGCGCTGATCGTGATCCCGCTGGCGTGGACCGGCTATCTCAGCCTGACCGACTCCGAGGGTTCCGTCCGCGCGGAGAGCGAGTTCGTGGGCGTCCAGAACTACCTCGACGTCCTGTCCGACACCGACCGGTTCTGGCCCGCAGTCGGGCGGACCGCCGCGTTCACCGTCGTCGCGCTGCTGTTCGAGGTGGTCCTCGGGATGGCGATCGCGCTGCTGCTCTGGCGGCCGTTCAAGGGGCAGAGGTGGGTCCGGGTCGCCATCTTGATGCCGCTGGTCGCCACCCCGGTCGCAGTCGGCATGATGTGGCGGCTCATCTTCGACCCGAACATCGGCATGGCCAACCAGGTCCTCGGCTGGGTCGGCATCGCGCCGCAGCCGTGGCTCGCCGGCCAGCACACGGCCCTGCCCACCACGATCTTCATCGACGTGTGGCAGTGGACGCCGATGGTGGCGCTGATCCTGCTCGCCGGGCTCACCTCGCTGTCGGAGGAGCCGCAGGAGGCGGCGCGGATCGACGGCGCCGGCGCCTGGCAGCGTTTCCGGCACGTCACCCTGCCGCTGCTGATGCCCACGGTGACGGTGGCGATCCTGCTGCGCGGCATCGACGCGCTGAAGACCTTCGACGTCCTGTACGCCACGAAGGGCCGGGGCGGCGGTTCGTTCCACGAGGTAGAGACCCTCAACGTGTACGCCTACGGGCTCAGCTTCGACTACAACGAGTACGGCATCTCCTCCACCGTCCTCATCCTCTTCTTCCTGATCATCATCGGGGCGATGTGGGCCCTGACCGCCCGGCGCAAGGAGGCGCAGCGATGAGGCCCCGTCCCGCGTACCAGGTGTTCCGGGTGGCGGCGCTCACCTTCCTGGTGCTCTCGCTGCTCGCGCCGCTGCTGTGGATGATCACCGCGTCGTTCAAGACCAACGTCGACATCTACGACCCGGGCAAGGCGCTGGCCTTCTCCCCCACCATGGACAACTACGCCAAGGTGCTCCAGCAGGCGAACTACGTCGAGTTCATCGTCAACAGCCTCTGGGTGGCGTTCGCGGCCACCGTGGCGTCGCTGGTCCTCGGTCTGCCGGCCGCGTACTCGATGAGCCGCTTCAACATGAAGAAGTCGGCGCTGGTGGTGCTGATGGCCCGGGTCATCCCCGGCGTCTCGCTGCTGGTGCCCTGGTACTACGTCTTCTCCAACCTGCGGATGGTCGGCGGCTTCGGGGTGCTGATCCTCAGCCACATGTTCGTCTCGCTGCCCCTGGTGGTCTACATCATGATGGGCTACTTCGACAGCGTGCCCGCGGAGTTGGAGGAGGCGGCGCTGGTCGACGGGCTGACCCACATCGGCGCGTTCCGCCGCATCATGCTGCCGCTGTCCGTGCCGGGGATCGCCACCGCGGGGATCCTGTCCTTCATCTTCTCGTGGAACAACTTCATGTTCGCGCTCGTGCTCTCCGACGCCGACACCAAGACCCTCCCCGTGGCGATCTTCGACTTCGTCGGCTACGCCAGCATCGACTGGGGCGGCCTGATGGCCGCGGCCAGCGTGGTCACCCTGCCGATCATGTTGATCGCCCTGTTCGTGCAGAAGTACGTGGTCTCCGGCCTCACCGCCGGCGCGACGAAGGGCTGACCGCCATGACGACCATCACGCGCGTGGAGACCTTCCTCGTCGCCCCCCGCTGGCTCTTCGTCCGGGTGGAGACCGGCTCGGGGATCGTCGGCTGGGGCGAGGCCACCTGCGAGGGGCGTTCGGAAACCGTCCGCGCCGCCGTGGACCAGCTCGCGGAGCTGCTGATCGGCCGGGACGCGCTGCGCATCGAGGACCACTGGCAGGTGCTGACCAAGGGCTCGTTCTACCGGGGCGGCCCGATCCTGGCCAGTGCCGTGGCGGGTCTCGACCAGGCCCTGTGGGACATCGCGGGCAAGCACTTCGGCGCCCCGGTGCACCAGCTCCTCGGCGGCCCCGTCCGCGACCGGATCCGGGTGTACGGCTGGGTCGGCGGCGACGAGCCCGGCGAGGTCCGCGACCACGTCGCCGCCCAGGTCGAGGCCGGGCTCACCGCGGTGAAGATGAACGCCTCCGGCAGGATGAGCCCGGCCGCCTCGGTCGCCGAGCTGGACGGCGTGGCCGCCCGGGTGGCCGCCGCCCGCGAGGTGCTCGGCGACGAGCGTGACGTCGCCGTCGACCTGCACGGGCGGTTCACCCTGGCCAACGCCCGCCGGGTGATGCCGCTGCTGGAGCCGTACCGGCCGCTGTTCGTGGAGGAGCCGGTCGTCCCGGAGAACTCGCACCTCATGGGCGAGTTCGTCCGCTCGACCACCGTCCCGGTGGCGACCGGGGAGCGGCTCTACAGCCGGCAGGAGTTCCTGCCCGTCTTCCAGGCCGGCATCGCGGTCGCCCAGCCGGACCTCTCGCACGCGGGCGGCATCACCGAGGTACGCAAGATCGCCGCGCTCGCCGAGGTGTACGACGTGCAGCTCGCCCCGCACTGCCCGCTCGGCCCGATCGCCCTCGCGGCGTGCCTGCAGGTCGGCTTCGCCACGCCGAACTACCTGATCCAGGAGCAGAGCATCGGCATCCACTACAACCTCGACGCCGAGGTGCTCGACTACTGCCTCGACAAGGCCCCGTTGACCTTCGTGGACGGATACATCGAGCGGCTCACCGCGCCCGGCCTGGGCATCGAGGTGGACGAGCAGGCGGTCCGCGCCGCCGGCAAGAGAGCACACGCCTGGCGCAGCCCCGTCTGGCGGCACCGGGACGGCTCCTACGCGGAATGGTGAGCGCCACGCCGCGAAGAACCGTCCCTCCTCCGAGAAAGGCACCTGCGTGAAGATCGTCGCAGCGGACGTCGTCGTCACCAGCCCCGACCGCAACTTCGTCACCCTCAAGATCACGACGGACGAGGGGATCACCGGGCTGGGCGACGGCACCCTCAACGGGCGGGAGTTGTCGGTCGCGTCGTACCTGGCCGACCATGTCGTCCCGTTGCTGATCGGGCGAGACCCGCACCGCATCGAGGACACCTGGCAGTTCCTCTACCGCTCGGCGTACTGGCGGCGCGGGCCCGTCACCATGGCCGCCATCGCGGCCGTGGACGTGGCGCTGTGGGACATCAAGGCCAAGGCCGCCGGGATGCCGCTCTACCAGTTGCTCGGCGGAGCCTCCAGGAACGGGATCATGGCGTACGGGCACGCCTCGGGCCGGGACTCGCAGGAGTTGTTCGACTCGATCCGCCGGCACCTGGAGATGGGCTACCGGTCGATCCGGGTGCAGACCTCCGTGCCGGGCATCAACGCCGTCTACGGTGTGGCCGCCCAGCCCAGCGCCGGCGGCAAGCGCTACGACTACGAGCCGGCGCAGCGCACCGCGCTGCCCGCGGAGGAGGACTGGGACACCCGCGCCTACCTGCGCCACCTGCCCGGCGTCTTCGAGGCGGTGCGGGGCGAGTTCGGCCCCGAGCTGCCGCTGCTGCACGACGGGCATCATCGGATGACCCCCATCCAGGCCGCCAAGCTCGGCAAGGCCCTCGAACCCTACGACCTGTTCTGGCTGGAGGACTGCACGCCGGCGGAGAACCAGGAGGCGCTGCGCCTGGTCCGGCAGCACACCACTACCCCGCTGGCCATCGGCGAGGTCTTCAACACCGTGTGGGACTACCAGACCCTGATCCGCGAACAGCTCATCGACTACGTCCGCTCCGCCGTCACCCACACCGGGGGGATCACGGCCATGCGCAAGCTCCTCGACTACGCCGCCCAGTACCAGATCAAGTCCGGCATCCACGGCCCGACCGACATCTCGCCGGTCGGCATGGCCGCCGCCCTGCACCTGGACCTGGCGATCCACAACTTCGGCATCCAGGAGTACATGCAGCACGGCCCGGCGACCAACGAGGTGTTCCGTCAGTCGTTCAGCTTCACCGACGGCTACCTGCACCCCGGCGAGCTGCCGGGGCTCGGCGTGGAGCTCGATGAGGAGGCCGCGGCGCGTTTTCCGTACCAGCCGGCGTACCTGCCGTTCAACCGGCTCAAGGACGGCACCGTCCACGACTGGTGAGCGCGCCGTGGACGGTGCCGGCGCTCACGGTTGGCGGGACAGGTAGCCGCCCATGGCCTTGAACACCTCGTCGGCCGGCAGGTCGGTTCCGTCCTGGGTGCGGACCCGCTCTATCACCAGGCCGTGGCTGCGGCCCCGGCGGGCCTCGGCGCCGGCGACGATGACGATGCCCTCGCCCTCGCGGATGAAGACCCGGCCAGGCGTGCCGCCGTAGACGCCTTTGGAGACCGAGGCCTTCAGGATGCGGACGCGTTCGCCCCTGTAGTGGGTGAAGGCGTTGGGGTAGGGGTCGGACTGGGCGCGTACCAGCCGTTCGATGTCCTCGGCGGGCCAGGTCCAGTCGATGTTGCCGTCCTCGATCGAACGCTTGTGGAAGAAGCTGGCCTTCGAGCGGTCCTGGGGTGTCCAGTCGGTGCGTCCGGAGGCGATGAGGTCGAGGGCCTCGGCGACGATGGGGGCGATGAGGTCGACGGTGCGGTGGAACAGGTCGGTGGTGGTGTCGGCGGGGCCGACCGGGATGGCGCGCTGGACCACGATGTCCCCGGCGTCCAGTTCGGCGTTCATCATGTGGGCGGTGACGCCGACCTCCTTCTCGTCGTTGATGAGCGCCCAGATGAGCGGGGAGAAGCCGGCGTAGGCGGGCAGCAGCGAGTCGTGCACGTTGAGGATGCCGCGCCTCGGGAGGGTGAAGATCTCGGGCGGTATCCAGGTGCGCCAGTTGTTGGCGACGATGAGGTCGGGCTCGACTTCCTTGAGGGTGAGCAGCAGGTCGTCGTCGGGGCGGTTGCGCAGCAGGACCGGGACGCCGTTGGCCTCGGCCAGTTCGGCCACCGAGTCGCTCCAGATCTTCTCGTAGGCGTGGTCGCTCTCGGGGTGGGTGACCGCCAGCACCACGTCGTGCCCGGAGTTCAGTAGAGCCTGGAGGGTGCGATGCCCCCAGGTCTGGTAGCCGAACATCACGACCCGCATCGGCGCTCTCCTTGTGAGGTGAGTGGAGTAAAGGTTAGGCTCGCCTAATTAGGCGAGCCTAACCTAAGTTGGATTCTGATTCCACCCATGGCCCGCGACCCAGGACCGCTCTCTCGAAAGGCCTTTCATGCCCACTGCCGAGCAGCCCGTCCACGACCTCGTCGGCATCGGTTTCGGCCCCTCCAACCTCGCCCTGGCCATCGCGCTGCGCGAGCGCCAGGCGCGCACCGGCGAGCGAATCGACGCCGTGTTCCTGGAGAAGCAACCTTCTTTCGGATGGCACCGCGGCATGCTCCTCGAAGGCACCACGATGCAGGTCTCCTTCCTCAAGGACCTGGTCACCATGCGCGACCCCACCAGCGAGTTCAGCTTCCTGTCCTACCTCAAGGCGCGCGGCAGGATGCTGGACTTCATCAACCACAAGACGATGTTCCCCTCGCGCGTGGAATTCCACGACTACCTGGAATGGGCCGCGGCGCCCTTCGCCGACCAGGTCGAGTACGGCGCGGAGGTCGTCGCGGTCACCCCCGTCACCGTGGACGGCGCGGTGGAGTGCCTCGACGTGACGGTCCGCGGGGGCGCGGGCGAGCTCAGCACCCGCCGCACCCGCAACCTGGTCATCGCCGTCGGCCTGGTCCCCGTGCTGCCTGACGGGATGGTCGGCGACGAACGTGTCTGGCACAGTGAGGAACTCCTGGACAGGCTCCCCTCGGTCGGCGACCCCCGCCGGTTCGTGGTGGTCGGCGCCGGCCAGAGCGCCGCCGAGGTGACCGACCACCTGCACGGCCGTTTCCCCGGCGCCGAGGTGTGCGCGGTGTTCTCCAAGTACGGCTACACCCCCGCCGACGACAGCTCCTTCGCCAACCGCATCTTCGACCCCGTCGCGGTCGACCACTACTTCGGCGCGCCCGAGGCGGTCAAGGAGAGCCTGCTCGCCTACCACACCTCCACCAACTACTCGGTGGTCGACCTCGACCTCATCGACGAGTTGTACCGCAGGCACTACCAGGAGACGGTGCGGGGCGAGCAGCGGCTGCGCATCCTCAACGCCTCCAGGGTCGTCGAGGTCGCCAGGGACGCCGAGGGTGTGCGCGCCACCGTCGAGTTCCTGCCCACCGGGGAGAGGACCGTCCTGGAAGCCGACGCGCTCGTCTACGCCACCGGCTACCGGCCCGGCGACCCGCTGACCCTGCTGGGTGTCACGGGCGAGCACTGCGAGCGGCTGCCCTCGGGCGCCCTGCGCATCGAGCGCGACTACCGGATCGCCACTTCCGAGCAGTTGCGCTGCGGCATCTACGTGCAAGGAGCCACCGAGCACACCCACGGCCTGACCTCGACGCTGCTGTCCAACACCGCCGTGCGGGCCGGGGAGATCGCCGACGCGGTGGCCATGCGGCTGAGCGGCGCCTACGCGTTGTCGCGCTGACGTTCGCCGAGGCGAGGGGTGACGGCCCTCACCCCTCGCCTCGGGCGAGCACCCAGGCGACGTCCCTGAGCAGGGCGTGCCGCCAGCCCGCCCGGTCGTGGCCCGAGGCCGACCGCGAGACCCGCACGGTCGCGCCGGCCTGTTCCGCCAGGGTCTCGACCAGCTCGCAGTGCGGCAACATCCGCCTCTCGTGCTCCCCCACGTCGAAGGCGACCCGCAGACCGGACAGGTCGGGGCGCTCGCGCAGGCGCGCGGCGACGGCCCCGCCGACCGGGCCGCCCATGGGGTCGGCCTGGTCCATGGCGTCGGGTGTCCACCAGAACGAGGCCGACTGGCATGCGAGGCCGCAGACCAGATCGGGGAACTCCAGTGCCGCGTACATCGCGCTCAGCCCGCCGAGGCTCTGCCCGGCGACCACCAGCCGGTCCAGGTCGGCGGGCACGCCGCTGTCGGCCACCAGCGGCAGCAGTTCGTCCCTGATCGCCGCCCACAGTTCGGGCCGGCAGCAGAACTCGGCGTCCCTGTCCCTGGCCGGCAGGAAGACGAGGGTGACGGCGGGCATCTCACCACAGGAGACGGCCGCGTCGAACGCGGTCATGGCCGGGTGCAGGTACAGCCAGTCGTCCCCGTCGAGCAGCAGGACCGTCGGCCCGCCGCCGCCCGCCGGGTGGACCCGCACGGTGCGCCGCCCGCCGAGCCGCCCGCTGGTCCAGCGCAGGCGGGTGCGCGGGAGGGGCAGCACGTCGTCGGCGGCGACGGGCGGCCAGTGCGGCTGGGCGGGGGCGTCCGGGGTCGCGGCGATGGACCGGTCGCCGCCCGCGCCGGCCGGGTTGAACGGGTCGGCGCAGGCGGCGTCGTCCGTGAGGAACTGGTAGGTCACCCGCAGCCGCGCGGGCATGGCCACCTCGGCGTACCAGCAGTCCGTCTCGCCCCACCGGCGCAGGGGCACCGGCGCCGACCAGCTCTCGAAGCCGACGCTGGCCGGGGACCCGCGCCACAGGAACAGGGTCGCCCAGCCGTCGCCGGCGGGCACCGAGGCGGGCGCCCCCGCCGCGGCCCAGAAGTCGTCGGTGCCGGGCTCGCCGGGAAACCCGAACCTGGCGAAGGTGTCGTCCACGCGGTCCTCCCTACCGTTGATCGGCAACTAAGGATAGACTTACCTAAGTTGATGTCGCGGCTCGCGATGTCCTTCCCGGCCGCACCCCCTGGTGGATCAGAGGAACGACGCACGTCGATGAGTACGACTGTGGAAAGACGTCCCGCGCCCGTGGCCACGCAGGCCCGTCGGCGGCGGGTGGTGGGCCTGGGCACGCTCGCGGTGGTTCTCCTGGTCGCGGGGGCGCTGTCGCTGGCCGTCGGCGCACGCGCGTTGAGCCCCCCGGAGGTGTGGCACGGGTTGTTCGCCGCCCCGGGCTCCGACCAGCGGCTCACCGAGATCGCGCTCATCGTGCAGACCGTGCGGGTGCCCAGGACCGTGCTCGCGATCGTGGCGGGCCTCGCCCTGGGGGTCAGCGGGGCGTTGATCCAGGGGTACACGCGCAACCCGATCGCCGACACGGGGCTGCTGGGGGTGAACTCCGGCGCCTCGTTCGCCGTGGTGTCGGTGATCCTCCTGTTCGGGCTGGCCAGTCCGTTCCAGTACGTCTGGTTCGCCTTCCTGGGGGCCGCGCTGGCCGGCGTCGTCGTGTTCGGGCTGGCGAGCCTCGGCCGGGGTGCGGGCAACCCGCTGACGCTCGCGCTGGCCGGGCAGGGGGTCGCGGTGTTCCTGACGGCGATGACCACCGCGGTCTCGCTGTCGGACCAGGCGTCGCTGAACGCGCTGCGCTTCTGGAACGCGGGCTCGGTGGCCGGGGCCGGGTTCGAGGTCATCTGGCCGGTGACCGCGTTCGTCGTGGCCGGACTGCTGCTGGCGCTGACCACGCTGCCCACCATGAACCTGCTCAACCTGGGTGACGACGTGGCGCGAGGGCTGGGGGTGAACCTCGCGCGCAGCAGGACGGTCGGCGTCGTCGCCATCACCCTGCTGGCGGGCGCGACGACGGCGGCGTGCGGCCCCATCGCGTTCCTCGGGCTCATGGTGGCCCACGTGGCCCGGTATCTCACCGGTCCCGACTATCGCTGGCTGGTGCCGTGCGCGGGTCTGCTCGGCGCCGTCGTCCTGCTGGTCTGCGACATCGTCGGGCGTGTGGTGATCCGGCCGGGCGAGTTGCAGGCGGGTGTCGTCGTCGCTCTGGCCGGCGCCCCGTTCTTCGCGGCGCTGGTGTGGCGCGGAAAGTTCAAGACCGTATGAACGAGACGGCGGTGAAGCGGCCGGTGACGCCGGGGGTGCGGGTCGGCCGGGCGTCGTTCGTGTGGCGGCCCTGGATGGTGTCGGTCACGCTGCTGCTGGCGGCGGCGGCCTTCCTGGTGTTCTGCCTGTCCATCGGCGTCGGGGACTTCCCCATCGGCCTGCCCCAGGTGATCGCCACACTCTTCGGTCAGGGTGAGCGGGTCGACGAGTTCGTGATCATGGATCTGCGGCTGCCGCGCGCTCTGGCCGGGCTCGTCGTGGGGGTCGCGCTGGGGGTGTCAGGGGCGATCACGCAGTCCATCGCGCGCAACCCGCTGGCCAGCCCGGACATTCTGGGGATCACCGGGGGCGCGAGCGCGGTCGCGGTGTTCCTGGTGACGGTGTCGGGCGGGGCCGCCGCGGCGATCGCCGACTCCGTGGGCCTGTCCGCGGCGGCGCTCGCGGGCGGCCTCGGCACCGGCCTGCTGGTGTACTTCCTGGCCTGGCGGCGCGGGATCAACGGCCTGCGGCTCATCCTCATCGGCATCTCGGTGAGCGCCGTGACGCAGGCGATCACGACCTGGCTGCTGGCCACGGCCGACATCCGCGACGTGGCCAGGGCCCAGGCGTGGCTGATCGGTTCGCTGGACAACCGGTCGTGGGGCGAGGTCTGGGTGGCGCTGTGGGGCGCGCTCGCCCTCATGGTCGTCGTGTCGTGCGTGGCCTTCCATCTGCGGCCGCTGCACTTCGGTGACGACGTCGCGGCGGGCCTGGGCGTCCGGCACTCGATGGTGCGGGCGGTCCTGCTGCTGTGCGCGGTGCTGCTGGCCGGTGTGGCGGTGAGCGCGGCGGGCCCCGTCCCGTTCGTCGCGCTGGTGGCGCCGCAGGTGGCGATGCGTTTGACGCGGCACCCGACGCCGCCGCTGGTGGCCTCCGGGTTGGCGGGCGCGGTGCTGCTGATCGGCGCGGACCTGGTGGCGCGCACGGCGCTGCCGCTCACCCTCCCGGTCGGCGTGGTCACCGCCGCGATCGGCGGACCCTTCCTCGTCTACCTGCTGGTGCGGGCGAACCTCAAACGTCGTATGTAAGGTTAGGCTAACCTAACCTGCACGTGTTACGGTTTTTCTGCTTCACGTCAGGGTCGCAGCGGATTGCACGAAAGCAAGGGATTCCGGATGCTCCTCCACCGAACAACAGTCACGACGACCGTGCGGCGGTTCGCAGCGGCGCTGTCCGCCGCGATCCTCGGCGCCGGCCTCATCACGGGATGCGGCTCAGGCTCGACGGACCAGCCGATCACCAACACCGCGGCCACCGCGGGGGGCGCGTTCCCGGTCACCGTGGAGCACGCGTTCGGGTCCACGCAGATCGCCCAGGCCCCCCAGCGGGTCGTCTCCGTCGGCTACACCGACGACCAGGCCATCCTGGCGCTCGGCGTGAAGCCGGTCGGCATGGTCGACCAGTATCCGAACCCGCCGGGCAAGACCCCCGACGTCAACACCCAGTGGCCCTGGGTGAAGGACAAGTGGGGCCAGACCCGTCCCGAGGTCGTCATGAACAACGGCGACTCCGGCCCGAACTACGAGAAGATCGCCGCCCTGCGGCCGGATCTGATCATCGCGGTCTACTCCGAGATCGACCAGGCCGCCTACGACCGGCTCTCCAAGATCGCCCCGACGGTGGGCCGCACCAAGGGCGAGGCGGAGCCGTTCAGCGCGCCTTGGCAGGACAACGCGGTACACATCGCCAAGGCGCTCGGCAAGGCCGACGAGGGCGCCAAGCTGGTGAAGGACATCCAGGACAAGCTCGAAGCGGCCCGTAAGGCGCACCCGGAGTTCGCGCAGCGCACCGCCGTCGCGGTGTCCTGGTACAAGAACTCGGTCGCGCCGTTCACCACCACCGACGTCCGCGGACGCCTGGTGTCGGGCATCGGCTTCAAGGGCGCGGCGGAGATCGACAAGATCGCGGGCGGCAGTTTCTACACCGTGCTGTCCCCCGAGCGCATCGACCTGATCGATGTCGACCGCATCTTCGTCATCGCCGACCAGGCGGACCAGGAGGCGCTGAAGAAGTTCGAGTTGTTCGCCAACCTGCCCGCGGTCAAGGACGGCAAGGTGTCGTTCCTGCTGGACAGCGAGGGCCCGGCGGTCGGCGCGGCCATGTCGCAGAGCACCCTGCTGTCCCTGCCGTACGCGATCGACGAGCTCGTCAAGTCGGCCGGGTAGCGATGCAGGCGACCATGTCCTGTCCCCGGCCTGCCATGGTCCGGGTGTGAGCGCCGCCGGCACGGCCATCCTGCGCACGGCGAGCGGACGCGAGGCCGCCCGATGGGTCGCGGCGCACTCCCGCGAGGTGCCGTGGCTGACGGGCGCCACCGTGCTCACCACGGTGGCGGGCGCGGCGCTCCAGGTGCTGCCGATGTTCCTGCTCGGCCAGGTGGTCGACGGGGTGATGGCGGGCGAGTCCCCGTCGATCCTGGTCACGGTCGGGGTGCTGATGGTGGCCGCCGCGCTGCTCGGCACGGCCGCCGCCGCGGCCTCGACGTACCTGATCGGGCGACTGGGCGCCGATCTGCTCGCGCGGCTGCGGGAAGGCGCCGTCCGGGCGGTGCTGGGCATGCCGAGCGCGCGGATCGAGCAGGTCGGCCGGGGCGACGTGCTGTCCAGGGTCGGCGACGACGTGGCCGTGGTGTCCAAGGGCATCAGGACGGCCATCCCCACGGTGTTCGCGTCGGGCGTGCTGGTCGTCATCGCCACGGTCGGCATGTTCGGGCTGGACTGGCGGCTCGGCCTGGCGGGCGCCGGCGCGCTGCCCGCCTACGCGCTGGCCCTGCGCTGGTATCTCCCCCGGTCCGCGCCGCTCTACCGGAAGCAGCGCGAAGCCCAGGCCGATCGGGCGCAGGCGTTGATCAGCGGCCTGAACGGGATCGGCACCGTGCGGGCCTACCGCCTTGAGGAATCCTTCCGCGAGCGGGTCACCAGCGAGTCGTGGCGGGTGCGCGATCTCGGCGTCGAGGTGTTCCGCTTCTTCGGCCGGTTCGTCGGCAGGGAGAACCGCGCCGAGTTCATCGGGCTCGTCCTGATCATCGTGGTGGGGTACGTCCTGCTGGAGGCCGGCGCCGTCACCTTGGGCGAGGCGTCGGTGGCCCCGCTGCTGTTCCACCGGCTGTTCAATCCGCTGGGCTCCATCATGTTCACCTTCGACGAGGCGCAGAAGTCGGGCGCGAGCCTGACCCGGCTGGTCGGGGTGCTGGGCGAGGCCACGCAGGACAGGCTGGTGGGTCACGCGGCCGCCGCGCCGGCGGATGCCGGGCCGTATCCGGTGACGGTGGAGAGGCTGACGTTCACCTATCCCGGATCCGAGCGGCCGGTCCTGCGGGAGGTCGACCTGACGATCCCGGCGGGCGGTTCGCTCGCGCTGGTGGGGGCGACGGGCGCGGGCAAGTCGACCCTGGCGGCGCTGATCGCCGGCATCGGGACCCCGCAGGCCGGGTCGGTGCGCATCGGGTCGACCGATCTGGCCGGTCTGGACGAGGCCGGCGCGCGGGCCTTGGTGAGCATCCTGACGCAGGAGACGCACGTGTTCTCCGGCGCGCTCGCCGAGGACCTGCGGCTGGCCGCGCCGAAGGCGGGCGACGCCGAGCTGATGGAGGCGTTGCGCGAGGTCGGCGCCGAGACGTGGGTCGCGGCGCTGCCCGGCGGGCTGGACACCGTGGTCGGCGAGGGCGGCGAGCGCCTGGACGGCACCAAGGTCGCCCAGATCGCCCTGGCCCGGCTGGTGCTGGCCCGGTCGCCGGTGGTGGTGCTGGACGAGTCGACCGCGGAGGCGGGCAGCCAGGGCGCCGCCGAACTGGAGCGGGCCGTGGCGGCCGCGTGCCGTGGCCGCACCACGCTGTTCGTGGCGCACCGGCTGACCCAGGCGATGGCGGCGGACCGCATCGCCGTGCTGGACGCCGGCCGCGTGGTCGAGCAGGGAACCCACGAGGAACTGGTGGCTCTGGGCGGCCGGTACGCACGGTTGTGGCGCGCATGGCAAGAACCTTCATCCTTGGAAAGGGACGGCTGAGTCTTCGATGATGGAACCGAGCACTCGTCTCGTACTGCTCTCTCCCGCGCGCCTGGCCGACGTGCGCAGGCGGACCGGCGATTACTCCGACGACACCATCACCCAAGCATGCGCCATCGGGCTGGCCTACTGGGCGACGGGCCAGAGCCCCGACAGCCTCGACCTCACCCCCGCCACCCTGTTCGCCGACGTCCTCGGCTGGGCCGACAACGGCGGGGACGGGGTCGGCGGCTGGGAGGCCGGCGCGGACGGCCGCGGCATCACCGTCCCCGAGGGCGTCGCGCTCGCCGACGCGCAGCTCGCGCTGGACGATCTGGCCGACTTCCCTGATCGGCCCATCGCCACCATCGGCCCTTCCAGCGTGGCGGCCCGGCTCGACGCCCTGGCCGAGTGGAACGGCAACAGGGTCGAGCGGGTCCGCCCGACCCTCGTGGAGATGTTCCGCGAGCAGGCTCGGACCAGGCCGGACGCCGTCGCCATCGTCGACGGAGGCCGGTCGCTGACGTACCGTGAGGCGGCCGGGCTGTCCAACCAGCTGGCCCACCACCTGATCGGGCGCGGGCTCACCGCCGAACAGGTCGTCGGCATCTCGCTGGGCCGTTCCGCCGAGATGGTGATCGGCCTGCTGGGCGTGCTGCAGGCGGGGTGCGCGTTCGTGCCGCTCGATCCGCGGTGGCCCGCCGAGCGCCGAGCGGTCGTCATCGAGGACGCCGGGGTCGTGGCGCAGCTCAACGACTCCGGCGAGCACGACGCGGGTGAACCGGAAGCCGTGGCCCTCGATCTCGACGACTGGCGGTTCGGTTCACATCCCATCGACGACCCCGAGGTCGCCGTCCCCGGCCCCTGCCTGGCCTACGTGATCTTCACATCGGGGTCGACGGGGCGGCCCAAGGGCGCGATGATCCGGCACGAGGCGATCAGCGAGCGCCTGCTGTGGCAGGGCAAGGAGATCCTGGGTTTCGGCCACGACGACGCCTCGCTGTTCAAGGCGCCGCTGTCGTTCGACATCTCCATCAACGAGATCTTCCTGCCGCTGGTGTACGGCGGCAGGCTGGTGATCCTGCGGCCCGGCGGCGAACGCGACCCGCACCACCTGCTGAGCGTGATCGCCGAGCAGCGGGTCACCTTCACGTACCTGGTCTCGTCCATGCTGGACGTGCTGCTGGAGATCGCGGGCGAGTCCGGGCGTCTGGACAGCCTGCGGCACGTGTGGTGCGGCGGCGAGGTGCTGACGCCGGAACTGTACGAGCGCTTCCGCACCCGGCTCGACATCCCCATGTACCACGGCTACGGCCCGGCCGAGACGACGATCGGCGTCTCGCACGTCATCTACCGGGGCGCGGCCGAGCGCCTGTCGACGTCGATCGGCAAGGCCAACCCCAACACCGAGTTGTACGTGCTGGACGAGGAGCTGCGCCCGGTCCCGCTCGGCGTCGGCGGCGAGCTGTACGTGGGCGGGTTCCTGCTGGGACGCGGGTACGTCAACGCGCCCGGCCTGACGGCGTCCCGGTTCGTGGCCAACCCTTTCGCCTCGGACGGGTCCCGGCTGTACCGGACCGGTGACCTCGCCCGCTTCGCCCCGGACGGGTCGCTGGACTTCCTCGGCCGGGCCGACAACCAGATCAAGATCCGCGGCATGCGGTTGGAGATCGAGGACGTCGAGGTCGGTCTCGCGGAGCACCCCGGGGTGCGGCACTCGTGTGTCGTCGCGAAGAAGAACGCGGCGGGCGGCACGTACCTGGTCGGGTACGTGATCCCGGCGGCGGGCAGCGAGGACCTGCGGGCCGGCGAGGTCAAGGCGTGGGCCGCCGAGCACATGGTCGAGTACATGGTGCCGGCGCGCGTCGTGGTGATGAAGGAGTTCCCGCTCACCGCGAACGGCAAGCTGGACCGCGGCGCGCTGCCGGAGCCGGCGGCCGAGGCGGGGCCGTTCGTCCCGCCCGCCACCGAGAACGAGCGCGTGGTGTGCGCGGCGGTCGCGTCGGTACTGCGGCTGGACGAGGTCGGCGTCGAGCAGAACTTCTTCAGGCTCGGCGGGGACAGCATTCTGGCGATCTCGCTGCTGAGCGCGCTGCGCGAGGCGGGCCTGCACGTCACGGCGGCGCGGGTGTTCGCCAGTGGCAGCGTGGGGGCGCTGGCGGCGGCGGCGAGCCGTGATGACGTCTCCGTCGCGGACCGAGGGGATGTGGCGACCGGTTCCGTCGTGGGGGCGCCCATCGTGCAGTGGCTCGGCCAGACCACGGACGCCATCGACGGCTTCGTGCAGTCGGTGGTGCTGGGCACCCCGGCGGACCTGACCGCCGGCGCCCTCGACGAGCTGCTCGCCGCCGTGGTCAGGCGGCACGACATGCTGCGCGCCAGGCTGGTGCGCGGCGAGCGCTGGGGCTTCGACATCCCGGAGGCCGGCCAGGCCGTCGCGGGGTGGCAGCGCAGCGACCTGCCGCTCGACGAGTGCGTGCGGCTCGCCACCGACGGGCTGGACCCGGAGGGCGGCGTGATGCTGCGGGCCGTCTGGCGGCTCTCGGCACGGCAACTGGTCGTGGTCGTCCACCACGTGGTGATCGACGGCGTCTCATGGCGGGTCCTGATGGAGGACCTGGCCACGGCGTGGCGGCAGCTCACCTCGGGCACGCCGATCGAGCTGCCCCCGGTCGGCACGTCGTTCCGGCGCTGGACGCAGTTGCTGGAACGCGCGGCGTTCGAGGCGGACCGGGGCTACTTCGCTCGTCCCCTGCCGGGCGCGGACGGGCCGTTGGGCAGGCGCCCGCTGTCCGAATCCGACACCGTCGCGCGTGAGAGGGTCGTGTCCGTCTCGGCCGGCCCCGAGGTCACGGCCGCGCTGCTGGGCGAGATCCCGGCAAGATTCCACGCGGGCGTCAACGACGTGCTGCTGACCGCGCTCGCCGTCGCCCTGGCCCGGTGGCGCCGCGACCTCGGGCAGGATCAGACGTTCGCGCACATCGAGCTTGAGGGCCACGGCCGCGAAGGACGGTTCGTCGCGGACGCCGGCTACGAGCCGGACCTGTCACGGACCGTGGGCTGGTTCACGACCCTGTTCCCGGTGGCCGTGGACCCTGGCGCGGCGGCCGATTTCACCGCCCCCGCGTACCTGTCCTCCGCGCTCAAGGCGGTCAAGGAGGACCTGGCGAGGGTGCCTGGCAACGGCGTGTCCTATGGCGCGCTGCGGTACCTGACCGGCGTCGCATTCGACGCCTCCGCCCCGCAGGTGCTGTTCAACTACCTGGGCCGCTTCGACGCGGGGGTGGCCGGCGACTGGCAGCTCGCGGGCGCCACGGGGCAGTTGGGCGAAAGACGCGACCCGAGGATGCGCCTGCCGCGCGCCCTGGAGTTCAACGCGATCGCCGAACCCGGCGCGACCGGCGAGTACGAGCTGGTCACCGCCATCTCGTGGCCGGACGGGGTGTTCGCGCAGGAGGACGTCGCGACGATCGGCGAGTACTTCCTGGCGGCCCTGACCGGGCTGGCCGCGCTCGACCGGGGCGGCCACTCCCCCAGCGACTTCGGCGCGGTGCCGCTCACGCAGGCCGACGTCGACGCCCTGGACGGCCCGGCGCTGCGGGACATCCTGCCGCTGACCCCGTTGCAGGAGGGCCTGTACTTCCACTCGGTCTTCGACGACGACTCGGCGGGCAGTTACGTCGAACAGCAGCTACTGACGCTCGACGGCCCGGTGGACGCCGACCGGCTCGCGGCGGCGGCCACCCGGCTGCTCACGCTGTATCCGAACCTGGCGGCGCGGTTCGTGGCGCTGGCAGACGGCCGCGTGGTCTCGGTGCTGGAGGAAGGTGCGCGGGCGCCGTTCACGACGCTGGATCGCCCCGGCATCACCGCCGACGAGATCCGCGACCACGCGGAACGGGACCGCAGGGCCGGGTTCGACCTGGCCACGGGCCCGCTGATGCGCTACACCCTCATCCGCACGGGTTCCGGGGGGAACGTCCTGGTGCAGACCGTGCACCACATCATCGCCGACGGCTGGTCGGTGCCCCCGATGCTGCGCGCGCTGCTGGCCGAGTACCACGCACCGGGGACCGGGTACCCGCAGGACGGCTTCCCCGGCTACGTGCGCCGGCTCGCCGCGCGCGACGACGACGAGAGCGAGCGGGTGTGGCGCGATCAGCTCGCCGGCCTACCCGGCCCCTCACTGGTCGCCGAGGGGCACACCCCGTCCGGCCGGTTCGCGGAAACCGCCGTGGAGCCCGACGACGACATCGACGCGGCCGTCCGGTCGGCGGGCGTGCCGCTGAGCGTCGCCGTGCACAGCGCGTGGGCGGTGACGCTGGGCGGCATCCTGCACGGGAAGGACGTGGTGTTCGGCTCCACGGTGTCCGGGCGTGAGGCGGACGTGCCCGGCATCGAGGACATGGTGGGGCTGCTCATCAACACGATCCCCGTACGCGTCCGGTGGGACGGCGCCACCACGGCGCGCGAACTGCTCGCCTCGGTGCGCGAGCACCAGAGCGCGGTGCTGGCGCACCAGCACGTCTCCCTGACCAGGATCGGCCGCCAGGCCGGCAGCGGCCCCCTGTTCGACACCCTGGTCGTGTTCGACGTCGCCACCGACGTGGAAAGCCTGCGCGGGCCTGGCGACGAACTCCTCATCACCGGCATCGTGAACGAGGGCGCCCCGCACTACCCGTTGACGCTGGTGGTGGAGCGCGCGCCCGACGGCCGTCCGCGCTTCAACCTGATCTACGACGGCGAGCTGCTGCGCGAGGGGCAGGCCCAGGCGGTCCTGCGCACGTTCGCCACGGCCCTGACCGGCCTGCTCGCCCGGCAGGACGACCTGGTGTCCCGCGCTCCCGCGCAGATCACCCCGACGACCTTGGGCGGGCTGTTCGACGCCGCCGCGAGCCGCGACCCGGCCGCCACCGCCGTCACCCAGTGCGGTCTCGACGGCAGCACCCGGTCGCTGACCTACGGGGAACTGGCGCAGGCGAAGGACGAGCTGGCCTCGGCGCTGCGCGCGGCCGGGGTCGGGCCGGGCAAGCGGGTCGCCGTCGCCGTCCCGCGCTCTCTTGAGCAGGTCGTCGCCCTGGTCGCGATCGTCAGCGCGGGCGGTGCGTACGTGCCACTGGATCTGGCGTACCCGGACGAACGGCTGGAGTACGTCCTGGCCGACGCCGCCCCGCAGGTCGTGCTCGTGGACCGCGACCAGCGCGATCGTTTCACGGAGCTGGTGGCCAGGGCGGGCGTGCCCGCCCGGGTGCTCGCCCAGGGAGACGAGCTGCCCCTGGACACCACCGCGCCCGAGGTCGACTGGCACGACCCGGCGTACGTGATCTACACCTCCGGATCGACCGGCAGGCCCAAGGGGGTCGTCGTCCCCCACTCCAGCGTGGTGACGCTGCTCGCGAACACCCAGCCCGGCATGGGCTTCGGCCCGGACGACGTGTGGGTGCAGTTCCACTCCTACTCCTTCGACTTCGCGGTGTGGGAGCTGTGGGGCGCGCTGGCGCACGGCGGCGAACTGCTGGTGCCGGAGTACGGGCTGACCCGCTCCCCTGTCGACTTCCACCGGCTGGTCCGCGAGCGCGGGGTAACGGTGCTCAACCAGACCCCGTCGGCGTTCTACCAGTTCATGGAGGCCGACCGGCACATCGGCGAGCCGGTCACCGCGCTGCGCCGGATCATCTTCGGCGGAGAGGCGCTGGACCTCAGGCGGCTGCGCGGCTGGGTCGAGCGGCACGGCACCGGCTCGCCCGAGCTGGTCAACATGTACGGCATCACCGAGACCACCGTCCACGTCACGCACCGGGTGCTGACCGACGAGGACTTCGCCTTCCGCGACGACGTCAGCCCGATCGGCGGCCCGATCCCCGGCCTGGTCGCCTACCTGCTCGACGACCGGCTCCGGCCGGTGCCGCCCGGCCGGGTGGGCGCCATCTACGTCGCCGGCGACCAGGTGTCGCTCGGCTACCTGGGCCGGCCGGGGCTCACCGCGAGCCGGTTCGTGGCCGACCCGTTCGCCGGCGACGGCTCGCGCATGTACCACACGGGCGACCTGGCCCGCCGCACGCTCGACGGCGAGCTGGAGTTCGCCGGGCGCGCCGACGACCAGGTGCAGCTCAAGGGTTTCCGCATCGAGCTCGGCGAGGTGGAGACAGCGATCAGGGAGCTCGACGGCGTGATCGACGCGGCCGTCACCGTGTCCGCCGCTGGAGATCACTTGGTCGCGCACGTCGTGGGCCAGGCGCCTCGCGACGTCACCGGGCTGCTGTCGGCGAAGCTGCCCGCGCACATGGTGCCGCGCCGGGTGCTGCGGGTCGAGGCGCTGCCGCTGACGGTCAACGGCAAGCTGGACCGCACGGCCCTGAGCGAGCACGCCGCGCGCGACGACGCCCCGATGCTCGCGAATGCTTCCACGCTCGCCGCGCTGGTCGGTGTCTTCGCCGAGGCGCTGCCCGGCGGCGACGTGGACGGCGAGACCGACTTCTTCGTGGCCGGAGGCGACAGCATCGTCGCCATCACGGTGGTCAACCGGGCCAGGGCGCTCGGCCTGCCGATCACCCCACGGGAGGTGTTCCTGCTCAGGACGCCGCGAGCACTCGCCGAGCACCTGGAGACACGCACGCCGCGCTCGTCCACGGCCGTCCTTACGGGGGACGGCCCGCTGGCGCCGACGCCGATCATCCTGCGGCAACGGGAACTGGGCGGCTCTCTCGCCAGGTTCGCCCAGGCCAGGACGTTGGCAGCACCCGAGGGGACCGGGTTCGCCGACGTAGAGCGCGCCGCGAACGCCGTCGTGGCCGCGCACCCGGCCCTGCGGCTGCGGCTGCGCGTCGCGCACGGCGTGTGGGCGCTGAGCGCGGAACCCGCCCGCGAGGTCACCGTCGCCACAACGGCCGGAACCGACGCGACGGCCGTCGCGAACGAGGCCGCAGGACGGCTCGACCCCGAGGCCGGGGAGGTGATCGCGTTCTCCTGGCTGGCGGCGAGCCGGACCCTGGTGGTCACCGCGCACCACCTCGCCGTCGACGCGGTGTCCTGGCTGATCCTGCTGGACGATCTGGCCGCCGCCATGCGCGGGGCGGCTCTGGCGCCGCCGACCACGTCCTATGCCGAGTACGCCGACGCGCTGACGGCCCGGTCCGCCCACGTGATCGACGACCTCGACCACTGGGTCGCCACGCTCGAAGCGCCCGCGCTGCTGCCCGTGGTGGAGGGCCTGCGCGAGCTCACCGTGGAGGTCGCGCCCGAGGTGAGCGCCCGCGTGACGCGTACCGCGCCCGCCACGCTCGGCGTCGGGCTCACCGAGTTGCTGTGCGGCGCGCTGCGCACCGCGCTGACACGCCTCCAGCCCTCCCCCACCGACCTCGCGATCGACCTGGAGCGGCACGGCCGGGTCCCCGCGCTCGAACACCACGACTACACCCGCACGGTCGGCTGGTTCACCTCCATCGCCCCCGTGCGGCTCACCGCGCGCACCGACCCCGTCGCGGCGGCGCGCGAGCTCGCCGAACGCCAGCCGGACGAGCGCGGGCACGTCGCCTACGGCCGGCTCAGGTACCTCAACCCGCAGACGGCCCCGCTGCTGCACGCGCGCCCGCAGGTGCTGTTCAACTACCTCGGCCGAGGCAGCGAAGCCCAAGCCCTGCACATCACCGGCGGCGACCAGGGCAGCCCGTACGCCGTCGAGGTCAATGCGTGGATCGACGCGGCCACCGGCAGCCTGCGCGCGACCTTCACCCTCGCCGAGGGCATCCCCGACGAGCTCGCCGAACACTGGCGGCGCGCGCTGGAGGCGATCGCGGACGCCTGTGCGACGGCCGAGCGGACGGCGCCGGTGACCCCGCTCCAGAAGGGCCTGTTCTTCCAGGCGCAGCTGACGGGCCCGGCCGGGCACTACGTCGCCCAGAGCTACTTCGCCTTCGACCGGCGTCTGGACGCCGACGCCCTGGCCGAGGCGATGGCGTACGTGATCGCCCGGCACCCGGTCGTGGGCGCCGCCTTCACCACCGACGCCGGCGGCAACCCGGTCCAGGTCCTCGCAGCGGGCCGGCGGGTCGCCGTCCGCACGGTCGTCCTGTCGGCGGAGGCGGAGGCGGAGGCGGAGGCGGAGGCGGAGGCGGAGGCGGAGGCGGAGGCGGAGGTCGAAGCCCTGTGCGCGCGGGACCGCGACACGGGCTTCGACCCGGGTGAGCCGCCGCTGATCCGGCTGACCGTGGTGCGCCTGCCAGGCGACCGCGACGGCCTGCTGCTGAGCTACCACCTGCTGCTGTGGGACGGCTGGTCACGCGAGATCGTGCTGCGGGACCTGTTCGACGCCTATGAGGCCGTCCTCGCGGGAGAGCCGCTCGCCCCGGTCCCGGCCACGCCGAGCTTCGAGGACTACGCACGGGCGCTCGACGCCAGGGACTCCTCCGCCTCGGAACGTTTCTGGGCCCGGCACCTGACCGGCCTCCCCGGCCCGACGCTGCTCGCCGGACCGTCACCGTCGCTTCCCGACGACCTGCCGCGCGCGCTCGTGCGCACGCTGTCCGCCGAACAGTCGCATCTGCTGCGAGCGGCGGCCAGAACCCACGGTGTCACGCTGAACTCGGTGCTGACCGGCGCGTTCGGCCTGCTGCTCGGCGCGCACACGGGCCGGGGTGAGGCCGTGTTCGGCGTGACCGTCTCCGGCAGGGAGGGCGAGGGCCTGTCGGAGATCGTCGGCGTGCTGCTCAACACCGTGCCCATGTGGACGCGGGCACGACCGGACGACACGGTGCGGGACTACCTGTCGGCCGTGCAGGCGGCCAGGGTCGCGGCGATGGAGCACGAGCACCTGGGGCTCGGCGAGATCCAGCGGGCCAGTGGCCACGACCTCCTGTTCGACAACCTGTTCGTGCTCCAGAACTTCCTGGACATGGACGCGTTCGCCACGATGAACGCCAGGCACGGCATCACCTCGGTGCGGGCCGACGACTCCACGCACTACCCGTTCACCTGGGTCGTCACACCAGGCGACCGGCTCACGGTCAAGCTGGAGTATCGCGACCACGACGCGGAACGCGCCCGTCGTCTCCTGGACGGCTACCTGCGGATGCTCGACGACCTGGCCCGCGCGAGCGGCCCGGTGGGCGCGCTGCGGGGTTTCGGCCCGGAGCCCGAACCGGCCGACCGGACGGACGTCGGCACGGACACCGTGGTCGACCGCTTCGACCAGGCGGCGGAGCGCAGCCCCCAGCAGGTCGCGCTCGTCGCCCACGGCCGGACCATGACCTTCGCCCAGCTTCGTGACCGCAGCCGCGCGGTGGCGGGTGTGCTCGCCCGGCGCGGCATCGGCCCCGAGATGACCGTGGGGCTGGCGATCCCGCGGTCGCTCGACTCGATCGTGGCGCTGTTCGCCGTGCTGCGCGTCGGCGCCGCGTACGTGCCGCTGGAGCTGGACCACCCGGACGAGCGGATCGCCGCGATCGTCGCGGACGCCCGCCCTGATGTGATCCTCACCGTGAGCGCCGTCTCGCCCCGTTTGACCGGCGACCTGATCGAGCTGGACCGGCCCCTGCCCGAGGCCGAGCCGTTCACGACGTTCGCACCGGACGACCCCGGCCGCCTGCGGCACCCCGCGTACACCATCTACACCTCCGGATCGACGGGGAAGCCCAAGGGGGTGGTGACCGAGTACGCCGGGCTCACCAACATGCTGGTCAACCACCAGCGCCGGATCTTCGAGCCGGTGCTGGCCGAGCACGCCCACCGGGTCTTCCGGATCGCGCACACCGTGTCGTTCGCGTTCGACATGTCGTGGGAGGAGCTCCTGTGGCTCGCCGACGGTCACGAGGTGCACATCTGCGACGAGGAACTGCGACGCGACGCGCCCCGCCTGGTCGAGTACTGCCTGGAGCACGGCATCGACGTCATCAACGTCACCCCCACCTACGCGCAGCAGCTGGTGGCCGAGGGGCTGCTCGACGACCCCGCGCGGCGGCCCGCGCTGGTGCTGCTGGGCGGTGAGGCGGTCACCCCGGCGTTGTGGCATCGGCTCGCCGGAACCGAGGGGACGGCCGGCTACAACCTGTACGGACCCACCGAGTACACCATCAACACCCTCGGCGTCGGCACCTTCGAGTGCCAGGACCCGGTGGTGGGCGTGGCGATCGACAACACCGGCGTGTACGTGCTCGACCCGTGGCTGCGGCCCGTGCCGGACGGCGTGCCGGGCGAGCTGTACGTGTCGGGCATCGGCATCGCGCGCGGCTATCTCGGGCAGCCCGCCCAGACCGCGCACCGGTTCGTCGCGTGCCCGTTCGGCGAACCCGGAGAACGCATGTACCGCACGGGGGACCTCGTGCTCAGGCGGCCCGACGGGAACCTGATGTACCTGGGCCGCACCGACCAGCAGGTCAAGATCCGGGGGCACCGGGTCGAACCGGGCGAGGTCGAGGCCGCGTTCGAGGCGCATCCTGCGGTGCGGTTCGCCGCCGCGCTCGCCCAGTCCGATCCGCAGGTCGACGGCGCCTACCGGCTGGCCGCCTACCTCGTCCTGGACGGCGCCGACCTGGCGAGGGTCGCCGCCGAGGTGGGCGCCGGGCTGCCCGACTACCTGCGCCCCACGCACTACGCCCAGGTCGCCGCCATCCCCCTGACGGTGAACGGGAAGGCCGACGCCAAGGCGCTGCCGGAGGCCAGGCCACTCGGCGCGCTGACCACGGCGGGCGAACGCGGCCCCGCCACCGAGACCGAGACCTTGGTGTGCGAGTTCTTCGCCGAGGCGCTGGACCTGGACGACGACGAGGTGAGCGCGGTGAGCGACTTCACGTCCCTGGGAGGGCATTCCATGCTGGCAGTACGGCTGATCGGGCTGCTCCGCCGCGAGTACGGCCCCGTCATCACCATTCGTGACCTTCTCACCCTGCGGACCCCGGAAGCGATTGCCCGGCACCTCGATGACAACTCCTGACCAGCAGATGTACCGCACGGGATCCGGCATCCTGCGCACCGCGCTGCGGCGCAACGCGGGCGCCATGGCCTGGGGCACCGTCCTCATGGGCATGTACCAGGCCGCCGAGACCGCCTTCCCCATCGCGCTCGGCCTGATCGTCGAGCACACGATGCGCGAGCGCAGCCTCGCCTCGCTCGGCCTGTCGGTCGCCGCGCTCGCCGTGATCATCACGACGGTGTCGCTGTCGTGGCGGTTCGGGATGCGCATCCTGCAGAAGGCCAACACGACCGAGGCGCACCGCTGGCGGGTGCGGGTCGCGGCCTGCGGGCTCCAGCCGGTGGCCAGGGACGTCGACCTCAAGTCGGGCGAGGTCCTGACCATCGCCACCGAGGACGCCGACCAGACCGCCGACATCATCGAGGTGGTGCCGCTGCTGATCAGCGCACTGGTCGCGGTGCTGATCACGGCAGTCGCGCTGGGCATGGCCAGCGTGTGGCTCGGCCTGCTGGTGATCGTGGGAACCGTCGCGATCCTGTCGATCCTGAGCGTGATCTCCAGACGGATCGGCTCCGGCACCCGCGAGCAGCAGGCCCGGGTGGCGCGGGCGGGCGCGAAGGTCGCCGACCTGATCACCGGTCTGCGCCCGCTGCACGGCTTCGGCGGCAACCACGCGGCCTTCCTGTCCTACCGGAAGGTCAGCACGGAGGCGAGAAGCCAGGCGGTCACCGTCGCCAAGGTGAACGGCGCCTACGCCGGCGCGGCGCTGGCGCTCAACGCGGTCCTCGCCACGGCCGTGACCCTGGCGGCGGGCTGGCTGGCCTTCAACGGCCGGATCACCATCGGGCAGCTCGTCATGGCCGTGGGGCTGGCGCAGTTCATCATGGAACCGCTGAAGTTGTTCTCGGAGATGCCGAAGTACGTGATGATCGCGCGCGCGTCGGCCGAGCGGATGGCGCTGGTGCTGGCCGCGCCGCCGGTGATGACCCCGGGGCGGGAGCGTCCGTCCGCGGGCGGAGACCTGGAGGTCGACAGCGTCCGGTACGGGTCCCTGCGTGAGCTGAAGTTCCACGTGCCCGCGGGCGAGTTCGTGGCGATCGCCGCCTACCAGCCGGGCGCGGCGGCCGACCTCGCCTCGATCCTGGCCGTGAACGTCCCGCCTGGCGCGTATGAGGGTGTCGTGCGGGTCAGCGGGCAGGAGACGCGGGAGTTGTCGATCGAGGCGGTCCGCGAGCGCCTGCTGGTGAACCCGTACGACGGGGAGATCTTCGCGGGCACCCTGCGCACGAACATCGACCCGGCGGGCGCCGGCCGGATGATCCCCGAGGCCGTGGAGGCGTCCATGCTGACCGACGTCGTCGCCCTCCACCACGAAGGACTCGACTACGGCGTCCGCGACCGAGGCGCGAACCTCTCCGGCGGGCAGCGCCAGCGGTTGTCGCTGGCCCGCGCCCTGGCCGCCGACGCCGACATCCTCGTCCTGCACGACCCGACGACAGCCGTCGACGCGGTGACGGAACAGCTCATCGCGCGCAACGTCGCCGAGTTGCGCAGGGGCCGCACCACGATCGTGCTCACCAGCAGCCCGGCCTTCCTGGACGCCGCCGACCGGGTCCTCGTCCTGGACGGCGGCGTCATCACCGCGGAGGACACCCATCGCAACCTGCTCACCAGCGACGAGACCTACCGTCTGGCCGTGGCCCGGTGACGCGTCACCCGGTCTCCGGCCGCCGACCCCGCAAACCCAGAAGGGACCGAGCATGACCACCAACCCGTTCGACGACGCGGAGGGCCGTTTCCTGGTCCTGGTCAACGCCGAGAACCAGCACTCCTTGTGGCCCTGTTTCGCCGACGTCCCCATCGGCTGGACCGTCGTTTTCCCCGAGAACTCCCGTGCCGCCTGCCTGGACTACATCGAGAAGAACTGGACCGACCTGCGTCCTCGTTCCCTGACCAAGACCATGAACGGCTGACCACATCATTCCGCCCGGGAAACGCGGCCCCGGGCGGAATCCTTAATCCTCTCGCCGCCATATTTCCCGTCAAAGACAGATGAGTCCGGATTCGCGCCCCGCCACAGCGGCGAAGGCGCCCCGAGCAGCCCGCACGCGCCTGGAGTCCGAATCCGGGGAAGCGGTGCGTGAACCTCCCCGCCCGTCGCTGAAATGCGAGCGGGCGCATTTCCTCGGGGCCGGGAATGGTCCGCCTCGACCCGGCCCCTGACGGGACCTTCGCCGTAAAGCTCGGACCGATCCGGCGTGCCGTTTTCCGGTAGCCGGCGGAATACCACGGCCGGCCCGGGGCATCATCCCGCCGACCTTGCCGTGCCCGTTGACACCAGAAACATCGGATGTCATTCCGCTAGTACAACACTCGGCTGCGCGACGCAGGACACCTGGCGACATCGCGCAGCCGCTCTGCCCTGTATGCCCCTAACAGCCGAATCCATGCCAGGACGGCGGAGGGAAGCCGGGGCAGGTCAGCCGATCTCCGGCTCAAGAACCCTTGACCACATCCGATGTTTCGCCTACGTTACCCGCAAGTCGAGAGTTGCGAAACTTTTCGCGCTAGCCCCATAGGACAGAGGGTGTCACGGATGACGAATTCCCGCATCGACGAGTTCCGGCAGCGCAGGTTCGGCCTGTTCATTCACTGGGGGCTCTACGCCCTGGCGGCCCGCCACGAGTGGGTCAAGCAGCGCGAACACCTCACCGACGAGCAGTACCAGCGCTACTTCGAGCGCTTCGACCCCGATCTGTACGACCCCGACGCGTGGGCGGAGGCCGCGCAGCGGGCGGGGATGCGCTACACGGTGCTGACCGCCAAGCACCACGACGGCTTCTGCCTGTGGGACTCGGCTCTGACCGACTACTGCGTGAGCGGCACGCCGCACGGCAAGGACCTGATCGGCCCGTTCGTCGATGCGTTCAGGGGCAGAGGGCTCGGGGTCGGGTTCTACTACTCGCTGCTGGACTGGCATCACCCGGACTTCCCGATCGACGGGCTGCATCCGGCGTACGTGGAGGGCGGCACATTCCCCGACCGAGATGTCACGAAATATGCGGATTACCTGCACGGGCAGGTCGAGGAGCTGCTCACCCGCTACGGCCCCCTCGACACACTGTGGTTTGACTTCTCCTACGCCAACCGGATCAAGCAGGGCAAACGCATCTTCGGCGGCAAGGGCAAGGCCGAGTGGCGTTCGGAAGAGCTGGTGGAAAAGATCCGCCGCATCCAGCCGGACATCCTGCTCAACAACCGTCTGGAGCTGCCGGGCGACTTCACCACGCCGGAGCAGTTCCAGCCCCCCGCCCCGCTGTCGACGCTCTGGGAGGCGTGCCAGACGCTGAACGGAAGCTGGGGCTACCACCGCGACAACCACACCTGGAAGTCGCCCGGCATGCTCATCCGGATGCTGGTCGACTCGGTCTCCAAGGACGGCAACCTCCTGCTCAACGTGGGCCCCAACGGCCGGGGCGAGTTCGAGCCTCGGGCGCTCGAGACGCTGCGGGAGATCGGCGACTGGATGCGGCTGCACGGCCGGTCGATCCACGGCGCGGGATCCAGCCAGTTCCAGGCTCCCCAGGACTGCCGCTACACCCAGCGCGGCGACCGGCTCTACGTGCACGTCTTCTCCTGGCCGTACCGGCACCTGCACCTGCCGGGGCTGGCGGGCAAGGTCCGCTACGCGCAGTTGCTCAACGACGGGTCAGAGATCTCGATGTGGGCGCCCGACCCGAAGGTCGACAACGGGAACGTGAACTTCTTCACGCTCCCGGAAGGCACCCTCACCTTGGAGCTTCCCGTTCAGCCGCCGGACGTGGCCGTCCCGGTGATCGAGCTCTTCCTCTGAAAGGCGATACCCCCCATGCACAACCCCCTGCGCGGCCTGGACACCACCGGCCTGAGCCGGCGCCAGGTTCTCAGCCTCGCCGCCATGGCCGCGGCGGCCGTCCCCCTCACCGCCTGCGGGAGCGGCGAGCGCACCCGCCAGGCGGGCCCGACCTCCTCGGCGTCGAGCGACTCGGCGGTGATCAACCCGAACCGGCCGGAGAGCGCGCTGTTCCCCTACGACGAGGCGGAGAAGCTCTTCGACTCGCTGTCGTGGCCCAAGACCAACGTGCCGGAACCCAAATCCAAGGTCACCGTCACCGTCGCGATCATCCCGGGTCAGCGGCACGAGGTGCGGCAGGCCCAGTTCGCCAAGTTCTTCCCGAAGCTGCACCCCAACATCGAGATCAAGGTGGAGGTCACGCCGTTCGACGACTTCCGCACCAAGTACCTGACGGGCGCCGCCAGCGGCGTGCTGCCCGACCTGATGTACTCGCAGTTCCAGTGGGGGCAGAGCTTCATCAAGAGCGGCCTGTACCTGCCGCTGGACGACTACATCGCGGCCACGCCCGAGTTCAACCGCGCCGACTTCTCCGAAGCGGCGCTCAGCTACTGGGAGCGTGACGGCAAGCTCTACGCGCTGGGCACCGACTCGGCGCCCAAGCTGCTGTATTACAACAAGGAGGTCTTCGAGAAGGCGGGCGCCAAGGTGCCCGACTCCTCCTGGACCTGGGACAAGCTCATGGAGGCCGCACGCGGGATGGTCTCGGGCACGGGCGCGCAGAAGATCTTCGGGTTCACGCCGCTGCCCAAACCCACCACCGACCTCACCACCTCCTTCCTGCTCCCCCACGGCGGCCGCTACCTGACGGCCGACGAGAGGAAGTGCGTGATCCAGGAGCCGGCCAGCCGCGACGTGCTCAAGCGCTGGATCGACCTGCTGATCAAGGACAAGGCGATGCCCGACCTGGCCGAGACGCAGGCGACGGCGAAGATCGACCCGTTCATGCTGGGCAGGGCCGCCCTGTACGTCGGCGGTGCGTGGAACCTGCTCCACCTGCTCACCCTGCCGGCCAACGAGCAGTTCGAGTGGAGCGTGACGACCGTGCCCAGCGGTCCCGAGGGCCGCTTCACCCCGATCCTGGGCAGCTCCTTCGGCATCACCAACAAGGCACGCGACCCCGAGGCCGCGTGGATCGTGCTCAACTCCCTGCGTTCCTACGCCGGCCACCGCTTCTTCCTCGACACCCCGCCGTCGCGGCAGTCGGCGTTCGAGGAGAATCTCCGGGACCTCAAGCTCGACCAGGACATCATCGACACCACCAAGGAGTCGCTGCAGAAGTACGGCACCAGCGACGGAGTCCTCAGGCAGCCCGCGACGCCCAAGCTCGAGGACATGACCAAGCCGATCTGGGAGCAGGTCATGACGGGGTCGCTGTCGGTGGACGAGGGGCTCAAACAGATCAGCGAGCGCGTCACGCCGATGCTGGCGGAGAACGCCTGATCATGGCCGTCTCCCCGCTCGTCCGGCGCGAGGCCCGCCGGTTCCACCTGTTCGCCCTGCCGTGGAGCATCGGCTTCGTCTTCTTCACCGGCGGGCCCATCATCGTGTCGCTGGTGCTCAGCTTCACCCGCTACGAACTGCTGGAGTCCCCGCAGTGGGTGGGCCTGGACAACTACGTGCAACTGCTGCGTGACCCCGACTTCTGGATGGCGACGCGGAACACGATGTACTTCGGCGCCGCCTCCGCCGTGGCCGGTGTCGCCTACAGCCTCGCCGCCGCGCTGCTGCTCAACCTCAAGGTGCGCGGGCAGGCGGTCTTCCGCACGATCATCTACATGCCGTCGGTGATCTCGGGCATCGCCACCGCCCTGCTCTGGATCCACGTGCTGCATCCCGACTACGGGCTGATCAACTACCTGATCGGCCTCCTGGGCGTGCAGGGGCCCGGGTGGCTGACCGACGCGAGCTGGGCGATTCCCGGCCTGGTCATCATGACGACCTGGACCACAGGGAACGCGATGATCATCTTTCTGGCGGGCCTGCAGGGCGTGCCCGTCTCGCTGTACGAGGCAGCGCACCTCGACGGCGCCGGCTGGTGGAGCAGGTTCAGGCACGTCACGGTCCCGATGGTCTCGCCGGTCATCTTCTTCAACCTGGTGGTCGGGTTCATCGGCAGCCTGCAGGCCTACCAGCTCATCCTGTTCATGACCGACGGAGGACCGGCCAACTCCACCCTGGTCCTGGGCCTGTACGTCTACCGCTACGCCTTCAAGTACTTCGAGATGGGCTACGCCTCGACGATCGCCTGGGCGCTGTTCTTCCTCGTCATCGTGTTCACCCTGATCCAGTTCGCGCTCGCCCGCCGCTGGGTCCACTACGAGGTCAAGTAGGTCACGAGATGGCAATCAAGGTCCTGCCCGAACAGGCCCGCCCGGTGGAGAAGCGGCCCGTGACCCCCGACCAGGCCGAGCGGATCCGCAGGATCCAGCGGATGACGGCCTACGCGCTTCTCGTCCTGGGCTCGGCGGCCAGTCTGCTTCCGCTGCTGTGGATGCTCACCACCGCGCTCAAACCGCCCGGTGCCGTGTTGGAGTTCCCGCCGAGGTTCTGGCCGGAGGTCTTCACCTGGTCCAACTTCCCCGACGCGTGGATGGGCCTGCCGTTCAACACCTTCCTGCTCAACAGCACGGTGGTGACCGCGCTGTCGATCGTGGGCAATCTCATCTCCTGCATCCTGCCCGCCTACGCCTTCGCGCGGTTGCGCTCGCGCATGCGCGGCGTGGCCTTCGCGCTGATGCTGGGCACGATGATGATCCCGGCGCAGGTGGTCATCGTGCCGAGGTTCATCCTGTTCTCCGAGTTGGGCCTGGTGGACACCTTCTGGCCGCTGTTCCTGCCCAACTTCTTCGGCACCGCGCTGTACATCTTCCTGCTCAGGCAGTTCTTCACCACGATTCCGCAGGAGCTGGTGGAGGCGGCGCGCATCGACGGCGCCGGGGAGCTGCGGATCCTGTGGCGGGTCATGATCCCGCTGTCCAAACCGGCGATCGCGACCGTGACGCTGCTGTCGTTCGTCGGGGCGTGGGGCGAGTACATCGACCCGCTGATCTATCTGCGGTCGACGGAGAACTACACGATCCCGCTCGGCATCTCGCTGTTCCGCGGCCAGTACGCCGACGACTACAACCTGATGATGGCGGTGTCCATCCTTGCCCTGATTCCGGTCATCGTGGTGTTCCTGGCGGCGCAGAAGTACTTCATCAGGGGCATCATGCTGACCGGCATGGCGGGAAGATAGGGCCCGTCAGGGGCGCTCCACCTCGGGCGGCGTCTCGATCGGGACCGAGATGAGCCGCGCCGCGACCGCGCCGATCGTCGTCAGCACGAACGGGTAGACGCATAAGTACACCCGGAACGCGAGCCCGGGGTCGGCGCCGGGGTCGTCGCCCGAGTTGTAGCCGAAGAAGACGCCCAGCGACGTGAGCGCGAGCCCGGTCACGATCCCGTTCAGCCGGGTGAAGAAGCCGAACGCCGACAGGAAGAGCCCTTCGCGGTGCGCGCCGTTGCGCGCCGCGTCGGCGTCCAGCACACGCGCGACGATGAGGTCGTTCGTCGCGAGCATTCCCGACCATCCGGCCCCGACGAGCACCCCGGCGGCGATCGCGGTGACGAGGTCGGTGGCCAAGAACAGGGCCGCGAAGCTGGCCGCGAGGACCGCGAAGGCGAGCCGCCAGGTCCACAGGGCGCCACGGCGTGCGACGACGCGCGTCCACGCCACGAGGCCGCCCACCGAGACGAGGATGACGATGCCCTGAAGGTAGAGCGCGTTGCCGACCGGGAGCCCGAGCGAGTAGCGGACGTACAGTTGGATGCCCGACAGCACGAGCGCCATGGCTGTCCCGTAGCAGGCGCCGGTGAGCCCGACCGTCCAGAACATCGGGTTGCGCACGATCGACCACACGCTACGCAGCAGCAACGGCCGCTCGTGCGTGGAGTGGCGGGGGTTCTCGCGCACGCCGAGCGCCATGAACCCGATCACGACGAGCGCGATCACGCCGTAGATGACCGCCGTGATCTGGAAGCCCTGCGTGGACTCCTCGGTGCCGAACACGCTCGTCGTGAGCAACGGGGTGACCGCGAGCGAGATCACCAGCGCCACGAGCTGGAAACCCTGACGCAGGCCGTTGGCCACGGCGCGCTCGCGCTCGCTCGGGTACAGCTCGGGGAGCAGCGCGCCGTAGTTCGCGTTGAGCATCGAGTCGAACGCCTCGCAAAGGATCGCGAACACCGCGAACCACAACACCAGGCCGATGCCCCGCAGGGAGGTCGGCGCGGAGAAGAACGCGATCATGCAGGCCGCGAGCATCGGCGTGCCGACGAGCAGCCACGGCCGGCGTCGCCCGAACCGGCTCCTGGTGCGGTCGGACAGGTGGCCGAGCAGCGGGTTGTCGATCGCGTCGATGACCGCGTAGATCACCATGACCACGCCGTAGGCGCGCACGTCGAGCCCGAGAATGTCGACGTAGAAGAGGATCATCGATCCCTTGATCATGTTGATCGGGATGGAGGTGCCCAACATCCCGATGGCGTAGCGCCACGCGGGGGTCCGCCCCGGGGCGGAGACCGTACCGGGCTGGGACACGCGATCACCTTCCTTGGCGACGCCGATGCCTGCACAATAGCGTCTCCACGCGCCCCCGCGATCACCGCCGGCTCAGCCGACTTCGGCGATCGGGTCTCCTTCCTGGACGATGTCGCCCTCCTTGACGGCGAGCGTCCGTACGGTGCCCGCGACCTCGGCTTCCACGGGGATCTCCATCTTCATCGACTCGAGGATCACCAGGGCGTCGCCGACCTCGACGGGGTCGCCGGGGGCGACCAGGACCTTCCAGACGTTGGCCGCGAGGTCGGCCGTGATCCGCTGCGTCATGTGCACTCCTTCAGTAGGGGGTCAGCGCCGGTTGCGCAGGCGCGTGACGATGGTGGTGGTGTACGAGCCGTCGGCGAAGGCGGGCTCGCGCAGGAGCTCTTCGAAGAAGGGCAGGTTGTGCTTGGGGCCCTGCACGACGAAGGCGGCCAGCGCCGCACGCGCCCGCTCCAGCGCCGCGTCGCGGTCGTCCGCGTGCACGACGAGCTTGGCCATGAGCGAGTCGTAGGCGGGAGTCACCGTGGTGCCCTCGGCGTATCCCGCGTCGACCCGTACGCCGTCGCCGGACGGCTCGCTCCAGGCGGTGATGGCTCCGGGGCCGGGCAGGAAACGCACCGGGTCCTCGGCGTTGACGCGGAACTCGACGGCGTGACCGCGCGGCCGCAGCGTGGCCGGGTCGGCGGAGGGCGGCAGCCCGGCCGCGACGCGAAGCTGCTGCTCGACCAGGTCGATGCCCCAGACCTCCTCGGTGACCGGGTGCTCGACCTGCAGCCTGGTGTTCATCTCCAGGAAGACGAAGTCCTGGTCGCCGGGCTCGCCGTGGACGAGGCATTCGACGGTTCCCGCGTTGCGGTAGCCGACGGCTTTGCCGATCTGCACGGCGACGGCGTGCATGCGCTCGCGCAGGTCCGCGTCGAGCCCGGGTGAGGGCGTCTCCTCGACCAGCTTCTGGTTGCGGCGCTGCACCGAGCAGTTGCGGTCGCCCAGGGCGACGACGGTGCCGTCGGCGAGCCCCAGGATCTGCACCTCGACGTGCCGGGCGTCGGGGTAGTACCGCTCAAGGAGGATCCCGGGGTCGCCGAACATCCGCTCGGCGAAGTCACGCACGGCCGTGATGTGTTTGCGCAGTTCGTCCGGGTCGGCGGCCACGGCCATGCCCATGCCGCCGCCGCCCGCCGCGGCCTTGACCATGATCGGATATCCGATGTGCGTCGCCGCCGCGACCGCCTCGGCCCCGCCGGTCACCGGGTCGGGGGTGCCGGGCGCGACCGGAGCCCCGGCGGCGGCCACGGTGTTCCTGGCCCGGATCTTGTCGCCCATGAGCTCGATGACATCGGGATCCGGCCCCACCCAGACGAGCCCGGCCGCCTGGACACCACGGGCGAAGCCGGCGTTCTCGGACAGGAATCCGTAGCCGGGGTGCACGGCGCGGGCACCGGTGCGCTCGGCCGCGGCGAGGATCGTCTCGGCGTCCCGGTAGGACGTGGCCGCCCCGATCGGCACGGCCTCGTCGGCCTCGCGGACGAACGGCAGATCCGCGTCAAGGTCACTGTGCACGGCGACGGTGCGCACGCCCAGCCGCCGGGCGGTGCGGATCACGCGGCGGGCGATCTCGCCGCGGTTGGCCACCAGCAGCGACTCCATCATCGCGGGCCCCCTTCCGCGGAGAGCAGGCCGGCGATCGGCACGACGTCGATCCCGTTGGCGGTGAGGGCACGCCGTACGGCGGCGGCCACCTCGGGGCCGTTGGGCGCGTCCCCGTGCAGGCAGAGGGACAGGGCCTCGACGTCGAGTTCGGTGCCGTCCTCGGCGTTCACCTTGCCGTCGAGGACCATCCTGACGGCCCTGTCGGCGACCAGGCCGGGATCCCAGGCACGCTTGACCGGCTCGATGATCAGGTGAGCGTCGCGGTCGTAGTGCAGGTCGGGGAAACCCTCGGGCACCAGCCGGACGCCCTCGGCCTCGACGGCCGAGGCGGCGCCGCGATGCAGCAGCACGAGCGGCAGCGAGGCGTCCACCTTGGCGGTCGCGCGCGCGATCGCGGCGGCCAGCGCCGGATCGTCGGAGGCCATGACGTACAGCGCCCCATGCGGCTTGACATGCGCCAGGCGACCGCCCGCGGCCCGGACGAACGCCTCCAGCGCCCCGATCTGGTAGAGGCAGTAGTCCTCGACGTCGCCGGGCGGGATGGTCATCCGCCGCCGCCCGAACCCCATGAGGTCGGGGAAGGCGACGTGCGCGCCGATGGCCAGCCCGTGTTCGACCGCGGCCTCGACCGTGCGCCGGATCGTCGGCGGATCGCCCGCGTGATAGCCGGTCGCGATGTTGACCGAGGACAGGTGGGGCATCATCCCCCGGTCGTCGCCCAGGATCCAGCGGCCGAAGCTCTCTCCCATGTCGCAGTTGACGTCGATCCTGGGCATCACAGCTCCTCGTAGTGTCGCGGATCGGTGGTGTAGTCCACGCGCTGCGCCAGCGCGAGCGCCTCGTCCAGCGAGACCTCCCTGAACCGGATGGTGTCCCGGCCGGGCCGGAGCTGGCCGACCTTCCACAGGCCCGCGTGGACGACGGTGCCGATCACGGTGAACCCGCCGGCCGTGGGACCGTCCGGGCCGAGGATGACCGGCACGTCCCCGTTGGTGTTGATCCCGCCGATCGGATAGCTGCCGTCGAGCACGTTGGACGGGTGACCGCCCGCGACACCGCCCGAGGGACGCGCCCAGGCGAACCGGTGCGGATCCAGCCGCGTCCCGACCCGGTTGGAGTTGAGGTCGACCTTCCACTGACGGCCGACGAAGTCCTTCCAGTCCTGCTCGGTGAGGAAGTCCGGATCGGCGTGCGGGCCGCGCATCACCTCGATCTCCCAGTTGTTGCCGAGCATCGGCCGCAGCGCCATCGGCAACCTCAGCCGCGCCGGATCGGGGACCGGCCGGCCGTTCAGCACGTCGCCCTTCATCAGGGCGCGGCCCTCGACGCCGCCGATGCCGCCCATCGTGTACGTGGCCCGCGACCGCATCACCACGGGCACGTCGATGCCGCCCGCGACCGCGAGGTAGAGCCGGAAGCCCGGCCCCTTGACGATGGAGCAGGCGATCTCGTCGCCGGGCGCGACCCGTACGGTCTCCCACAGCGGCAGCGGCGCGCCGTTGAGCGTCAGGCCCGACCCGTCGGCGCCGGTCACGGCGACGGAGGTCTCGGCGAGCACGCGCAGGCGCAGCCGGCCCATCGGGATCTCCAGCGCCGCGGCGCCCGGGTCGTTGCCGACGAGCACGTTGGCGACCCGGAACGACAGGTGGTCGACGGGACCCGCGGGGAAGAACCCCTTCGACTGCAGGCCAGGGCGTCCCGGATGGTCCTGCACCGTCGTCTGCAGACCGGGCGAGATCACGTCGAACAGTCCGTACGTACCCGGCATCACGGCACCTCCGTCTTCGCCGCGGCGGCCTCACGGGCGGAGCCGAGCTTCTCGGCCTCGGCACGCACCCCGGCGCTGCGCTCGATGTAGTCGGCGACCGAGAACGGGTCGTCCTCGATCGTGTACTCGTAGCGGTTCTCCAGCACGTCCCTGCGCAGGGCGAGCACCTCGTCCTCGCTCACCCGCTCGAAGCGCACCCTGTCGCCGGGGCGGATCAGGATCGGGTCGTCGCGGAAGACGTCGTGGCGGGCCAGGATGTCGAAGACGGTGATGGTGCGGCCGAAGAGCTGATATCCGCCCGGCGACTCGACCGGGTAGATCGCCACGCACGGGCCGCCGATGCCGACCGCTCCCTCGGCCGTCCACGTGCGGGTGGGGTTGTACTTCGGAACGGTGATCGCGTTGCGCGGGTCGAGCGGGAACATGAACGGCAGGCCGGGGAAGAAGCCGGTGTAGGCGTTCCACCATTCCGTCCCGGTCACCGTGGCGTACAGCGCCTCGCGGTCGGGGAGTCCGTTGTACTCGACGATGTAGTCGATGTTGGAGTTGTCCCGGATGTTCGGGGCGTCCTGCCGGATCGTGGTGGCATAGCGCCGCACCGCCTCACGCGACTCGGAGTCGTCGAAGGCGATGGGCAGGGTGATCAGCCGGCTCGGGATCACCAGGGAGCGCACCGGAGGCTGGGCGTCGTGCGCCTCCTCGACCGCCGCCAGCAGGTCGTGGTGGCTGATCGTGCCCGGATCGTAGTGCAGCAGCAGCGACCGGAACCCGGGCGCGGCCTCGATCAGGCCGGCGACGGGATTGGCGGCGAAGTGCGCGGAGACCGAGGTGACGAAGAAGTTCAGCTCCAGATGGAGCGTCATGTCCCCGTACTCGACGAGCACGTGCCGGTCGCCGGCGGCCCGGTAGGCGATGGCCGGCCGATCGCCCCTGGCGGGGCTCTCGGTGATGATGGCGTTCATCCCTTCCTCTCTCCTGTTGAGCGAATGGTTCTTCTTCAGCGGACGGCGCGGGCCAGGGCGGCGGAGTCGGCGGCGCAGGCCGAGCAGATGGCGGCGCCGTTCGCGCTCGGGTCACGATCCATCTCGACGGCGACGTAGGACCGGTCGCAGACGTGACACAGGATGCGGGCCCGCCAGACGTCCTCGACCTCGTCACGCGGGTCGCCGCCACGGACGCGGACCGCGCTCGGCGCGAACCTGAGCGCCGCGTAGTACAGGCCGGCGGCCAGGACGACCGTGATGAGGGGCGCCAGCTGCGCGAGCGCCGCGTTCGCCCCCTGCTCGGTCAGCACGATCCCGGCGGCCGAGGCCGCCAGCCAGGCGGCCGCGCCCGCGGTCAGCGGGACGAGCCGTCCTGTCCTGAACTCGGGCAGGCCGTCCCGGTCCGCCGGCGACACGGCGATGTGCACCAGCGCGATCGCCACCCACGCGGTCACGAAGACCCCCTGCCAGGCCAGCGCCTTCAGCAGGTAGCCGAGGACGTCCGTGAGCATCAGCAGGTACGCGATCGCTCCGGCCACCCCGACCCACACCGCCCTGGGCAGCCGGAGGCGGAGCACGCGGGCGGCGAACGCCTCCAGGTTCGTGGAGGCCAGGTAGTAGTTCGCCGTGTTGATGCGGGTCTGCGACACGAAGATCAACAGCACTCCCGCGAAGCCGAGCGACCGGATGACGGCGTCGACCACCCCGGTCTCCGATCCTGAGATCTCCCAGGCACGCAGCAGGTAGATGCCGATCAGGCCGTTGACGCCGAAGGTGAAGGTGTAGAAGACCCAGCCGAAGGTCACGGTGCCGTGGAAGCGGGTGTCCTGCGGGCGGCCCAGCCGGGCGTAGTCGACGGTGTACATCATCATGATCCACACACCCATGTAGATCAGGTACGACGTCAGCCACCCCGGCAGCGGCGCCTGGGAGGCGACCGAGTGCAGCCAGACCTGCGGATAGCCCTGCTTGACCGTCGCCGCGATCACCACGGCGATCAGGCCCAGGACGTAGAACGGGAGCAGGACCCCGTTGAGCTTGTCCAGCCAGGCGCGTACGCCCCCGATGACCAGGGGAAGCGCGTAGGCCACGGCGACGAGGTACCAGATCTTGAGATTCCCGCCGAAGTACCCCTGGAGCGCGACGGCGACGATCGAGCCCTCGAAGACCCCGTAGTACAGGGCGGTGGCCGCGAAGATCAGCGGTGCCAGCGCCGAGCCGAGCGTGCCGAACAACCGGCGCGAGAGCAGGGCCACGGTCAGGCCCGTGCGGGCCGCGTACCGTGACAACACCAGGTTGACGACGCCGTACGTCGCGATCGACAACACCATGCCGGCGATCGTCGCCGGCGCGCCGACGGCGTCGGCCGAGGCCACCGCGACATACAGCCAGAACATCGCCGAGAACATCGCCCACCAGGCCATGGCCAGCGACCAGCGGCCCGCTCGCCAGGAGGTGGGCACGACATGGGTGGAGTAGTCCTCGGTGGCGGCCTCACGGACGACCCGGGGATCGTCCTCGAACGAAACCGTGAGCGTGGAGGGCGGGGTTGTAATGGTCATTTGGGGGGTCCTCCTGAATCGTCGCGTATCGCGTCCGATGGAGACCAAGCATGCGGGGTGAAGGCCCTGAGCAGAATGCGCGATCCGGGTACTGCGGTCGTTCATCTCCGCGTTTCGCGGTATTGGCGCTCAGGCCGGCTCGTCTTCACCGGGTGTGTCCCTGACGGTGAGCGCCGTCCAGATCTCCGCGCGCAGCCCCGGATCGGAGAACGTCCGGCCGAGCGCCGTCTGGGCGCGGTCGAGCCGGTAGCCGAGCGTCCTGCGGTGAATGCCGAGCGCCGCAGCGGACGCCTCCGCGTGCCCGTTGTGGGCGAGGAACGTCCGCACGGTGCCCAGCAGGTCGATGCGCCGCGCCTCCTCCGTCTCCAAGGGGGCCAGCAGCGCGTCCGCCCAGCCGCGGGCAGCGGTCGCCTCCACGTGCGCGAGCAGCCCGAGCTCCGCCACGTCCCGCGTGGTCAGCAGCCGTTGCACCGCCGCCGGGGGCAGCGTGTCGGCGAGCGTCGCGACGCGTTGCCACACGCGGGGCAGATCCGCCATGGCGACCGGGTCGCTCACCGCTCCCCTGCTGCCGGCCACCGAGCTGAGCGCGGACTGCAGCACGCCGATGTCCCCTTCGACGGCGGGCACGACCACGACGGCCCGTCTGCCGGAGTCGCCGGCGACCAGCGCGGAAACGATCTGCAGGCTGCGATCGTTCTCCAGCACCTCCAGCAGGTCTCCGCGCAGCTCCGGCTCGGCGATCAACGCCGCGACGCGGACGGGCTCCTCGGGCAGCGGCAGGCCGAGCCGGGCCGCCACCTGTCCTGCCACCTCGTGCCGCCCCGACAGGACGAGCGTGAGCACCGCGGCGCGTTCTCGCCGTTCGCTGTCGAGCAGGTCGGCGGCCCTGGCGACGTCCAGGGACAGCAGCGCGACCGCCGCGTCGATCACGCCGCGTTCGTGCGCCGTGGGCGGCTCGCCCCGCCCCACGGCGAGCAGCCCTGACGGCCGCTCGGCGCGCCCGACCGGCAGCACGGTCACGCGTGTCCCGCCCAGGTCGAACGCCGCCGCGCTCCAGGAGCGCTGCTGCGACACCGCGAGCCGGATCCGCTCGGCGTGGCGGCGGGCGTCGTCCGGTGAACCGGCGAGCAGGTCGCCGTTGCGCGACAGCAGCAGGACCCAGGCGCCGAGCTGGTCGGCCAGCGCGGCGACGAGCGAGCGGTGGGCCGGTGGCGTGGCCGCCGCCCGCAACAGCGCCCGGTGCCGTTCCAGAGCCAGGTCCTGCTCTGATCTTTCTTCGCAGGAGAGCCCGTCGGCGACCGCGCGCACGATCGCGGCGAAGGGCGTGCTCGGCGGGATCTCCACGACGCTCAGGCCGTGCCGCTCGGCGGCGGCGAGCAGGTCCCCGGGGACGCGGCCGTGGCTCAGGCCCACGCCGAACCCCAAGGCGGACACCCCGGCCCGGACGATCCTGTCGACGTAGTGCGGCCAGCCGGCGCTCGTCTCCTCCAAGCCCAACCCGGTCGTGAGCAGCATGGTGCCAGGGCCGAGGTGAGGCGTGGGGTCCACCTGGTCGCTGACGTCGGCCCAGCGCACTTCGACGGCCGGGTTTCCGCCGCGCAGGGTCAACTGCAGCTTCCGGTTGTTCAGCAACCGCGCGAGCGTGACTGGCACACGCGCAGGCTACCGCTGCCATCCGGACATTTCACCACCGCCGCCGGTGCGGCTTGGGCCTGCGCGTCACCTGCGAGGCCGCCCCTGGGCGGCGGGCGGGTTACGGCCTGGGCCTGCGGGCGTGCAGGACGTAGGCCGGTGGCCAGTTCCGCCAGACGGTGCGGCTCGGCACCACTTCCTCGAACCGGTCGGCGAGCAGGTCACGGAAGCGGCGCGCTGAGCTCAGCGGGGTGGCGTGGAGGTAGGCGAAGGTGGCGAAGGCGCCCGATGGCGCGAGGACGTCGGCCGTGGCGTCCATGATCTGCCGCTGGGTGGCCGCCGAGAACAGGGCCCAGGGCAGACCGCTCACCATCACATCGGCGCGGCCGATGCCCCGCTCGTCCAGGAGGCGCCGCAGGTGCCGGGCGTCCTCCTGGATCACCTCGGCCCCCGGATAGCGGGTGCGCAGCAGCCCGGCCAGGCGCGGGTTGACCTCGATGGCCAGATGGCGGCCACGCCCGTCCAGCCTGCGCTGGATCTCCGCGGTGAAAGGCCCGGTGCCGGGGCCCAGCTCGACCACCACGGGCGCGCCGCGTTCGGGAAGTGAGCAGGAGATCGCGCGGGCGAGGTGCTGTGAGCTCGGCGCGATGGCGCCGATCCGGAGCGGAGATCGCAACCACTGCCCCAGGAACGTCGTCAGGTCGTTCGACGGGGACGGTGTGGCGTGTCCGCGGTCCTGATCCCCCAGGGGAGCGGCGGGGTTGGTGGTCATAAGTCCTCGGAAGATATGCGGATTGGGGCGAAGTCAGGCGTGGCGAGCCGCCTTCCGGGGTCTTCACCCCCGCAGGTCGTTCCCCATTACGGGGTCATGGTGAGGATAGTCCGTCCGAGCGACTGGAACGCGAACCGATCATGGATCGGCGCGGAGTGGGCCGGCGGGCAAATCTCCCACCTGTCGATTTCACGGCACAGGTTGCAGAGGTTACACACACGGATGGGCGCGATCTACCCGGGGAGGACAATCTTCACCCGTACGGAATTCGCGTTCCCGGTGATCAACGGTGGGTGTGGGAGCGTCTGCTCATGGCCGAACATCACGATGAGGACGACGATTCCTCCCATACAGATCCGCCCGATGCCCTGCCGGCCGCAGCGCTGGGAGAGATCGGGCGGACGGTCCGGGATGCCCTGACAAGCCGACCCCGAACCGTCCGCTTATGCGCGATACTCGCGACCGCTGGTGCGAGCATCACTCCACCGTTGATCATCGCATTGACCCTCGCCTTAGTGATCGTCAACGGGCGGTAGCAGCAGCCTCCCAGGCGGCTCAGGGCTCTTCCGTCCGAGGGTGGAAGAGTCTGATCCTCCTGGGAGGGTTTGTTCATCCGTGATGAGTTCTACGCCCCGGCGGCGCACATTCCTCTACCCGGAAATTCGAACACGTGCTTCGTTTTCCGCCGACGCCCGAGTGCTCACCTGAAGCCGCGTACGCGGAACTGCATCACCCGGTACGGCCAGTTCGTCTGCGTGTTCCACTGGCTGACCGACAGGTGCAGCGAGTCGAGGGTGGAGCCCGGGATGATGTAACCCCCGTAGAGCTGGGCCACGTGGCTGTCGTCCTCGGCGCCCCACGCGCCGCCCCACAGCAGCGTACGGCGGTGTGCCGTGTACAGGTTCGACGTGGGCGTGTCCATGATGATGCCGTCGATCCGGTAGTCGCCCGCGTTGAACCACGTGAGCACCCACTTGCCGCCCAGCGGACGCAGGCACAACTCCCCGAACTTGCCCTCCAGGATGGGCGTCGGCGGGTTGCCCCAGGCCCAGGCCCCGTTGCGGTAGCCCCACGGCTCGTACGCGTTCAGGTCCGTGATCCGGTTCTTGCGTACCCGATGCAGGATGATCGGCCGGCTCCGGGTGAAGGCGGTCGAATAGACGTAGACGAACCCGTCGTTGCCGAGCCCCCAGGTCAGGAGCTGGAACAGGCCGCCGTGTAGGTCGGCGGGGAACTTGGCGCCGGTGTGCGTCCATGTCGCGCCCGAGTCGCTGGAGCGCCAGATCTCGGTCCATACGACGTTCCCGAGGCCCTTGTTCACCATCGCGTGCAGGTACATGACGCCGTCGATCGTGATCACGTCGGAGGGCAGCACCGTGGAGAAGACCGGGTTGTCGTGCGGGTAGTCCCACAGTTGCTGCGCCGCCGCGCCGCCCACCGCGCCCGACCAGGTCACGCCCGCGTCCAGGTTGGTGGTCGTCGACCAGAGCGCCACCGGCGAACGCCACCATCCGCCCCCGACCCGCGCCTCCTCGAACGTGTCGCCGAACATGAACAGGATCCGCCCGTCCGGCGTGCGTACGGGGATGCCGAGGTCGGTCGCCTGCATGCGGAACCGGTCGGTCAGTCCGGGCCCGGTGAGATTCTTGATCTTGGTCACTTGAAGGGCCGCGGACGCGTGCGCCTCGGTGGCGTCGCTCAGCGTGGTTCCGAGCACGAGCCCGGCGGTGGTCTTGAGGAACGTCGATCGCTTCATCGGTCGCATACGCGGCGCTCCAAAGATCGAGAAATCGATTGCTGACCTAAGTGTGCGCCACGCCCGTTGATCGCACCAGTCCTCATTTTCCTGCGGATCGTCAGACCGTGGCCGGTTTCGGCGCGGGCGTCAGTTCGGTGAACAGACGCTCTTCGGCAACGTCGAGAGCGCTGCGGACGGCTCCGATGGCCGAGGCGTGGTCGCCCATGACCGAGCAGACGACCGTCGGCGGGAAGTCCGTCTCGCGTTCGACGCGGACGCGGACCGGCTCGCGGATGGCCTCGCCCGCGGCCGAGATGCCGCCCCCGATGATCACCAGTTCGGGGTCTATCGTCACCATGACCGGCGCCAGGCCCTGGACGAGCAGGTCGGCGAACGCGTCGATGCCCGCCTGGGCGGCCGCGTCGCCCGCCTTGGCCGCATCGAAGATGGCCTGGATCGCGTCGTCCTGGTCCGCTCCCCGCCTGGGCGCGAGTTCGAGCAGCTGTTCGTAGGCGTGCGCCCACTGCAGCCCGCGCCACAGGCCGATCTCGGCGGCGGCGCCGTGCCGGCCGGCGTGCGGCCTGCCCGCGACCAGCAGGCCGGTGCCCATGCGGTGGCCGACGTGGACGTAGACCACGTCGGAGGCGTCGCGGGCCACGCCCTTCCAGTGTTCGGCCAGCGCGGCCATCCGCATGTCGTTGAAGACCTGGGTGGGGATGCCGAACCGGTCCTGGACGTGTTTGCCCAGGTCGACGCCGTCCCAGTCGGGGATGGCCGGCGCGTGGGCGACCTTGCCGTCGGGGCCGACGACGCCGGGCGTGGCGATGGCCGCGCACGAGATGTCGGCGGCGGACAGGCCGGCTGCGGACAGGGCCGAGGCGATCGTCCTGTTCATGATCGCCAGGCGCCTGGCGCGGGAGGAGGCGGGGCGGAGCGTCTCGCGGCTTTCTGCGACGATCTCCCCGGACAGGTCGCTGACGAGCACCAGCACCTTGTGGCCGCCCATGTCGACGCCGAGCACGTGGCCGGCGCTCGGTCGGAACTCGAAGCGCTGCGCCGGCCGCCCCACCCGGTCCTTCTTGCCGACGGCCTGGTCGGAGGCCTGGATCCAGCCCGCGTCAAGAAGGTCGGAGATCGCCTGGCTGGCGGTCGGGCGGGAGATGTTGGCCGCGGCCGCGATCGCGGTGATCGTGTGGCTGCCGCCGCCGTACAGCACGCGCAGCACGGACCGCAGGTTGAGCCTGCGGACCACGGACGTGTCGCCGCTGAGCTGCGTCGCCGACCGAACCATGAACGAGGTCATCCGTTTCGCTTTCTGCTCCGTTGCCTACAGTCTGGACGCTGAAGCGCCGCTCCGACGACGGCCCGCGCGGGCACGGCGCCGAGGTGGTACCGATCATGATCGCGGATCACCGGGGAGGCCGGCGTCGGGCGGTTCATTCACGGCGCGGTGTCCGGGAGCGCCGAGATCTCGATGAGCATCGCGGTCTCGGGGCGCAGCGCGGGCAGCCGGACGCCGACGGTGCCGAGCGTCGCGCCGCCGAAGCGGGCGGGCGAGTCCAGCCAGCCGGGCCGGTTGCCGAGGTCGTCCCTGTTCGGGCCGACGAGCCGGACCGTGTAGCGGCGGGCCGGGTCGAGCCCGGGGAAGGTGATGCGCCCCGCGGGCTCCTCGTCGGAGCGGCGCAGCGCCGCCACCGAGTAGAGCGCCAGTTCCGGCCTCACCACGCCGGTCAGCCAGCGGCCTGAGCTCGGGTACTCGTCACGGACGAGCGTGCCGGAGTGCAGCAGGCCCCGGTAGCGCTTGTAGATCTCGATCCACCCGGCGAGTTCCGCGGTTTCCGCGTCGTCCAGCTTGGTCAGGTCGAGTTCCAGGCCGAAGTGCGCGAACAGCGAGGTGATCGCCCGGAAGGCGAGGTCGTGGCGGCGGCCGGTGGTGTGGGAGACGGCGGAGGCGACGTGGCCGCCGATGAGTTCGAGCGGGATGAGCTGGCTGGTCCAGCGCTGGATGGTCTGGCGTTCGAGCGGGTCGATGCAGTCGGAGGCCCACACCCGGTCGGTGTGCTCCAGGATCCCGAGGTCGACGCGGGCGCCGCCGGACGAGCACGACTCGATCTCCAGCCCGGGGAACGCCGCGCGCAGTTCGTCCATCAGCCGGTAGGCGGCCAGGGTCTGCCGGTGGACGCCGGGCGCTTCGATCAGGTCGCGGTTGTGGTCCCATTTGAGGTAGCCGACGCCGTACTCGGCGATGACCGCGGACAGCCGCGCGAGCACGTGGTCGAACGCCTCCGGGTTGGCGAGGTCGAGCACCTGCTGCCAGCGTGAGGCGGGCGGCAGCTGGGGGCGCGCCCGCATGATCCAGTCCGCGTGCGCGACCGCGAGTTGGGAGCGCGGGCTGACCATTTCCGGCTCGACCCACAACCCGAACGTCATGCCGAGTTCCTTGACCCGCTCGACCAGCGGGTGGAGCCCGTCGGGCCAGCTCTGCTCGTCCACGAACCAGTCGCCGAGCCCCCGGTCGGGGCCGTTCCTGCGGTGGAACCAGCCGTCGTCCAGCACGAACCGCTCCACGCCGATCGCGGCCCCGCGCTCGGCCAGCGCGAGGAGCGTGTCGAGGTCGTGGTCGAAGTACACGGCCTCCCACACGTTGAGGTTCACCGGGCGGGGCGATCCGGGATGGTGCGGCCGCGCCCTGAGGTGCCGGTGGAAGCGGGAGGCCAGTTCGTCGAGCCCGTCCGCCCATCCGAAGAACAGCTCGGGCGGGTCGTAGCTCTCCCCCGGCCGCAGCACGATCTCCCCCGGCAGCAGCGACTCTCCGCCGCCGAGCGTCCTGAAGCCCTCGCCCGTGCGCTCGGCCCAGGTGCGGTGGTTGCCGCTCCAGGCCGTGTGCACCGCCCACACCTCTCCTGACCGGAACCCGAACCCCTCGACGCCCGCCACCACCATGGTCGCCGCGTCGGCGCCGGTGCGGCCCCGCCGTCCCTCGCGAAGATGCACGCCCATGTTGAACGGCCCCCGCTGTGGTTGCCGCTCCCGCGACCACCGCCCGGCCAGGTCGAGCAGTTCCCCTGCCCGCTCGGGCACGGGCAGCACGGTCGAGACCGCGTCGACCCGGTAGTCGTCGTCCCCGTCGTTCCTCACGGCGGTGCGCAGCCGGACCAGCCCGCTGCCGGTCAGCTCGATCGTGAGCCGCAGCCCGAGCGCGGTGCTCGGGTCGGCCGCCTCGACGGTGAGCCGCTGTCCTTCCTGGACGGCCGTGTTCACGGTGAAGCGGGGCGCCCATGCCTTGCCCTGGCGGGAGCCGGACAGCCCGGGGATGCCGAACCATCCGGTGTGCCCCTCCGGCAGCACCGAGTGTGAGACGGGAACGTCGATGAGGTTGTCCACGTGCGGCGGGACGGCGGCCGCCGCCATCGCGTCGAGCTCGTCCTGCCCGCACGGGCCCGGGTCGGCGCCCCAGTGGACGACGGTGGGCAGAGCGGTGGAGCGGAGGTCGAGGATCAGGGCGACGCCGGCGGATCGTAGCTGAACGACGCGCCGCGCGGCGGCGGAAGGCTTCGTCATCCTGACCTTTCTGAGTCATGTCATCGGATGTCTCACGCAAGGTCTTCCGCAGCGTGAGGAGTCACCTGACTCGACGCACCCGGTGTCTTCCCTCGCACGGACCCCCCATTGTGGCGAGATGCAGCATACCTTATTATGGAGAGAGCTTGCATAAATAGAAGCCTCTTCTTACGATACGTCCGATGTATCAGCTCGGCGGATGGGTTCGAGAACGTATGAACGTGACTGTGTGGAACGAGTTCTACGAGGAGCGGAAGTTTCCCAGCGTCTCGTCGGTGTATCCCGACGGACTGCACGTCGTGCTCAGACAGGCGCTGGTGGAACAGCTCGGCCCCGACGCCGGCGTGCGCGTCGCGCTCCAGGAGGAGCCCGAGCACGGTCTCAGCCAGACCGTCCTGGACGACACCGACGTGCTGCTGTGGTGGGGCCACCTCAAACAGGAGGAGGTCTCCGACGAGGTGGTCGAGCGGGTCAGGCGGCGCGTGCTCGACGGCATGGGCCTGCTCATCCTGCACTCCGCCATCGGATCGAAGCTCACCAGGGCGCTGCTCGGCACGTCCGGCGACATGACCGGCTGGCGGCACGGCGACAGCGAGCTGCTCTGGACGATCCTGCCCGGCCACCCCATCGCCGGCGGCGTCCCCAACCCCGTGGTCATCCCCTCGGGCGAGATGTACGGCGAGCCGCTCGACATCCCCGCACCGGACGAGCTCGTCTTCATCAGCTCCTACCAGGGCGGCGAGGTGCTGCGCAGCGGCTGCGCCTGGTTCCGCGGCAGGGGCCGGATCTTCTTCTTCGCCCCCGGCCACGAGGAGGCCCCGATCTACTTCCAGCCCGAGATCAGGCGCGTGCTGGCCAACGCCGTACGCTGGGCGGCGCCACCTCCCGAACCCCAGCCGAAGGCGACCAGACAGGGCGAGTGGCCGAAGAACTGGTGGGCCGAGTCATGATCGACCTGATCCAGATCGGCCTGGGCCCCTGGGGGACCGACTGGGCCACCAAGATCATTCCGCAGCTCGCCGACGTCAGAGTGACCGGCTGGGTGGACACCGACCCGGACGCGCGGGCCGCGTTCGCCGCCAGAACCGGCACCGACGCCGTGTTCGCCTCGGTGGAGGAGGCGTTGGCGGCCACCGGAGCCGTGGCCGCGATCGCGCCGGTCGCGATCGGCGCGCACGCGGCCGTGGCCGGGCAGGTGCTGCGGGCCGGCGCGCACCTGCTGCTGGAGAAGCCGTTCGCGCTGGACACCGCCACCGCCAGAGAGCTGTCCGACCTCGCCGCGGAACGCGGCCTGGTCTTCGGCATCGACCAGAACTACCGCGTCTTCCCCGCTGCCCCGGTCGTCCGCGACCTGATCGAACGGCAGGCCGTCGGAACCATCCGCCGAGTCTCGCTCGAATGGCATCGCGACCACCAGGGCGTCAGAGACTCCAACTCCCTGGTCGAGCTGGCCATCCACCATTTCGACCTCATGCGGTACCTGTTCGGGCGCGAGGGCGTGGCCATCACGTGCGTGCCGGCGACGCCGGTGCGTTCCGCCCAGGACCGCACGCCGGGGGCGAGCCTCATCGTCGAGCTGGACGGGGGCCTCACGATCGACTACGTGCTGGCCAGCCAGGGAGTCGACGCGCAGACGCCGTGGCCGGGCGTGTGGCGGATCTCCGGCGACGAAGGGCTGCTGCGGTGGGGCGGGCCGGACGACCACCGCGCCGTGTCGATCACCGACGCTGCCGGGACCGTGACCGCCGTCGAGGTGCCGGAGCTGCCGTTGTTCGAGCGGGCCGGGGTGCTGCGCGCCTTCGTCGACGCGATCGCGGGCTCGGGCGTGCCGACCTCGCCCGCCGCCGACAACGCGCACAGCGTCGCGATGCTGGAGGCCGCGCTGACCTCGGCGCGCACCGGGGAACGGACGAGGGTCCAACGATGGTGACGGCCGCGAACCCGGCAGGCGAGCGGGTCGCGACGGCCGGACGACGACGGCGGCAGGGCGGAGGCGAGGTGCTGTTCGGCCGCAGGACGATGGTGTTCTTGCTGCCGGGAGCCGCCTATCTCGCGGTGTTGTCGGTCTATCCGCTCATCGACCTGTTCCGTACGGCGTTCTCCGACGTGACCGCCGCGAACCTGCTGGGTGAGCGGCCGTTCAACGGGCTCGCCAACATGTGGCGGGTGATCGAGGACCCGTCGTTCGGCTCCGTGGTGCTGCAGACGCTGGTCGTCGTCGCGATCGTGCTCGTGCTGGGGCTGGCCGGCGGGTTCGCCGCCGCGCTGATGCTGCGCCCTCGGACGCGGTTGAGCAGCGTCACGCTCGGCGTGATGGTGTTCGTCTGGACACTGCCGCCGGTGGTCGCCGGGAATCTGTGGAAATTTCTGCTTGAGTCGGGCGGGCCGGTCAACGCCGTGCTGCTCTGGCTGCACGTGATCCAGCAGCCGATCCCCTGGCTCGCCAACGGCACGTTGGCGATCGTCGTGCTCGGGCTGGTCAACGCCTGGATGGTGGTGCCGTTCTGCGCGCTCGTGCTGCGCGCGGCGCTGCTCGACGTCTCCAAGGAACTGCTGGAGGCGGCCGCGCTCGACGGCGCGGCGGGCTGGAAGGTGACCAGGTACATCGTGCTGCCGCTGCTGCGGCCCGTCATCTCCATCCTCGGCGTGCTCGTGGTGATCAACGCCTTCCGCTCGTTCGACCTCATCTTCGTCATGACGAGCGGCGGACCGGGCACCGCCACGACCACGCTGCCCTACCTGGCCTACCAGCAGGCGTTCAAGTTCTACGAGTTCGGCCAGGGCTCGTTCACCGCGACGTTGTCGCTGGTCATCGTGCTCTTCCTGAGCGCCGTCTACCTGCGGATGAACCGGAGGGAGGGCCCATGACCGACGGCAAGCGCAACACGGCGGTCACCGTGGCCGGCTGCGTGGTCCTGCTGGCGGTCTACGCCCTGCCGCTGTACTGGCTGCTCGCGACCTCGTTCAAGAGCATGAAGGACGTGTTCGCCGGGTCGGCGGCCGTGTTCTTCACACCCACCGCGCAGGCGTACGTCGATGTGTGGAACGGCGGCTTCGCCACCTCGGCGGGCAACTCGCTGATCATCGCCGTGGCCACCACGGTCATCGTGCTGGCCGTCGCCGTGCCCACCTCCTACGGCCTGGCCCGGCTCAACGGCGTGGTGGTGACCGGCGGGCTGGCCCTGCTGGTGATCCTGCAGATGGTGCCGACGACCTCGACCCTCATCCCGCTCAACCGGCTGCTGGCCCAGTGGGGGCTGACCGGCAACCTGTACGGCGTCGCGATCGCGATCGCCGCGACCAACCTGCCGTTCAGCATGCTGCTGCTGCGGCCGTTCTTCACCGGGGTGCCGATCGCCGTCGAGGAGGCCGCCGCCAGCGACGGCGCGAACCGGTGGCAGCGGTTCGTGAAGATCGTGCTGCCGATCACCCGCAACGGGATCGCGACCGTGGCCACGCTTACTTTCATCGGGGCGTGGGGCGAGTTCCTGTACGCGATCACCTTTCTCAACGACCCGGTCCTGTACCCGGTCAGCGCGCTACTCGCGCAGCAAATGTCCTCCTACGGGGTGAACTGGCCGGGCTTGATGGCGGTCTCCGTCCTGGTCTCGGTCCCGACCGTACTGATCTATCTGTTCGGGCAGCGACTGCTGGTCGGCGGCATCACGATGGGAAGCGTGCGTTGATCTCTGTAAGACTCCGCGTGGTCGCGGCGGCGACGGCCCTGTGCGCCCTCGCCGCGTGCGGCACCGCCGGCTCCGGCGGCGCGGCCAATGCCAACCAGGTCACCTTCTGGCACTACTACGCGCAGGGCATCCCCGCCACCGCGAAGTTCACCAAGGACCTCGGCGACATCTACGCCAAGGCCAAGCTGCCCAAGCCGCTGAACAGCGTCTACGTGCCGGCCGAGCAGCTCACCCAGAAGGTCGTCTCCTCGGCGGCCACCAGGCAGGGCCCCGACGTGTTCGTCCAGGGCGGCGCCGACCTGCTCCAGCTCGTCAAGGCCGGCGCGATCGCCGACTTCACCGCGCAGTTCGACGCGTTCAAGGACAAGGCCCAGATCCCCGACGTCAACGTCATCAAGCACGACGGCAAGGTGTACGGCGTGCAGGGCTTCAACAACACCACCGCCCTCTGGTACAACAAGACGATCCTGGACGAGCTGGGCATCGCACCGCCGACCACGATGGACGAGCTGAACGCCGCCCTGGAGAAGATCGGCAAGAAGTACGTCGGCATCGGCCTGGCCGGCCAGGGCGAGCAGGACGTCAACGCCTTCTCCTTCATCACCGCCTACGGCTTCGACTATTCCAAGCCCGGCGCCGCGGCTCTGGAGAACGCCTTCAAGCTGGTCGGCGGCTGGGCCGAGAAGGGCTACGTGCCCAGGGACGCCGCCACCTGGACCCCCGACGTGGCCTTCCAGAAGTTCGCCGCCGGCGGCATGGCCTTCGTGGTCGGCGGCAACTGGCAGTACGGCAACGCCAAGAAGACCGCGTCCTTCGAGTACGGCGTGGTTCCCGTGCCCAACGGGCCGGCCCCGGCCAAGGTCTACCAGTTCGGCGACAACGTCCACATCAGCGCGTTCACCAAGGACAAGGACGCCGCCTTCAACGCCGTCGCCTCCATGTTCCTCAGCAAGGAGGGCGAGCTAGCCGCCCTTGAGGCGGGCAGCATGCCGGTGCGCGAGGACCTGGCCGGCACCGAGGGCATGAAGGACCCGATCTACAGCCAGTTCAACAAGGCCCTGGAGAACGGCGTGCCGTACCTGCTGCCGGGCTTCGGCACCGAGCTGACGCAGATGCGCAAGCCGGTGGCCGAGGCGTGGAGCTCCGTGCTCGCCGGACAGTCCACGCCGCGCGAGGCGGCCGCCAATGCCGTCGCCGCCGTCCAGCGCGCCGCCCAGTAGTCCCCGACACCTTCGAGGGAGCAATCCGCATGCGCCTGCGTGCCACCCCCGTCATAGCTCTCGTCCTGGCGATGATCGCCACTCTGCTGAGCGCCGCACCGGCCGGCGCGGAGGTCGTCCATCCCCGCCAGCAGTGGTTACGAGACTCCACCGCGGGCCTGTTCCTGCACTGGGGCATGTTCACCGCACCCCGCCACCTGGACTGCGCGGCCTGGGAGCGCGACGTCACCGAGGGCGGCTGGAACGCCGACTACTGGATCGACCAGACGCGTGACCTCGGCGCCTCCTACATCGTCCTGGCGACCTTCCACAGCGCGCTGGGGTACGCGCGTCCCTGGCCCTCCGCGGTTCCCGGGAGCTGCGCCACCCGCCGTGACTTCCTCGGCGAGCTGGTGAAGGCCGGGAAAGCGAAGGATGTCCGGATCATGCTCTACATGACCGACGACCCGCAGTGGCACGACAGCCAGGGCGTCGAGATGCTCGACTCGGCCGCGTACTCGGCCTACAAGGGACGTCAGGTCGATCTGACCACCCGTCCGGGTTTTGGGATGTTTAGCTATGACCTGTTCGTTGAGGTTATGGAGAAATATCCGGACCTGGCTGGGTTCTGGATCGACAACGAGAACGAGTACTGGCAGCAGAACGGCCTGTACGAGAAGGTCCGCGAACGCCGTCCCGACTGGTTGCTGAGCAACAACAACACCGACACCCCGATCATGGACACGGTCAGCAACGAGCAGAAGACCGGCATGACCCCCTCCTACGACTACCCGCAAGCCGCATGGACCCCGATGCCCCGCC
>NZ_JBHSBI010000047.1:0-73399 GCF_042650645.1 Nonomuraea purpurea
GGTCAAGGTCACTGTCTGAAAGATCCTGTTCTCGCCCTGATTGAGTCACAGAAGACTACTTCGTCCCCAGGTCTCACGAGAGTCTGACAGAGAGGGGATGATCTGGTCGGCAGTCTTGGCCCGAAGGCACCTCACGTGGTGTCCCTGATATTCATGACCGGCTCACCAGAGTGAGCTGGACGGCGCGGTCCATCAGCGACAGGGCTCCGATGGCCGTCAGCAGGCGGTCATCCGCATAGTTCAGGCTGGCCGACCGCAGGTCGCGGAAATGCCGTTCCAGCGGGATGGGGGAGGTCTTCAGGTAGCCGGTCGACATGCCGACAAGCTGGACGAGCCGGTGGACCGCGTTGAAGGTCAACTCCGCCGCCGTCACCTTCAGCGTGTTCAGGTGGATCTGGACGGCGGGCGCGTCGAGGCTCTCGCCCGTCCGTCGCCGCTCCAGCACTTCGGCGCGGACGACATGCAGGTACGCGCTGACCAGTTCAAGGTCGATACGTACCCGCGCGAGCCGTTCCCGGACCAGGTCGGAGCCCAGGTCGAGACTGGACGGGCGCTTGGACGAACTGGCGAGGCGTACGACGTCGCTCAGCCCCGCCCGTGCGGCGCCCAGCCAGCAGGCCGCCCAGCCGAGGTGACCGGCGGGGATGACACTGTCGACGGCCACGCGGCGGAACCCGCCGGGCTCCCCGACGATCTGGTGCGCGGACACGGCGCCGGACAGGTCCAGCGCCACGCTGCTGGTGGCGCGCATGCCGAGTGAGTCCCACCCGCCTTTGGCCTGTCTGGTGAGCTGGTCGCGGCCGGCGTAAACGAGTGTGACCGCCTGCTCGGCGGCCTCCTCAGCGGCGCGCATGGTGATCAGATAGCCGTCGGCATGCTCACCGCCCGTCACCACGGGTGCGGCCCGCCTCAGCTCGATGTGGTCGTCCGAGGCGCGCAACGGAGCGACGGCGGTCAGGAGGTGCCCTCCTTTGGCGGGCTCCGTGGTCACCGACGCGATGTAAACCTCGCCCCGTGCTATGCGGGGCAGCAGGTCCGCCCGCAGTTCCGGAGAGGCATGCCGGACCAGCGCGTCGACCTGCTGGCAGTGCATGGCCCAGATCATCGCTGTGGACAGGCAGCCCGAGGCGAGCGTCATGGCGACGTCCACGAGATCGCCCAGGTCGCCGTTCATGCCGCCGTACTCGGCCGGGACCAGCAGGCCCATGAGGCCGTTTTCGCGCAGCGCCTTCACTCCCGTCTCCGGGAACGTGGCTGTGGCGTCCACCTGAGCGGCCTGCTCGGCCAAGGCCGGCATCGCCTGCGCGGCCACGTCAACGGGGTTCATTGTGCTGTCTCCAGACGGGCCAGCTCGGCCCTGTCGAGTTTTCCTGACACGGTTCGCGGCAACCGATCCACCACGCGGCAGACGCCCGGCACTCTGGCCGGGTCCAGGTGTTCGCCGAGCCGGCGGAGCACCTCGGTCGCGGTGACCGAGGCCACCACGAAGAGAACGGCGTCGTGGCCATCGGCGGGAGGCACGACCGCGGCCTCGCTGACGCCGCTGACCTCGCGGGCCGCGGCCTCGATCTCCACGGCGCTCATCCGTACCCCGTGTCTCTTGAAGATCTGATCGCGGCGGCCGTGGAAGTACAGGTATCCCTCATCGTCCAGATGTCCGAGATCGCCGGTCCGTAGCGCTCGCTCTCCGGTCACCGGGTCCGTGGCGAAGACTTTCGCGCTGAGGGCGGGATCACGCCAGTAGCCCGCCATGACGTGCGGACCGCACACGACGATCTCTCCCGGCTCGCCCGGGGGCACCTCCACGCCTGTTGCGTCGACGACGCGCACACGGGTGCCACGCAGCGGCCGACCGAGAGCGCCGGGACGGTCGAGGTCACCGTCGGCGTCCATGATGGCCACGCGTTTGCATTCGGTGATGCCGAACATGAGCTGTACCTTGGCTCCGGAGAACCGATCCCTGAGCGCTTTGACGGTCATCGGAGGAAGCGTTTCGCCGGTGTTGGTGAACAGCCGGACGCGGGTGGGCGACCGATCTCGCGCGCCGAGCCGCAGGAGCATCGCCGCCAGGTGCGGGACGACGGGAACGACGGTGGCCCCGCGGCGCCGTATCGAGGAGAGCAGAGTCAGGTCCGAGCCCGGGGGCGCGAGCACCAGCTCGGCGCCCGCGTTGACGCAGAGGAAGACCTGGTAGAGGCCATAGTCGAAAGAAAACGGAAGACGACAGAAGACGACGTCGTCGGCCCGGTAGCCCAGCCGCTCTGCGATGGCCAGCATGGCGAAGACCACCTGTGCGTGCGGGCAGACGACCGCCTTCGCCAGGGCGGTGCTGCCCGAGGTGTAGAGGAGCAGGGCCGTGTCGTCAGGCTGAGGAGGGTCTAGGAGCTCGTCATGGTCGTATTCCCATTCCGCCTGGCACGTGTCGAGATCTCGCATGGTAAGGATCAACACCGGCTCGGAGTCCTCGACGTAGTGCGCCCACTGTCGGGACCCGGGAGCACCGCCGACCGGCACGAACACCGCGCCCAGCCGGGAACACGCGAACAGCACGGCGACCACCCGCCGGTCCGGCACCGCCGCGACCAGCACGCGGTCGCCTGCCAGCGCGCCGCGCCGTCGCAGCCACCGAGCGCAGGCGCGGCTGTGAGCCAGCAATTCGGCGTAAGTCCAGGCGCCTTCCTCATCACGTACGGCGACGGCGTCGGGCGTGCGCCGGCCTGTCAGATCCAGCAGCTCGTGGACGAGCCGCGGTCTGGAGTCGTTGATCATGCGTGGCCTCCGACCTCGCATTGTCCGGGTGGCCGCTGGAGGACCACAACCGCCCCGGCTACCCCCAGAATCAAGGACACGGACGCGTCTTGTAGCCGCCCGATCCGGGTCCTAGCTTGAGGGACGGCCGCGAATGCGCTTGCCACGTCCGTCCGGAGATCTAGGGGAATCACCATGCAGGAACAGGCCGGCACCCGAGCAGAGGATGGAGTCCCGAGAGCCTCACCTGAGCGCGTGGAGCTTCTGGTCAGCTCGTTGCTGCCGGCCGACTCGCCACGACTGTCGGGCGAGGACGCGCAGCATGCCAGGTTGCTCGCCGACTCCGGTGCTGAGCTCCCGCCGATCGTGGTTCACCGTGAGACGCTTCGCGTGATCGACGGGATGCACCGCGTCCGCGCGGCACGGCTGCGGGGCGACGTCAAGATCAGCGCGATCCTGTTCGACGGCAGCGAGGAGGCCGCGTTCGTCACCGCGGTCAAGGCCAACACCACGCACGGCCTGCCCTTGTCGTACGACGACCGCGAGGCGGCCACTGCGAGGATCGTCACCGCCTACCCGGACTGGTCCGACCGGGCCATAGCCGAGGTGACCGGCCTTTCGGCGAAGACGGTCGGTAGCATCCGCAGGAGGATGGACGCGGACGGCCTCGGGGCCAACGCCAGCAGGATGGGCAGGGACGGGCGGGTGCGCCCGCTCAACGGAGCAGAGGGACGCAGGCGCGCCAGAGAGCTGTTCGAACTGCGGCCGAGCGCGTCGCTGCGCGAGGTCGCCAGAGAGGCGGGGATCGCGCCCGGGACGGCCGGGGACGTGCGCAACAGGATGCTCAGGGGAGAGGATCCGGTCACCCCGCGTCAGCGCACCGTGGCCCGCCCGCATGAGCCGGCGCACGCCGATGTGCGGCCGGCCAGGGAGCACGCCACCGCACGCGTGTCTCCTCCCAGGGACATAGCCGTGCTGATGCGCAACCTGCGGCGCGATCCGTCCATACGCTTCACGGAGTCGGGACGACGCTTGTTGCACTGGCTCGACTCGCGGGTCATGGGGCCGGAGGGGTGGGAGTCGGTTGCCAGGGACATGCCGCCGCACTGCGCGTACATCGTGTCCGATCTCGCACGTACGATCGCCGAGGAGTGGCTGGAGTTCGCCGAGGACGTACGGAGATACGTGGAGACCACTGCCTGACCACGACGATCAGAAAGGCACCTGTGCTCATCGCTATTGACGGCATCTACTCGGCGGGCAAGTCGACGCTGATCGGCGAACTCGTCGGACGGCTCCAGAAAGTCCTCGACAGACCGGTCGCGATCAGCGACTGGAACTCGTCGGGGCTGGTGGGCGAGCTCATCCCCAAATGGAAGCGGGAAGGCGAACTCGGACCGCACTCGCTGCTCTTCGCGGAGGCACTCGATCTGGCCCACCGCTGGGAGAGCTCGATCCGCCCGAATCTCGACAGTGGCGCTGTCATCGTGGCCGATCGCTACGTGCTGTCAGGTATGGCCCGGTCCGTCATCCGGGGCGTGGCCCCGTCGCTGGCGCAGCGCGCCTTCGATTTCGTGCCCCGCGAGACCCTGACCGTCCTGGTCGAATGCGCAGCGGAGCTCACGCTGAGGCGCAGGCTGGCGTTGGGCAAAGTCATCGGCGGCTACCACAGCGGGCGCGACTACCGGCGGTCGGAGAGCACAGAGGCGGATTTCATCGGCTATCAGGCTGAAATGCGCGAGCTCTACCGATCCATGGCCGCCGCTCGGGGCGGTTTCCTGACGGTGAACACGGAAGAGCGTTCTCCTGAGGAGTGCGTGGACGACATCGTCAGCGCCATCTCTTCGGAGATGCCCCTGCACACCACCTGAACCATGCGGGTTCTGGTCACCGGCGCCAGTGGCTTCATCGGTGCTGCGGTGGTTCGCCGACTGGCTGCCGAGCACGCGGTGACGGCTCTCATCCACACGAACAACGTGCCCTCCATCCCAGGTGTCGCCACGGTCCGGGCCGACCTCAGCGATGTCGCGGCCATTGCCGAAGCGGTCCGCGAGACGGAGGCGATCGTCCACTTGGCCGGTCGTTCCCAGGTGCGGGAGAGCTTCGAGCGCCCGCGGCTGTACTGGGACATCAACGTCCGCGGTACCAAAACCCTGCTGGAGGCGGCGCTTCAGGAGATCCGGCCCGGTGGACGGCGGGTGAGGTGGATCCAGGCGTCCACCGCCGCCGTGTACGGTGTGTCGTCAGGGCAGCCGATCGGCGAGATCGCACCCACCCTGCCGTCGAGCCCGTACGGTGAGAGCAAGCTCGAAGCCGAACGCGCTGTGGAGCGCGCCGTGCGGGCCGGCCTCGGAGCCGTCGTGCTGCGCATGTTCAACGTTTCCGGCGCCGTTGCGAACGTGGGTGACGCGGACCCGACGAGGATCATCCCCCGTGCCCTGGCTGTCGCCGCCGGACACGAGCCCGAGCTTCGGATCAACGGTGACGGGAGCTCGATCCGCGACTTCGTCCACGTCGAGGACGTGGCACGTGCGTACGAGCTTGCGCTGAGGACGTGTCAGCCTGACCGCTGCCTGATCTACAACGTCGGCGGTGTGGCGGCGAGCGTGAACGAGGTCGTCGAGACCGTGAGGCGGGTCTCAGGACGTAGCCTGGCCGTGTCGAACGACCTGTCGCGATCGGAGGTGCCGGTGTCGGTCGCCGACACGCGGCGGCTGCGGCGGCTGGGCTGGACGCCCGAGCGCTCGACCCTCGAAGAGATCGTCGCGGACGCCTGGGAGGCGCTCAAGAGCGGCCGATGTACTCCAGACGGTAGTCCGCCGGCTTGATGAAGACCCCGCCGCGTCGCAGGTAGTCCTGGTTCGCGGCGATGATCGTGTCGGCGTAGTTCCAGGCGAACAGCACGCAGTAGTCCGGCTGGTCGGCCAGCAGATGCCCGGGCGGCACGATGGGGATCCGTGTTCCCGGCAGAACCTTGCCCTGCTTGTAGGGGGTGGAGTCGCAGATGTAGCGGAGGGGGATGCCCGCCGCGCCCGTCATGATCGATGCCTTCGCCGGAGCGCCATATCCGGCCAGGCGGCGCGATCCTTCGGCGATCGAGCGCAACTCCTGTCTGATGGTGGTGAGGAAGCGAGTCATCCGTCTGCCGAACTGCTGGTAGAAGGCGGGAGCTCGCATTCCGGCCGCGTCCTCGGCGGCCAGCATCTCGGGCACGCTGCGGTGTACGCGAGGGGTGCCGGCTCTGGCCACGACGCGCAGGCTGCCGCCGTGGAAACGCACATGCTCGACGTGCACGGTCACCAGTCCGGCGGCCTCGATGAGCCGGTTCAGGGCGGTCAAGGAATAGTAGAAGAGATGCTCGTGGTAGATGGTGTCGAACAGGCCCCGGAGCACGAGGTCCTTGACGTACGGCACTTCGATGACCACGGCGCCGTCGCTCCCGTCGAGCAGCGTGCGCACGCCGGACAGCACGTCCGCGACAGCGGGGATGTGCGCCAGCACGTTGTTGGCGTGCACGACGGAGATCTCGCCGTGGTCACGCCGGATCCGTCCGGCCAGCCGGCTGGTGAAGAAGGCTTCCAAGGTGGGCACCCCTTGGGCGCGGGCGAACTCGGCGACGTTGCGCGCGGGATCAATCCCCAGCACCCGGTGCCCTTCTGACGCGTACTCCTTCAGCAGGTAGCCGTCGTTGGAGCCGATCTCCACGATCAGGCCCTCCCGCGTCGGGCGCAGTTCCTTCTCCACGAACCGGCGAAGCTCTGTGCCATGGGTGAGGACCGGCTGTGAAGCCGAGGAGAAGTACGCGTACTCGGTGAACAGCTGCTCGGGCGGCACGCTGGTGGCGAGCTGGGCCAGGCAGCAGTCGTCGCAGTACAGGACGTGCAGCGGGTACCTGCCCGACGGGGCCAGGTGGCTGGGGAGGAACTCGTTGGCCAGGGGGAGGCGGCCAAGACACAGCACCGACGTCATGCCGCTCCCCCCGCACACTCGGCAACGTGCCACGGCGACGTCGTCGCCGCACGGGCAGGATTCCGGGGTCGGCCGTGCGGGCGTGGTGGCCAGCCGGGTTCGATCCTTCGTCACGTGGTCCAGCCTTTCCTCGGTGTGGTCTGGGCGCAGCGCCGCTCGATGTCGTCGATCGTGTCCGTCGAGGGGGGCATGGCCAGCCAGGACCGTCGCACCTTCGCCAGGCGTTCCGCGGTGTCGGCGTCGTCAAGCAGGGCTGAGACGTGCTCGGCGACGGACTCCGGCGTGACCTCCGAGGGCAGGAGCATGCGGCCAAGGCCGCATTCCTCGATGAGTTCGGCGTTGCGGTACTGCTCGGCGCCCTGTGGGATGACCAGCGTCGGCACGGAGTGCTCTATCGCGGCGCGCATCGTGTTGCTCCCGCCGTGGTGGATCAGCACGGATGTGGCCGGCAGTTCGGCGTTAAGTGGCACGTAGCGCACGACCCGCACGTTGTCCCCCATTGAGGTGGCGGCGGTGCCGCCGGAGGGGGACGACCAGTCGAACCAGCCCTGCGGTCCGAGTGTCATCACCACCCGCATGCCCATGCGCCCGAGCCTGGCCGCGGACTCATGGAGCAGGGAGATCGCCCCGTTGGAGACAGTGCCAAAGGTGATGAGCACCTGCGGGTGGGCGTCTCGGCCGCCGTCTGGCGGCTGGGAGCCGCCCTCGCCGTGATAGGCCCGAATACCGGCGGGCAGGGTGGTGGTGATCGCCTTGCCTTCGGGAGTCTGCAGCGCAGGGGGGCAGACTTCGATGTACGGCTCGACGATGTCGGAGAGCGTGATGCCCGGCCCGGCGTGCTCACGGAAGAGGGGCGCGGCGCGCTGCCACACCTGTGTGATCGAGTCGGCGTAGTACGGCCCGATGCTCAGAAAGAAGTGCGGCAGCCCGCGCAGTCTGGCGACCAGGGGCCCGGCCAGTTCCAGGGACTCGCTGATGATCGCGTCCGGACGGAAATCGTTCACGACCGTGTGGAGTTCCTTCCACCTCAGCCGGAGCGCGACGTCGCCGAACATCCGGGCGCCCACCCGCCAGTCGCGGATGTCCTCAGAGATCTCTGCGGAGTGAGAGCGCAGGATCTCCTTGCGCATGCGCAGGCGGCCGGGGCCTGACGGCAGCAGACGGAAGCCTGCGGCCTCCACACCTGGAGCGATCTCCGGTGCGGAGCTGAAAGCGACCTCGTGTCCGCGTTCCCGCGCCGCGAAGGCGAGGGGGACCACGTTGTAGAAGTGTGAATAGCCAGAAATACAGGTGAAGAGGAAGCGCATCCGTCCGGTCTTCTCCTCTGCGGGCGCTGGTTCAGGTCGCGCCGACGTACAGCGGCTCACCCGTCGTGTTCACGGCGCCCGTCGGCGCCTGCGGGCGCTCGACGATCGCGCCTTCCGCGCACACCCCCTCCACGCTGCCCAGGGTTTTCCAGACCTGGAATCCGAGCAGCGCCTTGATGCTGTCGGGAAGCGTGTCGAGCACATGAGGCGCGACGGACAGGGCGAAGTTCTCTTGCTGCCGCAGGAACGGGCGGCAGAAGTATGTCAGGACAGCCAGGCGGGTCGCGTCGGTCGTGTTGATGCCCGTCCCGTGCATGATGCGGCCATCGAAGATCAGTGCGCTGCCCGCCGGGCCGCAGATCGGAATGCCGCCCTTTCTGATGAGCCGGGCACGGACCATCATGGCGTTGGGGTCGTCGTCCTCCTGCGGAAGATGTGTTCCGGGGACGACAGTCGTGGCGCCGTTCTTCTCGGTGAAATCGTCGAGCATCCAGATGACGCTGGCGGTCAGGGAGTAAGGAGGCCAGGGGCGGGTCACGTACCCCTGGTCGGAGTGGAACGGCAGCGGATCGTCGTGGGGGGAGACGAAGTTCGCCTGGATCGCGGACAGGAGGAAATCCGGCCCGAGCACCTGGCTCACGAGTTGCAGGACGTCGGCCTGCATGAGCGGCTGCTGGAATATCTCGCCCTTGTTCATCAGTGCCCAGACCCGGCGGTTCGCGCGCTCCGCGCGACCGGCACCGCCGAGGTAGACGGCTCCGTCGTCGGTGCCGGCATCGAGTTTCCGTTCTCCGATCGCCTGCTCGGTGATACGGGCACGCATCTCGGCGCGGATGCCGGAGGGCAGCGCGTCCGTCAGGACGCAGAAACCGTGCCGATCAAGGTTGCGAGCCGCCTGCGACGGGTCAGCGGTGGGACAGGGAAGCACCTCGGGCACGATCGGTCCTCGAATTCTGATGGGACGTGGTCGACAGACGCCGTACTCCGCTCGGCCGCGGCAGGAGAATTCCGGGTCTTGTCGGTGATATCAGCCGATTGGCCGTGCCTACCACTGCGGGCGTAATGGACAGGTGTCCAACTGAGGAGGTTCCTCAGTTGGACATCGTCATTCCGTGGCAACGTGCTGCCGCATGTACGGTGCACCAACCGACAGAGGGGGCGAGCCTTGGAGATCCCTGTCCTGGATTTGCAGAAAGCGCAGACCTCATGGGCCGACGTGCTCGATTCCTGGGAGTCCGCAGTCTTGACCACGGGGTGCTTCCAGCTCGTCAACCATGGGATCCCGCCGGAGGTGCTCGAAACATGTCTGGCTGCGGCCAGGGATTTTCACGGGCGCGACTCCGCTTTCAAGCAGCGATACGCGATGTCGCGTTCGTTGAACAACAGGGGATACGTTCCTGCTGATTTCCGGCCCACTGGGACGGAGTCGCGTCGTGTCGTGCGGGACTATGCGTCGCTGGATTTGGGGACCGCCCTCGCGGATGCCGGCGGATCCATCGAGTCGATCCTGCTGGGCCCCAACGTGTGGCCGGACATTTCTGGATTCCGGCAGGCTGTCGAGTCCTATTACCAGGCCGTCCATGCATGTGCGCTGGCCACGTCGCGAATGTTGTCACGCGTGTGCGGACTCGACGCCGACCACTTGGCCAAGCGGTCGGAGCAAGGTATCTCGCTGCTGCGGCTGCTTCATTATCCAAGCCCGGCCTGGGATCCCGCCGACCCGCCGAACGGGCATACCGACTACGAATGGTTCACCCTGATCTGGCAGTCCTCGGCCGGGCTGGAGGTCCTTGGGCGCGACGGGCGCGTCCACCTCGTTCCGGAGGAGCCCGGTGCGCTCGTCGTCATACTCGGCGACCTGCTCGAGGTCCTGACCGGCGGATGGCTGGAATCGACGCTGCACTGGGTGCGGCCCCGGCAGCCGGACCGTCATTCGCTGACGTACTTCTTCGGACCCGACTTCCACGAGGTCGTCGCGCCCGTCGCGCCGCGCCTCGGCCCCCAGCCAGAGCGGTATCCCCTGCTGCCCGCCGGCGAGCACCTCACCGCGTTACGGGTGCGGCACTTCGCCCACCTCCGCGCCGCCGTGCGGGACGGATCGCTCGACCTGCCCTTCGAGCTCCCGGCGGCCAACCCGCTCAAGGCAGTCAAGCAGGACAGACTCGAAGCCGTCGAACGGGGAAGAGCATGACGACGGTCGCCGCCTTCGTGGCCCATCCCGACGACGAGACGCTCGGCTGTGGGGCGACGCTGGCCAAGCTCGCGGCCACGCATGACGTCCACGTGGTCGTCCTCGGGGATGGGATCACAGCACGACACGAAGCCAGGAGTGACAGGAAGGCTGTCGAGGAGCTGTACGAGGACGCGCGTGCGGCTGCCGCCGTGCTGGGGGTCGCTTCCGTGACCTTCGAGCGTCTGCCGGACCTGCGCTTCGACACGCTGCCGCTCCTCGACATCGTCTGGAAGGTGGAGCGCGTGATCCGGGAGCTCAGCCCCGAGGTCATTTACACCCACCATCCCGGTGACCTCAACCGTGACCACCAGTTGACCTGCCGGGCCGTACTCACCGCCACGCGGCCCCAAACGGGCTGCCCGGTGCGCGAGATCTATTCCTTCGAGGTGCCCTCGTCCACCGACTGGACGTTCGGCGCGGTCGCTCCGAGCTTCCGCCCCACCATCTTCGTCGACGTGGCCGACACGATCGCCAAGAAAGTGGCCGCGATGGAGAGCTACCGGTCGGAGCGCAGGGACTTCCCGCATCCGCGATCGGGGGAGGCGCTGCGCGCGCTCGCGAAGCATCGCGGCAGCACAGCAGGGCTCTTGTACGCCGAGGCCTTCGAACTGGTCCGCTCGATCCGGCGGGACCCGCTCGACTGAGCCCCGCCCCCGGATCCGCGTGACCTCGCGGGGCGGCAAGAGATGGAGGAGTGATGTTTGCTCAGGTCGGGCGACTCGCACGATGCGCCGGACTCGATGACGGGGCGCTGCTGCAGACCCTGGACCGGCACGCCATGGCGCTGTCGAATCGGGAGCGGGTGATACTGGAAGCGGTTGTAGAGATAGCCGGATCCGCGGCCAACCGCAGCGGAGACGCGCCCGGCCTGGCCACGGACTTGGTGGAGTTGGCCTGCGCCGTCATCGCCGACCCTGCGGTGGGCGCCCTTCGCGACGGCGGTACGAAGATCGGCACGCCCCTGCGTCGCGTGCTCAGTGCCAAAACCGTGCACACGCTGCGCGAACTCGGGCTCTACGAGGACGCCGAGGGCGTGCAGCCGGTCTGGCCGCACGCCGGCATGCTCATTCTCAACCCGGTGCTCGGCTGCAGTTACGGCTGTGCCTACTGCTTTCGCGCGCAGGAGCAGCACGAGAGCGTGGACTGGTTCCTGGCCGGGCGCCCGACCCAGGTGGTCGATGAAGAGGAGATCATCGAACGGCTGGCGCGGCATCCCGCATTCGTCCCCGGCGGCACGCAGCTCGGGCTGCACACCGCCACGACGGAACCCTTTCTCCCTCAGGTCAGGGAGAGCACGTTCCGGCTGCTCGAATTACTGGAGGAGCGGGCTTGGGGAAACGATGTGATGATCATCACAAAGTATTTCCTGCGCGAACAGGACATCGCTCGGCTTGCCTCGTTCACCGCGTTCCAGATCCTGCTTTTCCTGACCCATAACGCGGCTCCTGCCGAGATGGAGACGATGAGCGCCGCGCCCGGATTCACCGAGAAGAAGAGGCGCTCCGCCGAGCTCCTGGCCGGTCATCCCCGCCTGGCCGCCGCCCATTACTACCGCCCCATCGTGCCCGGCTGGAACGACAGCGACGAGCAGATCGCCGACGCCCTCACCTTCGGTGAGCCCCTCGGCGTGACGGTGATCGGCGGGCTGAAGGAAGTGCCGAACCTGGCGGAGATCAGCCGCAAACGCGGACTCAGCTTGCCGGTCGTCGAGCCGGACAGTGACGACGAGAAACACTTCCCGCCCGAGCTCGTCGACCGCATCGTCGGCATCCACGCACGGCTGGGGCTGACCAGCACGCTCGTGGGCGACCAGTCGTGCGGGCTGACCACCATGCTGACACGGCTGAAAGGCTCGGCGGTGCCCAACGTCGAGGCGACCAGGATGTACGACGCCGCGACCGGCAGACGGCCCAAGTGCATGGGGCTGTGCCCGCCCGAGCAACTGTCGGCATGCGGCCGGCCGCCCGTTCCCGACCGGGAGAGCGTGGAGTCGTCGCTCACCCGGCTGGGGATTTCCGCGCATTTCCGTATCACCGGCGACGGAATATATCTACGCTCCGAAAGCCGCCCCGAGAAATGGCGGACCGAGTCGCTCGCAGCTCAGCTGCGTTTCGCAGTTTTCTGGGAGCCCGGGGAAAAGCGGGCGGCCGAGTCGTCGTGACGCGCTCACGAAATGGGTTCACCACGCTGTGGACGAGACGCCTCCAGTCAGAAAGGGTGTGAGATGGACGGTATCGCGCGCGTGCAACTTGCGGGCGCCGAGAGCGGAGCGGTGAATCCGGACCCCGACCAGGTCGCGTTCGCCGTCGGGTCCCTGCTACGCGACGGGGCCGTGATCGTCGCCGGGGCGGTGGATCCCGAGCGGCTCGACCGGCTCGCCACCACGATGTCGGACGATCTCGAGGTGCTCCTGCGCAGGCCGGAGCGTGCGGAGAACTTCTCGGCCGGGCACCTGCAGCAGGACCCGCCACCGCGTGCGGACCTCTTGTGGCCCGAGGTTCTGACCAACCCGTTCGTCCTGCGTGTCTGCCAGACGGCGATGGGGCAGCCGCTCAAACTGACCGGCTACACGAACAACACCAATCTCCCCGGCTCCGTTGCTCAGGCTGTCCACGTGGACGAAGGACAGCGCTGGCCAGGGCTCTCCGAGGCCCATCCGCCGGCCCGCCTCACCGTCAACATCCCGCTATCGGCGACCGACGAGTCCCGCGGCGCGATCGAGTTGTGGCCGGGTACCCATCTCGACACGAGGTTGTGCCAGTTCTCGGCGACGGCCGACGAAGGAATCTCACGGGCGCTGCAGTACATGCGCGCCGCGCGGCAAGCCGAGGTGAGCCGGAAGGTCAATCGCAGGGTCGGTCTTACCGTTCCCGAGCCGATGGTGCAGGCGCGCATGCGCGAACGTCCGCCGGTGCGTGCGGTGACGGAGCCGGGGAGTGTGATCATCCGGGATCCGCGGCTCTGGCACAGAGGGATGCCGAACACCACGGACCAGTGCCGCTTCATGCTCGCCCTCACCTACGACCCGCGCTGGCGGGCCTCCGACGCGCTCCTGGAATTCCCGCAGGCGGCATCATGGCTGGCTGAGTGCGCGGATCTTGAAGTGCGCGCCCGGTTCGTGGACGGGCCCATCGACCACCTGGCCCGGCACCTTCCGCCGAAGAACAGCCCGCTGCGTCGAGCGCGCCCGGGCCAGTCCAGCGAGAAGGTGAGATGAGCATGCGGCCCGAAGTCGACCTCATCCTGAAAGCGTCCGCTCCTGGCGCGGACTGCCCACCGAAAGGGGGTGACCCGGCAGCCCTCGACTGGGCGCTCTTCCTCGACACCGCCTTCCGGCACCGGGTCGCCGCCGTGGTCGGTGTCGCCATGTCCCAAGCAGGCTGGTTCGAGCAGGAGAGCCGGTGCGAATATGTACTCGACGCGCTCCTCGCCGCCTACGCCGCGAACGAGCGCCGAAACCGTGTCCTCGTCGCCGAGGCCGTGCGCCTGGCCGGCCTGCTCCGCGGCAAGGGCATCGATGTCGCGGTCCGCAAGGGCGCCTACCTCACACCTGCGGTCTACAAAGACGCCGGACTGCGGCCGATGAACGACATCGACCTGTTCGTCACGCGTGCCGCGGCGGAGGAGGTGGCCGAAGCGCTCCAGGACGAGGGATACCAGGCCGGGCGCCTCGACTCACGCGCCGAGGTCCAGCCGTTCTCCCGGCGTCAGTCCCTCTTCTGGAACGTCCACGTCAACAACCTGCCGCCCTATCACCGGCCGTACGGGGACAGGTGCCTCCCGGCGATCACGGTGGACGTCTGTTTCGATCTCTTTCTCCCCGCGAGCGGCTGTGACCTGCCCGCCGAATCGCTGCTGGCCGCGGCCTCGCTCGTCGAGGTGGAGGGTGGATCCGTGCCGGTCCTCCGTGCCGAGCACTTCCTCATCGACGTCGCCGCGCACCTGTACAAGGAGTCCACCACGCTGCGCTACATCGAGCGGGGCAAGCACCAGAGACTTCTGCAGTACGTCGACATCGCGGCGGTGGTGCGGGCTCACGAGGGCCTCGACTGGGATCTGCTGGTCGCGACGGCGGAGCGGGCGGGCGCGGCCAAGCATGTCTACTTCGCCCTGGCGAACGCCGAACGCCTGTACCCCTCGACCGCTCCCGCGAGCGTCCTCGCCGACCTGGCCCACGCGGGCGACGTCGACGAGCGCTTTCTCATCGAGTACGGCGCGATCGACCGCGCGCAGGCACTGAGCTGGTCCGCGACGGACATCGTCGAGCGGCTCTTCTCCGACGAGAAGCCGGGCGCAGCCTCCCGTTCGCCGATCTGACCATGACCACGGCCATCCACTACCGGAAGCGAGCAGGGCGTGAACAGTGCCCCCTATGACTTGTATGGCAAGTCCATTTTGGTGACCGGTGGCACCGGATCGTTCGGTGAGTCGTTCGTCCGGCGCGTCATCCAGGAGTTCGCGCCACGGCGCCTGAGCATCCTCGCGCGCGACGAGTACAAGCAGTTCCACATGGCGGAGAAGGTCCACGGACCGACCGTGCGCTACGTCGTCGGTGACGTCCGCGACCCCGGCCGCCTGCAACGCGTGTTCGCCGATGTGGACGTCGTCGTGCACGCGGCCGCCATGAAGCACGTCCCGATCGCCGAGTTCAACCCGATCGAGTGCATCAGGACCAACGTGCTCGGCGCGGAGAACGTCATCAACGCCGCGATCGACAGCGGGGTCGATCGGGTGGTCGCGCTGTCGACCGACAAGGCCACGAACCCCATCAATCTCTATGGCGCGACGAAACTCTGCTCCGACAAGCTGTTCGTCGCTGCGAACAGCCTCGTGGGAGAGGGCGGCACCCGCTTCTCGGTCGTCCGCTACGGGAACGTGGTCGGCTCCCGCGGCAGTGTCATCCCGTTCTTCAAGGAGCGCCGCAAGACCGGTAGGCTCCCGATCACCGACGCCCGGATGACCAGGTTCTGGATCACCATGGACAAGGGGGTCGACTTCGTGCTCCGCGTGCTCACCATGATGGATCGCGGCGAGGTGTTCATCCCCAAGCAGCCGAGCATGCGGATGGTCGACCTGGCCACTGCCGTGGCGCCCGAGTGCGAGCAGGAGATCACCGGCATCCGGCCGGGGGAGAAGATCCACGAGGTCCTCATACCGGCCGACGAATCCGGTCAGACCCTGGAGTTCGACAACTTTTTCGTGATCCAGCCCGCGTTCCACGAATCGTGGGGCCTCAAACTGTCCGACGTTTACGCGGGCCAGCGGGGAAGACCGGTCGCTCCCGGCTTCGAGTACAGGAGCGACAACAATCCGGAATGGATGACGGCCGAAGCCTTGCACCTGCTGACCAGGGACTGAGGCCAAGCCCGCGCAAATCGAAGGAGTTGGCTATGCCACAGGCGGACATCGAGCTCTCCGATGCGGATCTACGCGCGTTCGACGAGGGTTACCTCGTAGTGCCGATCCTCGATGCGGACGAGATAGCGGCCTTGAAGGAGGACATCGACACTCTGGCGGCAGGGGAGAACGGGGGCAAGCCGCTCGGACAGAATCTGACCCCCCGTGCCCGGGAGCGGGTGAGCCGCCTGGTGCGCTCCCCGCTGCTCCATCAGCTCCCCGGCAGACAACGCGCGCACGAGCTGCCCAGCATCGCGCGGCTCACCTGGCACCCCCGTGTCCTGCGGGTCCTCGATCAGATCATGGCCTCGTGGCGGCCCAGGGCGGAGTGGACGCTCGCGGGAGGTCCCCCTCCGGTGCTGGACCTTCCCGACGACCCCGCCCGATCGCGGTACGTGTTCCACCACATCAACGCCGCCCGCCACGACGCCGGCACCCGTGGCCTGCCCTGGCACCACGACTACGACCAGTACCCGCAGACCAACCGATCCCACCTGATGGTGCACGTCCTGACCTACCTGAACGGTCTCAACGGGAGCGTCGGAGACCTCATGCTCGCACCGGGCACCCACCGCTCGGTCGCCAGCAAGCGCGCGTTGTGGCACATGGGGTGGGAGAAGCTGCCGGGCGCCGTCGTGATCGATGACCTGCCGCCGGGCTCTGCGGTGTTCATGAACTCGGCGATGTTCCACGCCCGCATCCCCAAGCCAGGGGGAGAGGACGAACCGCGTTACTTCATCGACTGCTCCTACTGCCAGGGCGGCATCCAATGGCCCAGCGCCTATGGCGGCTCGCATCGGCAGTTGCGCGAGCGCCACCTCGCCGAGGGTGGCGACCGGCCGTGGCTGTTCGACGAGAGGCAGTTCTTCGACTCCGTCCATGCCCACAACGCCACGGAGAACGCGCAGGGGAGCCTGCTGGCCGACCCCCGGTACGCCTGATGGGTCCGATCGTCACCTGCCAGCAACCCACGTATCTGCCCTGGCCGGGGCTGTTTCACAAGCTGGCCCTGGCTGATGTCTTCGTCGTGATGGACACCGTGGCGTTCTCCCGCAAGGGTTGGATCAACCGGAACCGCGTCAAAGGGGCGAACGGGCCGTTCTGGATCACCGTCCCCCTGGCTTGGTCGCGATCCGCGTCGCGCCGGCTGTGCGACCTGGTGATCGACTCGGACGTGGAGGACTGGCAGCATCGACACTGGGAGAGCCTGCGCCACTGCTACGCCGGCACCCCGTTCTGGCCGCGGTACGCGCCGGTGTTCGAGGACCTCTACCTGGGGCGGCGCTGGACCGGAGTGGTCCAGCTCAACCTGGCGATCATCGAGCGCCTGATGCGGATCTTCGGCATCGACGTCGAGATCGTGCTGGCCAGTGAGCTCGGGCAGTCGGGCCGCGGATCCAGGCTCGTGCTCGACCACTGCCTGCGCACCGCCGCCGGGGTGTACGTGTCAGGCGTCAACGGTCACGACTATCTGATCGAAGAGGAGTTCCTCGCCAAAGAGATCTCCGTCTTCTACCAGCGCTATCGCGTGCCCGACTACCCGCAGCGGCACGGGGCCTTCGTACCCGGCCTCTCAGCTGTGGACCTGCTGTTCAACATGGGCTCCGCGGCCGCTGCGACGTTGCTCGCCGGCAACGTAAGGCGTCGAGACCTCATCCAGGCCGTCCGAACGAGCGCGCCGGCCATCGTGGAGAGCACGCCGTCCGGGACGGTCGTCGTCCGGGAGCCGTATCTGTCCGGAGGCGCGTCACGATGAGAGATCCGCAACTGACCGTCGTCATCCCCGTCAAGCTCGGTGGTGCGCTCGGGCGCGAGATGCGCGGGGCGCTCCTGCGGCTGTGCCTCGTCGCCCTCGACTGCCAGACGGCGCCGCGCAGCGCCTTCGAGGTCGTCGTCGTCGACGATGGCAGCGACCTCGACCTGGACGCGCTCGTCGGTGAGTTCGCGCGGCGGCATCTGTCGATACGCCCGCGCACGATACGCAACACGGGTCCGTCGCACGGTCAGACGGCGGCCTACAATGCGGGGATCGACGCGGCCCGAGGCCGGCATGTCCTGCTCACGACCGACGACTCGATGCTCGCGCCGGACTGCGTCGCCGCTCACCTCACCGCACAGGCCGGCCGCATGGCCGGCGCCTATGTCTGCGGTGTCGAGCGCCAGTATGTCTACGGCGTGCTGTTCAGGAACATCAGCTCAGGAAGCCTGCACCCGCGTGGCGACCTGGCAGTGCGGCTCTTCGGCACCCTTCTCGGCTTCGCCGACATCCGGGAGGCCGCCGAGCAGCTCGGCTTCACCGACTGGACGATCACACCCGCGGACGTGCGCACCCGCTTCGCCGAGCTCTACCGCTTGTCGGCGCTCACCCCCAGTTTCGCGGACATGTACGAGGAACTACGCAGCGATCGTACGGACCTGCGGTGGTTGAGCGTCCGCATGGGCAACCACTCCATCGCACGCGACGCCCTCCTGCGCATCGGGGGCCTGGACGAGACGGTGCCGGGCGGCAACTCGGATCAGGACCTCGGGCTCAAGCTGATCGACGCGGGCGTGCGGATCGAGCTGGACCCGCGGGCCACCAGCATCCTGATCGAACACCGGCGTGACCCCCGCGCGTTCGCCGACGGGAGCGGCCTGGCTCGCCTGGCCGAACGTTGGCCTCGGCCGGACGTCCTCAACCTGCACGCGTTCTTCTCACGCGGGTACGGCAGGACGATCGCCTCCTACCGGCAGATTCTGGAGCGGGCCTGACGTCATCACCGGTACGCGCGGGACTGCAGCTGGTACAGCTCGGCGTACAGACCGCCCTTGGCGACGAGCTGCTCATGGGTCCCCTGCTCAGCGATCCGCCCCCGGTCGAGCACCACGATCAGATCGGCCATCCGCACGGTGGAGAACCGATGGGAGACGAGCATGGTGACCCGTCCGTCGGCCCGCCCGGCCCGGGCATCCGCCGCCATCTGTTCGAAGAGGGCGTGTTCGGTCTGTGGGTCGAGCGAGGCGGTGGGCTCGTCCAGGATCACGAGGAGCGGTGACGGCCGCAGCATCGATCTGGCCAGGGCGAGCTTCTGCCACTGCCCGCCGGACAGGTCCACGCCTTCCTGCCATGTCTGGCCGAGCTGCGTCTCCAGTCCGTGGGGCAGCCGCTCGGCGAAGGAGGCGGCGCCTGCCCGAGCCAGCGCGGTCCGCACGGCCGCGTCGTCGCCCATGAGAGGTGGATGGCCGACGCCCACACTCTCCTTGAGCGGGAACTCGAACCGGACGAAGTCCTGGAAGGCTGCGGTAACCCGTTCCCGGTAGGCCGTGAGGTCGATGGCGGCCAGATCGGCGCCGTCGATCGTCACCTGCCCCTCATCCGGCTGGTACATCCCGCAGAGCAGCTTGACCAGGGTGCTCTTCCCCGCGCCGTTCTCACCGACGACGGCGACGATGGAGCCGGCAGGCAGCCGCAGTGAGAAGCCGGAGAGCGACGGGCGCGCGGCGCCGGCGTAGGAAAAGGTGACGTCGTGGAGTTCGACGCCCCGCGTCAGACGTTCGGGAGTCGGCAGGAGCCGATCGCGGGGGGTCCGCGGCACCTGCTCCTCCATCCAGTGGTAGTGATCGGACACCGTCCGCACGCGCATGACCGACATGGCCATGTCCGACAGGCGTCCCGAGGCCGACACCACGGCGCCCGCCAGTCCGAGAGCCATCGCCACGTCGCCGGGCGTGCTCCGCCCGGCCACGGCCTGCGACAACACCAGGACCACCGCGCCCACATAGACGACCGCGAACAGCAGCCATCCCCCGGCGCCGACGGCGGTGGACCGGAGCAGGGCCGCCTCCGTGCGACGGTGCACCTCGCGCGCCGCCTGACGGTGCCGGCTGAGCAGCTCTTGGCGCAGCCCGTACAGCCGCACCTCCATACCGGCGGCCGCCGTCGTGGCCAGGGTGAACAAGTCCTGCGTGGTACGGCGTTCCGCCGCGGTCCGGAGCTCGGCGTTCCGGTTGATCGCCTCGGCGCGCCGATTCAGCAGGGCGGCCGGTATCGCGACGACTGGCACGGCGAAGAGCAGCGGGTGCAACCCGCCCAGCAACACGGTGGTGGCGGTGAGTTGGATCAGCACGATGGGCCCCACCACGACCAGCGACAGACCGTTGGCCAGGGTCTCGGCGCCGTGTTTGAGCAGCTGCAAGCGGTCCCAGTATTCGGGACGCTCGAAGTGCTCCAACCGCGGCGCCCTGACAGAGAGGGCGAGCAGTCGCCGCTGAACGACCATGGTGGATCGCTCACGCATCCGGATGGTCGCCCAGCGGTATCCGGTGGGCGCCAGCATATCCAGCAGGAGTGCCAGTCCGGTCAACACGGCGCCGGTGACCGCCTGGGACGCGTCGTTCGCGGCCGCGCCGTCCACCAGGGGACGCAGGCCCACAGCGAGGAGCAGGGGCGACAGGAACGAGCACGCGCCGACCAGAGCGTGCAGCAGGCACAGGGCCAGACCGATCTCGCGGCTGATGCCGAGCGTCAGCCGCCCCGTGCGCAGCCAACCTGTCATCCCGACCTCACCTCAGGCGCTCCGGCGTCGGCGAACCTGGCCGACTGCAGCAGGAACATTCGCGCGTACGCGCCGTCGAGTGCCATCAACTCGTCATGGGAACCCTGCTCGACGACGCGTCCCTCATCGAGCACGGCGATGGAGGAGGCACGGCGGACGGTGGAGAAGCGGTGGGAGATGATGACGGTGGTCAGCCCTTCGGTCAGCGCCAGGAATTCGTCATGGAGGCGGGCCTCTGAACGGGCGTCCAGGTGGGCGGCCGGCTCGTCGAGGATCAGCACGCCGGCTCCGTGGTGGACGGCGAACAGGGCACGGGCCAGGGCGATCTTCTGCCACTGCCCGCCGGACATGTCGCTGCCGCCGGCATATTCCGACGAGAGGGGCGTGTCCCACCCATGGGGAAGGCCGGCCACGTCGTCGGCGATGCCGGCGGAGACGGCGGCGGCCTCGATGCCGGCCTGGTCGCTTGCCAGGTGAGGCCGCCCGAAGGCGATGTTGGCGCGCGCGGTCAGCGGGAAGCGCATGGAATCCTGGAAGACCGCGGCCAGGCGGCGGCGCCAGGCGGCGGGGTCGAACGAGGCCAGGTCCATGCCGTCCACGAGGATGCGACCGTCGGACGGTCGGTACATCCGGCACAGCAGTTTGATCAGCGTGGTCTTGCCCGCTCCGTTGGCTCCGACGACGGCCAGCGATCGCCCCGCGGGCACCGTCAGATCGAGGTGGCGCAGCGCTTCGCCGCCGCCAGGGTAGGAGAACGACACTCCCTCGAACCGGATCGCCTCACGAGGCAGGTCATCCGGGCCCGTCCTGGCCGGAAGGCGGCCATCGCTGCGTGCGGCAGGCCGGGCCGCCGCTGCCGCTTCCGCCGCACGTTCGTAGCGCCGCAGCGTGGCTGTGGCCAGCTCCGTCTGCAGTCCCGTCCAGGAGGACAGCCGCATGCCCGCGAGGCACACCATCAGCGCCTGCGCTTGGACCGCGGCGGCCTCCGGCGAGAGCCGGCCGGCGACCGCCGCAGAGACGATCCAGGCCAGGCCGCCGATGACCACGGTGGCCAGAGCGGTGGTCGCGAGCAGCGGGCGGACGGGCAGGGAAGTGAGCACGCCGTCCATGGAGCGGCGCCACGTCGAGGTGAAGCGGTCAAGGAGGAGTCCCGACAGCCCGAAGACGCGTACCTCCTTGGACGCGGGCGGTGTGGAGCCAAGCTCGTGCAGGTAATCCATGCGCCGGCTCAGCTCGGTGCTGCCGTAGTGGTGCGCCGCCTCCTGCCGCGAGGCGACCTTTTCCTCGCGGGCGGTCCACAGTGCGGCCGCCAGCAGCGCCACGGCCAAGGGCATCTGGAATCGGGCGAGGATCAGTGACGCGCCGATCATCATCGCTCGCCCCGCCACCATGCCGCTGAGGGTGGCGGCCAGCTGCCCGGGACGCCCCCACGAACTGCGGAAGGTCTCACGGCCGACGCTGATCAGATCGATCGTGGCCGGGTCTTCGAGGTGCTCTATGCCGTCGGACGTCATGACCGCTTTCATCAGGCCACGCTGGAGCATGGTGTCGACCCGCTCGCCCAGAGCGGCGGCCGCGACGCGGAGCAGCGACGCTGCCAGCCACTGCAGGAGGAGACAGGCGCCGATCGCCGCCGCCCACCACAGAGCGGTGGAGCCGGGCGTGGCGGCGCTCGCCTGCCACGCGGAGACCTCCCCGATCAAGGCACCCGTGACCATGGGCGTCGCCAGCGGCGTGGTGGCGGCCAGCAGCGTGGCCAGCAGCGTCGCGGCGAACCATGTCCGGCTGGCGCGCAGCGCCAGCCGGGCGAACCGGACGTGGCTTGACCTCGGCAGTGATCGCCAGGCGTTCCGCAGACTCGCGAGCCGCGAGCGAGGCCGGGCCAGGGTCATCGGGCTGCGGTCCAATTCCACCCTTCCAGAGCACTACGACGGCGGTGGGCCCGCGCCGCTCACCGCGGGGGCGTGCTGGGCAGAGTAGTACGAGGGGATGTCGCTGGTCTTGTGTGCAAGGTTCCCCATCCCGTTCCCTTGTCGTGGATGTGATCATCACTACTGGGATGTGAATGATGGACTGGCTGGTGACGGGTGGCGGTGGCCTGCTCGGCCGTGAAGTGCTGAGCCGGCTGGCCGCCGACGGGGTGCCCGCGCGGGGACTGTCGCGTGCCGAGCTCGATATCACCGACCGGGGCGCGGTGCTCGACGCGGTCGCCTCCGCCCGCCCGCGTGTCGTCGTCAACTGCGCCGCCTACACCGGAGTCGACGCCGCCGAGGCGGACGAGGCATGGGCGACACGCGTGAACGGGGACGGCGCCGCGTATCTGGCCGAGGCGTGCTCGGCCGTGGGCGCGAGGCTGCTGCACGTCTCGACCGACTATGTCTTCCCGGGCGATGCCCGCGTCCCGTACGCAGAGGATGCGGCTCCCCGGCCGCTGAACGCCTATGGGCGCAGCAAGCTCGCCGGCGAACGGGCCGTCATGGAACTGCTGGGGCCGCGGGCTTCGGTGGTCAGGACGGCATGGTTGTACGGTCGGCGGGGGGCGAGCTTCGTCGAGACCATGCTGCGCCTGCAACGCGAACAGGAGATCGTGGAGGTGGTCGACGACCTGTACGGCCAGCCGACCTGGTCGGCCGAGGTGGCCGCGCGTCTGATCTTGCTGGGGCGGCTCGGCCTGCGTGACCGGCGGGCAGGTGGCGTGTGGCATGCCGCGGGCTCCGGTCACGCGAGCTGGTTCGAGCTGGCCCAGGAGGTGTTCCGGCTGGTGGGCGCGGATCCGCGCAGGGTGCGTGCCATCGGCGTCGCGGCCTCCCCTGGGCCGGCGCCGCGCCCTCCGTACACGGTGCTCGGGCAGGGTCGCTGGAGAGAAGCCGGGCTCGGTCCGTTGCCCCACTGGCGTACCTCGCTGGCGGAAGCGCTCGCGGCACGTCAGTCGTAGGTCCGGGAAATGGTCAGGTGGGACACCGAGACGATTTCGGTGCCGCGAAGCACCAATTCGGCCGGGGCGGCGCGGCCGAGGAAGGCCACGAGACTGGCGGTGAGGCCGTACGCGCCGACGTTGGGAAACACCACGAAGTCACCCGGAGACAGCGGCCCTGCCGGAGCGCGCCGGGACAGGACGTCGGCGGTCGTGCACAACGGTCCCGCGAATGTGACGAGCCCGCCGGAGGTGCCCCCGTCGGCGAGAGGCACGGCGCCGGGCAGCATGCGCCCGATGCCCGACAGGCCGCCGAGATGGTTGACGCCGCTGTCGAGCAGGACGAACGTGTGCTCGCCCCGCGTCTTGACGTCGGCGACCGTGCAGATGAGCCGCCCGCACCCGCCCACCAGATGCCGGCCCGACTCGAAGGCGATGACAGGGCGGCCCGTGCGCCAGCCGGGCAGCCGGGCGTCGAGCTCCGCGCTCAGGCGACGCCGCAACCCGGGATGGCGCGGCCGTTCGCCCGGCCTGGCATAGGGAGCGGAGAAGCCACCTCCCAGGTTCACCTGGTCGAGGCGAAGGCCGCTCTCCCGGAGCGAGGCAGCCAGGGCGATGGCCGCGGTGAATGCGGACATCAGCCCGTCCTCGTCGGGGACATTGCTGGCGGGGAAGAAATGCAGGCCCACCACGCGGGCGCCGTCCGTGTCCGCGAAGCGGCCGGGCTCGGCGAGCAGGCCGGCGGCCTCCATGCCGAACTGCGAGGGAGCTCCCGCCAGCCGCAGTCCCGCGGGGCCCGTGGGCGAGGTGGCCAGGCGTAGCAGACAGCGTGCCGTCACCCCTGAGTCCGAGGCGGCCTGGGCGACGCGGGCGAAGTCCGTGGCGGACTCGACCGAGAAGAGCTCGACTCCGGCGTCGAGGGCGGCGGTGATCTCCTGGGAGGTCTTGGCCGGGCCGGTGTAGAGGCACCCGCGGCCGTCGAATCCGGCCAGCCGCGCCGCGGCCAGTTCACCTGGAGAGCTGATCTCGGCGTGGCAGCCTCGCGCGCGCAGGTGAGCGACGAGGTCCGGATGCGGATTCGCCTTCAGCGAGTAGTACAGGAGCGAGCCGTCCGGGAGCTCGTCCCGCAGGCAGGACACCGCGGCCTCGACGTCATCGAGCCGGTACACGTACAGCGGGCTCCCGAATCGCCGCGCCAGCTCTCCATCCACATCCATCGTGGTCTCGATCATGTCGGCTTGGTGCTGCGGCGATCAGTCGCGTTTACAGGGGACAGGTCCCGGCCCGGAGATGTCGCCACCATGGCGCTGCACGCCGTCACACAGGAGGCAGGTAGGGCGATGGCTGATCGGGAGCTCCTGGAGCGGGTCCACGCGCTGTTCGCCGAACGCCGGCCGATCGATCTCGATGTCAACTTCTTCGAGGCCGGATTCTCCTCCCTCATGCTGGCCCAGGTGCTCCCCGGCCTGCGTGCCCTCGGCCTGGCCGTGTCGCTCACCGACCTTTACCGCTACCCCACGGTGCGCTTACTCGCCGAGTCGGGACGCTCGGTAGTCGCCCGCCTGCCCTGGGACCGAAACGCCTGAAAACGGTCTGCGATGGCAGATGGCCTGACCAGGCGATCAAGGTTCTCTCAACAATCACTCCATTTGTTCCGGACAGCCTGAACCCCGGCAGCGCTCGTTGCCGTTCCGAGACGGAACCTTTGGGGGCTTTGTGATCCGTGTTGAGATCCTGGACGCATCACCGATCTTCATCGTGGGCCTGACGCACGTTCTGTCGAATGCCGGGATGAAGGTGCTCGACGTGCGTAGTTCTCTGACCGACCGTATTCCGTGGCGGGCCGACGCACTCCTCGTCGATCCGGCCGTGCTGCCGGCCGAGGACTCCCTCGGCTATGTCTCGCGCCTCGCGTCGTACACCTCGGTGATCGTCCTTCGTACGCACCGGTCGTTCGGCGACGTCGCCTTCATCAAGGCCGGCGCTTCGCTCGTCCTCAGCAAGACGGCGCCGGAAGACGTCCTCGTCAACGGAATCCGCGAGGTCACGACAGGGGCGCCGGCCAGGAACGACGGGCCGGTCGAGCCCGACGACGCGGCCGCGGGCGACTCGTCGGCCCTCTCGGAGCGGGAGAAGCAGGTGCTGCGGCGGATCTCCCAGGGGCTCACCCACGGCCAGATCGCCACCCGGCTGGGCATCAGCAGGCACACCGTCGACACGTACGTCAAACGGATCCGCGCCAAGCTCGGGGCCGGCAACAAAGCCGAGCTCACGCGCGCGGCACTGCTGGGGCAGGTCACCGAGGCAGGCTGATCGGGCCGTCGCAGGTTTGCGGGACGTGAAAAGCCGTCAACGGGCGAGCCACAATCGCCCTGGCGTGGCGGCATCGACAGCGGAGGTAGCGCATGGCCCAGGCAGAACCGATCGCTATCGTCGGTATGGCGGGGCGCTTCCCAGGTGCGGACAACATCGAGGAATTCTGGGGAAACCTGGTCGCCGGGCGTGACTGCCTCACCGAGCTGAGCGACGAGGAGTTGCTGCGCTACCACGAGGATCCGGAGCTGATCGGCCGCCCTGACTACGTGCGCCGACGGCCGATCATCCCTGACGCCGACGCGATCGACGCGGACCTCTTCGAGCTGACGCCCAGAGAGGCGGAACTGCGCGATCCCCAGTACCGGCTGATGCTGGAGACGGCGCACAGCGTGCTGGAGCACGCCGGCTATGACCCGGCCGACTACCAGGGACGCATCGGGTTGTTCGCGGCGACCAACATCAACCGTTACCGCTACGACTACATCGAGCGCGACGAGGATCTCGTCGAGAGCGTCGGCTACACGGCGATCGACGTCGCCACCTCGCCCGACTATCTCTCCACGTTCATCTCCTACAAGCTCAACCTGCGCGGGCCGAGCGCGACCGTACTCACCGCCTGCTCCAGCTCCCTGACGGCGGTCCACATGGCGTGCACGGCGATACGGGCCGGAGACTGCGAGATGGTGATCGCGGGCGGCGTGGACATCGAGTTCCCCTATCACCGCGGGTACATGCCGATGGCCGGCGGACTGGCCGCCCACGACGGCATCGTCCGATCGTTCGACGTGGACGCCACCGGCACCAACTTCGGCGACGGCGTCGGCGCCGTCCTGCTCAAACCGCTCTCGGCCGCCTTGCGGGACGACGACACCGTCTATGCGGTGATCCTCGGCTCGGCCATCAACAACGACGGATCGCGCAAGGTCGGCTTCACCGCTCCGAGCATCGCGGGCCAGAGCGAGTGCGTCCGTGACGCGCTGGCGGCCAGCGGCATCACCCCGGGCGACATCGGCTACGTGGAGGCGCACGGCACCGCCACCAAGGTCGGTGACCCGATCGAGCTGACCGCGCTCATCGAGGCATACCAGACGGCGGCCCCCGAGCCGCTGCCCACGCAATACTGCGGTCTGGGCTCGGTCAAGTCCAACATCGGGCATCTCGGGCAGGCGGCCGGGATCGCCGGGCTCATCAAGGCCTCACTCGTCCTGAGCCGGCGCCTCATCCCGCCGAGCATCAACGTCTCCACCCCCACCCCCGAGACCGACTGGGAAGACTCGCCCTTCTACCTCAACACCCGGCTGCGGGAATGGCCGGACGACGGCCGGCCGCGCCGGGCCGGGGTCAGCTCCTTCGGCATCGGCGGCACCAACGCGCATATCGTCCTGCAGGAGGCACCCCCCGCAGAGCCGGAGCCGGAGACGGACAAGGGGACGGAGCGCGTACAGCCTCGGGAGATCCTGACCTGGTCGGCCCGCACGGATACGGCGGAAACGGCGCTGCGCGAGCGCCTGGCCGGCCACTTCGAGCGGCTGGACGCCGGCCGTTTCGCCGACACCGCCCACACGCTACGGGTGGGCCGCACCCGCCTGCCGGTACGCGGCGCCCTGCTCGCCGCCGGCCCCGCCGACGCCGCCGCGGGGCTGCGCGATCCCGCGAGGGTCCGCACCTGGGACGGGGTCATCAGGGACACGGTCTTCGCCTTCCCCGGGCAGGGCGCGCAGCGGCCGGGTATGTTCCGGCACCTGTACGAGACCGAGCCGATGTTCCGCCAGGGTTGTGACGCGGCTTTCGAGGTGCTGGAGCCGCTGCTGGAGCGTGACCTGCGCGCGCTGTGGCTGTCCGCGGACGATCCTGCCGAGCTGGCCGAGACCGAGGTGGCCCAGCCACTCCTGTACGTGGGCGAGTACACGCTGGCGCACTGCCTCATGCAGTGGGGCGTCACCCCCGTCACTCTGGTGGGGCACAGTCTCGGAGAGCTGGTGGCGGCGGCGGTCGCCGGCGTGTTCGACTTCGAGACAGGGCTGCGGGCGGTCGCCGCGCGGGCCCGGTGCATCCAGCGCATGCCGCGTGGCTCCATGCTCGCGGTGTCCGCGGACACGGAGGCCGTCGCCGGACTGCTGCCGCACGACGTGACGCTCGCCGCGGTCAACGCGCCCGCGCAGATCGTGCTGGCCGGCCCCGATGACGTCATCGCCGATCTCGCTCAGAAGCTGGCCGCACAGGAGATCGGTACCAGGATCTTGAACACCTCGCACGCCTTCCACTCCTCGGCGATGGCGGAGGCGGCGGAGGAGTTCGAGGCCGTCCTGAGCACCATGACATTGCGCGAACCCACAACGCGGGTGATCTCGGCGGACACGGGCACCGAGCTTGGCACGGGTGAAGCCACCTCCGCCGCTTTCTGGGCCCGGCAACTGGTCCGGCCGGTGGACTTCGACGCCGCCGCGCGGGCTGTGTTCGCGGAGGGGCCGGCCAACATGGTCGAGATCGGACCGGGCGCCACCCTGGCCGCCGTCCTGCGCGGGCGCTCCGACTTCCGGTCGTCGGTGAGCCGGCTGCTGCCGGTCACCGGGCGCGGGGACGACGAGGGCGTGCTGGAGCAGACGCTGGCCCAGCTGTGGGTCGACGGCGTCCCGGTGACGTACTGGCGGCAGGACGCGCGCAGACATCGGCGGGTCGCCGCGCCCGGCTACCCCTACCAGCGTCGCCGCGCCTGGATCGACCGCAAGCCCGTCACGGAGGGAGTTCAAGGGGAAGCCAGTCCCATGGCCCCGCGGCAGACCCCTGCGGACGATCCCGCGCAGGTTCCCTCCGACCCGGCCGTGCAGGCTGGACAGGCCCGCCGCTGGCGCTTCGCCGAGCTGCACTGGGTACGGCAGGTTCCGCCGCAGCCGGCGAGCTGGGTGACCGACCGCGGTGTCGCCGTCCTGCTCGCTCCCGGCGACGAATCGGCGGCCCGCGCCGCTCAGGCAGCTCTGCAGCTCGGCGGCTATCGCACCCGGCGCGTCACGGACCGCCGCGATCCCGGCGCCTCGGGTTCGACCATGATCGACCCCACGGTCGCGGAGGACTGGCTGTCCGCCCTGGACCGGCCCGAGGGGGAGGTCGTTCTGGCCCATGCCGCCATGCTCGGCCCGGTGGACCAGCTGGACACCGACGATCTCGAGCATCAGGTCGCCCGGGTTCTCGACGCGGTGCGAGGGATGCTCAAGGCCGCGGCAGCCTTCCAACGCCGCCACCGGGTGCCGACGCGGGTCCTGGTGCTTGCCCGCGGCATGGTGGACGTCACGGGCGGCGAGCCGGTGAACCCGGTCAGGGCCGCCGTCATCGGCCTGATCCGCAGTGCCGCCCAGGAACTGCCGGCCATCCGCTGCCAGCTCGTCGACGTGTCGGCCAAGGCGTCCGAACGGACGCTCGGAGAGGTCATCGTGGGCGGCGAGCCGCCGCTGGCGGCCGTCCGCGGCGCCGCCTGCTGGGTACCCCGGCTGGTGAGCGGCTCGCCCGCGCGAACCGAATCGAGGCTGCGCCGACGAGGCACGTACGTCATCACCGGCGGGCTCGGCGGCCTCGGTCTGGTCGTCGCGCGCGCCATGGCCGAGACGGGACTGCGCCCCAACCTCGTCCTTCTGGGACGTACGCCGCCCAGCAGGCTCCAGAACCGCGACGACGTGGCGGCCGCGCTGGCGGCGATCACCGACTCCGGCGCCGAGGTCCAGGTCCATGAGTGCGACGTCGCGGACGTGGCGGCGCTCGGCGCCGTCGTGGACGCGGCGCAAAAGCGGTTCGGGCGGATCGACGGGGTGGTGCACGCGGCGGGCACGCCCGGTGGGGGTCTCGTCGAGCGGCGCTCCGGGGCGGAGCTGCGCGAGGTACTGCGCCCCAAGGCCGGGGGAGTGCTGGCGATCGAGGAGGTGTTCGCCGATCGTGCTCCGCTGGACTTCCTGGTGTCCTTCTCCAGCGTCGCCGGGCTGACGGGCATGTACGGCAGCGCGGACTACGCGGCGGCCAACGCCTTCCTGGACGCGCACAGCACCGGCCGCCACTCCGACGAGCGCTTCACGGTGTCCGTGCAGTGGCCGGGATGGGCCGAGGTGGGCATGCTGGCCCGCTCTCCGGAAGGGCGCGCGGTGCACGGCGGCTTGCTGACGAACCCCGCCGACGGCCCGGCCCCGGTTCTGGAGGTGGTCCGGCGGCCTGGGCATGACTGGGAGTTCGACGATCACCTCTTTCAAGGGGCGCCCGTGCTGCCGGGGACCAGCCTGCTGCAGTTGGCCGTTCTCGGGGCCCAGTCGGTGAACGAGCGGGCGTGGCCGGTGGAGATCCGCGATCTGGCCTTCCTGGCGCCGCTGGTGGGCGATGGGCCCCGGCGTGTCGAAGTGCATCTCCGGCCGTCGCCGGGCGGTCATCGCGTCGTCGTGCGTTCGCGGCCGGAACAGGGCCAGGGGCCGTGGACCGAGCACGCCACTGGCCTGGTCGTCGGCGTGCAGCCGGTCGAGGCCGAAGGGCTGGACCGCATCCGCGGCCGCCTGACGGAACCCGTCGACATCCGGCTCGCCAAGTGGATCACGTTCGGACCGCGCTGGCCCTCCTTGTCCGAGGGGAGAGCGGCCGAGGGGGAGCGGCTGGCCCGCCTGGTCCTGCCGGAGCGCTTCCACGACGACCTTGCCGCGCATCCCGTGCACCCGGCGCTGGTCGACGCGGCGGGTGGGGTGCTGCACACGCTTCCGCCCGGCCGCGCCTACGCCCCCTTCCTCTATCGCAGGGTGGTCGTGCTCGGGCCGCTGACCGGAGACGTCCACGTGCATGGCCGGGCCGCGGCGGGCGCTCAGGCGGCGGGCGCGTTCGACTTCCACATCTACGACTCCCGCACAGGCGCCCTGCTCTTCTATGCCGAGTCGTTCACGATTCGCGAGGTGAAGGATGGGGCGTTCGCCGCGCCCGGGCGAGGTGAGGAGGCCGCCGATCCGCCGACCGCTCTGCTCACGCCGCAGGAGGCCGCCGACCCGCCGACCGGCCTGCTCACGCCGCAGGAGGGAGCCACCGCCTTTCTGGAGCTCCTGAGGCAGGATCGTTCGCCTGTCGTGCTGGTCGACCTGGTGGACGCCCCGGTCGAGGCGCCCGGACTGCCCCCGGCCGGCGGGCCCATGGCGGTGCCGCGCGCGGGCGCCGCACCGGTCGGAGACCAGCGGCACCCGGACGCCTCGCGACCGCAGGCCCCTGAGGCGGAACGCCCTGACGAGGAGCGGGCCGATCAGCGCGAGGAGCCGATCGAACGCGTGCTGCGCGGCCTCTGGGCGGCCGCGCTCGGGCTGGAGAAGATCGGCGGCCAGGAGGATTTCTTCGAGCTCGGCGGCAACTCGCTCACCGCCGTCCAGCTGATCGCCCGTATCAACGCCCGCTTCGGCACGCAACTGGGCGCGGGGGCGCTGTTCGAGTTCTCCACGCTGGACGCGCTCGCCTTGGAGCTCGCCCAACTGGTGGAACCGGAGGGGCGCGACGGTGCTTGAGATCTTCCAGCCGAACGCGCTCAAAGGCGAGGTAGCGGTCATCACGGGCGGCGGATCCGGGCTGGGATACGGCATGGCCCGGGCCTTCGCCCAGGTCGGCGCCACTGTGGTGATCACGTCACGGTCGGCCGAACGGCTCGCCGCCGCCACGGCGAGGATCGGCGAGGAGACCGGCCGTCACTGTGGCAGCATGCCGTGCGACGTCCGCGACGAAGCCGGCGTCCAGCGCCTGCGCGACTACGTGGAGGAGCGGTACGGCCCGGCCACCATCGTCGTCAACAACGCGGCGGCGAACTTCCCCATGCGCGCCGAGCGCCTGACCTCCCGGGCTCTGGCCGCGGTGGTGGACACCGACCTGTACGGCACGTTCCACCTCACCCGGGGCTTCGTGCCCGCCATGCTGGAGGCCCGCCACGGCGCGGTGCTCAACATCACGTTGCCCGTGCCCGAGCGTGGTTTTCCCGGTTTCGCCGCGTGCGGCGCGGCCAAGGCGGCGATCGTCTCGCTGACCGCCACGTGGGCCTACGAATGGGGCCCCCGCGGCGTCCGGGTCAACGCCATCGCCCCGGGGCCCGTGCCCACCGAGGGCGTGGCCGCCAACATGTTGTCGACGACCACGCCGGCGGCATTCGCCGGCGCAGGCGGAGACACCCCTTTGGGCAGGCTCGGAGCCCCGGACGACATCGCGGCGGCGGCGGTGTTCCTGTGCTCACCCGCCGCGAGCTGGATCACGGGTCAGAACCTGGTCGTGGACGGCGGGATCTACCTCAACCGCGCGCCCGCACCGCAGGTTCTCGCTCCGCGCCCATGACGTCGGGGGCGCTCTGACGTCCCCTGATCCTGGGACCTGCCGTGAGCGGCCGCCGATGCCATCGTCAGAACACCGGAGGGAGAGGAACGTGCTGTCGGAGACGGAGGTGTTCCGCGGTCCGTGGTTGCGACGCTGCGGGGGTGCCCCGCGCCCCACGTTACGGCTGATCTGCCTGCCCTACGCCGGGGCCGGAGCGTCCATGTTCGGCGAGTGGCGGCTGCCGGGCGACCTGGAAGCCGAGATCTGGGCGGTGCAGCCACCGGGGCGCGAGCAGCGGTGGAGCGAGCCGCCGATCCGCCGGGCGGACCTGCTGGCCGAGCACATCGCGCAGGCCGTTCGGCCGCTGCTGGACGTTCCCTGCGCCGTGTTCGGGCACAGCATGGGCGCCCTGCTGGCGTTCGAGGTGTGCCGGCGGTTGCGCCGGTCGGGCGGCCCGCAGCCGGTGCGGCTGATCGTCTCCGGGCACCGGGCGCCGCACCTGCCGCCCTGGCGCCCCGAGGCCAGCACGCTGACCGATGAGGGGCTCCTGGCCAGGCTCGACGAGATGGCCGGCCCTTCTGTCACCGTGCTGCGCGACAGGGCGCTCCTGCTGGCGATGGCGCCGCTGATCAGGGCCGACCTGGAGGTGTGCGAGCGTTACGTCTACCTCGACGAACCCCCGTTGGACCTGCCCCTGACCTGCCTGGCCGCCACGGACGACCCGGAGGTGCGGCTCGACGAGATGGTGGCCTGGCGCCACCACACCACCCGGGAGTGCGGCGTGCGCCCCTTCACCGGCGGCCATCTCTTCCTGCGAGACCGTATCGGCGCGGTGCTCGAGCACGTGGCCGAGGACCTCGCCGCATGACGGGTGTCCAGCCATCGTACGCACAGGCGCGGCGAATACGCGCCGTCTGCGGAGCCGGGGACCGGCTCGCCGGCCTGGCCAAGACCATCCCGCTGGTGTGCCGCCTGCCGGCGGAGGCGGATGTCGCCGCCATGACCCGGGCCGTGACCGCCTTCGCGGCCCGTCACGAGGCACTGCGGTACCGCTTCGCGCACAGGGACGGCATCGTGTCCGCCAGGAGCGTGCCCGTCGCCGAGGTGCCGTGCGTGGCCACGGTTGTCCCGGGCGGGGACGAGCAGGCGATGAGTCACGTGCGAGCCGAGGTGGACCGGCCGTTCGACGTGCTCGGCTGGCCGCTGTTGCGGGCCGGGCTGGTGCGGTCGCAGCGGCCGCTGCTGTACCTGTCGATGGACCACCTGGTCGCCGACGCCTGGTCCGTCTCCGTCGCCATGCGCGACCTGCGGGAGCTGTACGACGCGGCCGTGACCGGGCGCCCGCCGGACCTGCCGGATCCGGGCGGTTACCTGGCCTACAGCGCCGCGCAACACCGCCGCTTCGCGGACGGGCCCGCCCTCGACGCGCAGGTCGCCGACCTCCAGCGACTGCTGGCGGGCCGTCCGCTCCACCCGCCGTTCCCGGTCGGCGTCGGCCGCTGGGATCTCGCCCGCGGCCGTTACGCGCGGCTGAAGCTCCTGAACCCGGCGCAGGCCGACGCTTTCGTCCGGCGTTGCCGCGAGGAGAGATCCACCGTTTTCATGGGGGTTCTCACCGCCCTCGGCCTCGCGCTGAAGGAGGTGAGCGGCCGGCACGAGGCCGGTGTGCTGGTCGCCACCCACAACAGGGACGATCTGGAGACACCTGACGCCCTCGGCTGGTACGCCAACATGCTTCCCCTCTACTTCCCGGTCGCGGACGGCTTCGCCGCGACCCTGCCGAGCGTCCGGGCGAACCTGCTGGCCATGTTCGAACACCACGAGCTGCCGCTGGCCCGGATCCTGCAGCGCCTGCCCGACGATCGGGAGCACGGCGTCAGCTGCTTCGTCTCCTTCACCGACGACCGGGACACCGGCCCTGCCCGTACGCGGGACTGGCGCCGCGTGCCCATGGCTCCGGCGTACCGGGAGGGGTACGGCCTGTGGGTCTCGCTCAACGACGGCGGGCTCACGGCCGAGGTGGCCTCACCGGGTGCCCCGGTGGGCGGGTCCCGGCTGACCGAACTGGAGTCGGCGCTGGCCGAGGCGCTGAGAGAGGCGGCGAGATGAGCGGCAGGGTGGCCGTGGTGAGCGGCGGCAACCGGGGACTCGGCCTGGAGATCGTCCGAAAGCTGGCGGCGGCCGGCCTGCGGGTGGTGCTCGCCAGCCGGTCGGCCGAGCGCGGCGAGGTGGCGGCGGCGCGGCTGGAGGAGCACCGCGACAGCGTCACCGTCGCCCCGCTGGACATCTCCGACGCGGCGAGCGTCGCCGAGTTCGCCACCTGGCTGCGCCTCACCTTCGGCCGCTGCGACGTACTGGTCAACAACGCGGCGGTGGCCGTCGACGACGGCCAGGACGCGGAGACGATCGACATGGACGTCGTACGGCGGACGATGGAGACCAACCTGCTCGGCACCTGGCAGCTCAGCCAGGCCGTCATCCCCGCCATGCGGGCGCGACGGCATGGTCGCATCGTCAACATCTCCAGCGGCGTGGGACGGCTGAGCAGCATGGGCGCCGGCATCCCCGCCTACCGGGTCTCCAAGTGCGCGGTGAACGCGCTGACCCGGATCATGGCCGACGAGCTTCGCGACGACGGGATCCTCGTCAACGCCTGCTGCCCCGGCTGGACGCGGACAGAGATGGGCGGGCCGTCCGCCACGGTCAGCCCCGAGGACGCCGCGGTGACCCCGGTGTGGCTGGCCACCCTGCCGCCGGACGGGCCGACCGGGCAGTTCTACCGCGACGGCCGGCCGCTCGACTGGTGACCAAGCGAAAGGAGAATGCCATGCCCGCATCCGACAAGACACTCGACGACGTGGCCGAGCAGTTGGTCGCGATCTGGAAGAGCGTGCTGAAGACGTCGGACATCGACCTCGACAGCAACCTCCACGATCTCGGCGCGACCTCGCTGACCGCGGTCCGGATCCGCTCCAGGGTGCGGGCCCAGCTGGGCAAGGAGATCGATGTCGTGGCCCTGCTCGAATATCCCACCCCGCGCGAACTCGCCGTGCTGGTGGTGGACGCTCCCGCGTGGAGCGGTCCGCAGGCGTGGCACCAGATCGAGTGGACGCCAGGAGCCTGACGTGGACGACGCGGCCCCGACCGGAGAGATCACCGTCGCCTTCCGCGCCCCCACAGCCCGGTCTGGGCTGCTGACCTGGGCTCAGCGCGAAATGTGGCATCAGTTCTCACGCACCCGTCCGCACCACTACTACTTCAACAGCACCCGGTTGTTCCGTGTGCCGGAGAAATGCCGGATCGGGGACGTGACGGAGGCGGTACGGCGCCTGGTCGAATGCTACGAGGCGTTCCGCACCACGATCGGCGTTACCTCCGGTGGGGTGCCGCGCCAGCACGTGGCAGGTGAGGGGGTGTACCGCCTGGCCCTGCACGAGGCGGGCGAGGACGAGGGAGGGCTGGCGGAGCGGCTGAGCTACGAGTACCGGGGACGCGGCTTCGACGACGACGAGTGGCCGTTGCGCGTGGCCGTGATCACCCGGGCCGGTGAACCGGCGCTTGTGCTGTTCACCGTCTCGCACCTGGCCGCCGACAGGGTCGGCCTCGACGTCGCCAGCGAGGCGTTCGTCAGGTTGCTCGCCGGTGAGAGGGACGCGCTGCCCGCCACCGTCATGCAGCCGCTCGACCAGGTGGCCGTGGAAGACTCGCCGGTCGGCGAGCGGGCGGCGGCGCGGGCCGTCGCGTACTGGGAGCGTACGGTGGCCACGATTCCGCACACCATGTTCCCTGACCGCTCGCCGGCTGTGCCCGGCAACTGGTCGCCCGTCGGCGTGTTGCGCTCTCCGGCGGCGGGGTTGGCCGCCGCGGTGCTGGGCGCCGAGCTGGGCGTCTCGCCGGGTGGCGCCGTGCTGGCCGCCGCCGCCGCGCTGCTGTCCACACGGACCGGTAACACCACGGTGGCGCTGGGACTGTTCGCGGCCAACAGGTCAGTGCCGGGAGCGCGTGACATGGTGAGCACCTGTGTACAGCCGGCGCTGTTCTCCGTCGATGTGCCCGCCGCGTCATTCCGCGAGCTGATCAGGAGTACGTGGACCTCGTCGCTCCTGGCCTATCGGCATGCGTGGTACCCGCCAGACCTGATCGGCGACGTCGTCGAGCGGGCGAGCCGGCGGCGGGGGCAGCCCATCGAGCTGGACTGTCAGGTCCAGGACTACAGCGGCTACTCCAGAGCCAGGCCCATAGCGCCGTCGCCACAGGAGGTGCACACAGCCCTGCCGCGCTCCAGGTTCAGCCGCAGTGCCCTGTGGACCCGCGACCAGCTTCTTCTGCTCACGATCGCCGGGCACCCGGGCTCCGAACTCCGGTTCTCGGTGGCGTCCGACCCTGCGGTCCTGCCCGTCCCGGAGCTGGAGCGTTTCGTGCGCGGCATCGAACTGCTGCTGGTGCGGGCCGTGGTGGCGGACTTCGAGCTGGGCGAGGTGCCGGAGCTCACCGGCCTGTTCAGGTGAGAGCGGAGAGCCGCTTCAACGTCTGGTAGACCGTCTCAGGCTCGACGCCGAAGTCGACGAGGCAGGCAACCTCGTCCACGCCCGCGAGGGCGAACTGCCGCAACCGCCGTGCGACCTCGTCGACGTCTCCGACGAGTCCGCGGCCGGAGGCGTACTTGCGGGCGGCGTAGCGGGCGAGCTCGTGCTTCTCCTCGTCGGTGAGCTCGTCCTCCTCCGCCTGCACGTCGCGGTCGCGCAGATCGAGGAACTGCCGCTGGTATGTGAGCAGCGGCTCCTCGACCGCGGCCAGCGCCTGCTCCGTCGTGTCGCCCACGCATGTGTGCAGCATCAGCGTGACGTGCGGGGTACCGTCCGGCAGGTGCGCGGCGAATGCGGCACGGTAGATGCTTATGTGCTGTTCCAGCTGCTCGCCGTCCTGCTGGAGGAAGCCGGTCAGCACGTTGCAGCCGCGCCGGCCCGCCTCCGAGAAGGTCTCCGGCCCCGAGGTCGCGGTCAGCCACAGCGGGATGCGCCGCCGGGTGGGCGCCGGGTACGTCCGCACCGGCGCCCCGTCGGGGTGGAAGCGAACCTCCTCGCCCTGCCACAGCGCCCGCAAGGTGTCCACGGCGGCGAAGGTGTGCTCGCGGCGGTTCTCGTACGGCACGTCGCTCAGGACGAAGTCGCCCCTGCTCCACCCGGTGGCCAGGGACACGCCGGCCCGGCCGCCGGACAGCGCGTCCACCATCGCCCATTCCTCCGCCACCCGGGCGGCATGGTGCAGCGGCATGACCACGCTGCCCGCGCGGACCGCGATCCTGCTGGTCCGGGCCGCCAGGGCCGCCGCCAGCACCGCGGGATTGGGGAACAGCCCGCCGAACGGATGGAAGTGCCGCTCGGGCACCCACACGGCCTCGAAGCCCAGCTCCTCCGCCAGGGCGGTGGTCTCCAGGATGAACGCGTAGCGGTCTGGAACCGGTCCCGTGTCGGCGCTGGAGAAGAAGAACACACTCAGACGGGGCGTGCTCCTGGTCGCCGGCACTCAGCTCGCCGCCTGCCCGGTGGGCACGTCACGGACGGTGGAGATGGCCGTCCACAGCGTGCTGGGCGTGCGGAAGGTCTCCCCGGTGAGCAGCGCGTCGGGAAATTCGATCTCGTACGCGGTCTCGATGGCTATGAGCACCTCGATCAGTGTGAGCGAGTCCAGTCCCGCCTCACGCAGGTCGAGATCGGCCGCCATGGGCAGACCCGGTTCCAGGAGCATGAGATGCGGCCGGAGTACCGTTTCGAAAGAGTCGTCCCAGGGTTCCACGATGCCTCCGCTGTCAGTCGTTGATGAGATGGTCGATCTGCGCGAGCTCGGTGGCGCCGAGCCGCAGGTCCGCCGCGCGGACCGCCTGCTCGATGTGTCCGGCCTGCCGGGTGCCGACGATCGCGCAGTCCACCGCGCCGTTCGCCAGCGTCCATGCCACGGCCAGCTGCGGCAGGGTCACGTTCAGCTCGCCGGCTGCGAACGTCGCCAGCCTGCTCGCCGTCTTGAGGGTCTTCTCGTATCGTTCGCCCCGGAAATTGCCGGAGAAGGCCCGCCAGTCGCCCGCGAACGTCTCTTCCCCGGTCAAGGCACCCGACAGCAGGCCGTTGGCGAGTGGGGCGTAGGTCAGCACACCGATGCCCTTCTCGCGGGCGAAGGGCAGGACCGTGTCCTGGGATTCTCGCCACAGCAGGTTGTAAGGGGCTTGTAGCACCTCGACCGGTCGTCCTGCCGCGAAGGCGGTCATCTGCTCGGTGTCGTAATTGGAGACGCCGACGTGGCGGATGACCCCGGCCTCGACGAACTCCTGGAGGAATCCGGCGACCTCGTCGTACGGGAAGTCGGGATCGGGCACATGCACCAGGTAGACGTCGATGTGGTCCACGCCGAGCGAGGTCAGGCTGTTCTCGATGCCGGCACGGAGCATGGCCCGGCCGGAGTCGGGGAAGGGACGGCCGTCGTCGTCGATTCCCATGCCGCCCTTCGTCACGATCACGACCTCGTCCCTACGGCGCTTCAGGTCGTCGCGCAGGGCGCGGCCGAGCACCCGCTCGGCCGCGCCCCAGCCGTAGGCGTGAGCGGTGTCGAAGACGTTCACGCCCAGGTTCCTGGAGTGCCGGATGGCGTTGATCGCCTCGTCCTCGTCGAATGTTCCCCAATGACCGCTCAGCTCCCAGGTGCCGTAGGCGATTCTCGACACCTCGAGACCGGTCTTGCCCAGGGTCGTGTTCATGCCGCCCTCCCGATGGTGTGGGCCAGAGTCGTCAGGTCGCCGTTGAGCAGCCAGTGATCACCCGGCACCCGGACGGACGCGAACTCTTTCGCGGTGTGCCCGCCCCAGCCGTCGATGTCTTCCGCGTGCAGAACCGGGTCGGACAGGCCGGAGATCATCGTGATGGGCACGTCGAGCGGCTCCTCTTCCGTGTGCTGGTAGGCGGACAGCAGGGCATAGTCGGCGCGCAGCGCCGGCTCGAAGAGTTCGCGGAAGTCGGGCTCCGCGGCGACCCGCGCCGGCACGCCGCCGTGCGAGAGGATTTCCTGCCAGAACGCCTCGCTGTCCAGGGCGTGCAGGTCGGTGGGCGGCCGTGCCCGATCCGGCGCCGGATATGAGGCGGCGATGAGCGCCGGGGGCGAGAGCGACCAGTCCTTGCGCAGCCGCCGGGCCACGAGAAAGGCGAGGCAGGCGCCTGAGCAGTAGCCGAACAGCACTGGCCGGTCGCGCCCCGCCAGATCGGAGGCGAGCGCGCCGACCAGCGCGTCCAGGTCCGTGCACGGCGGCTCCAGAAATCGGGCCTGCCTGCCGGGCAGGTTCAGTCCCCAGAGCGCGATGTCGCGAGGCAGCCGGTCCGCCAGCTCGGCGAAGGTGGAGCAACCACCTCCGGCCTGCGGGAAGGCGTAAACGTGGCGGGTCGCTCCCGTGGCCGAGCGGGACAGGGGGACGAACCAGTCGGTCACCGGGCGACACCGCCCCCTTGCGCCCGCCGCACGCGGGCGGTGGTTCGGCGCGGTCTCTTTGATGGACGCATGGGGAAATCCTTGGTGAGGATGTGGTGCGGCGGCACGTCCCCTAATCCGGGCTCACCGGTGCTCCCAAGCCAGGCTGCGCAGGCGGCGGAGCGAGGCACCGCGCCTGAGCTTCGACTCCAGAGTGCCCGTGCCGACTATCAGCCGCCGCCCGCCTGCCTGGCCGGCCCGGATGATCGGCTCGTAGAACATCAGGTTGGCGTACAACGCCGCGTCCCTGACCGCCGGATGCGCGTAGTCACACCCCCAGCAGCGGACCCGCCACACGGATCCAACCTGCCAGAGCAGGGTGAAGGCGACCGGACGGCCGCAGTCGTGGACGACCAGGGCCGTGCCGCATTCGGCCATCGCCAGGGCCGTGGAGGACAGGAACAGCGCCTCCCATTCGGCGCTGGCGTTCGCGTCGTACTTGCGCTCCACCTGCGTGAGCAGCGGCTCCAGCTCGACCGCGTCCATGGCGGGCACGGCGCTGAGCTCGAGTCCGCTGTCCAGGAACCGCCTGCGTTCGCGGCGGGCCTGGCTCCTGCCGTTCCGGGACAGCGTGGCGACATATGCCTCGAATGAGGCGAACGGCAGCTCGAAATAGGCTTCCTGGCGCTCTCCCAGGTAGGCGGCCTCGGGCAGGAACGGGCGTACCAGCTCGAACTGCGCGTCGTCGGCGTGCATCAGGCAGGCGATGCCTGGCCCCTGCCCGCTGTCCAGCGTGAGGGCCCTGGCGATCAGCTCGCCCGCCGTCTCTGGCCGCGCCGTCAGGAGAGAGGGGATCGAGCCGTCGCTCCCGAGCAAGAGCGCGCTGGACCAGTGCGGCAGGTCCGCGAAGAGGCCCGTGACCATGCGAGGTGGCGCGAACGCCCGGGAGACCGGGTAGACGGGCAGGAACCCAATGATGTCGTCGGCCTCTCGCGCGATCACGTAGAAGGTCCGCAGGCCGTGGTGCCGGCGGAAGAGCTCGATGCGATGCAGCTCGCGAGCCTCCTGCGAGGAGATCGGGCCAGGCCGGTCCCCCGTGATCGCACCGTCGCCGAAGATCGCGGTCACTACCTCGACCTCTGTGCCCTTCCTCATAAGGGTCTCATGGTGCCCGCCCGCGGACGGGTGGACAGGTCCCGCAAAGGTGCGACAGGTGCGGGCCCGGTGTCGGGAGTTACGGTGCGGCGGTGAGCCCAGGGGTCCGAGCAGAAGGGGCGCGATGGCGTCTGACATCCAGGAGCGGCGTGCCGATCTCGTGGCGATCGCCGGAGGGTGGGGGCTGTGGCGACTGGCCGCGCTCCGCTCCGCCGGACTGCCGTTCGGGCTGCTGGATCCGCTCGCTCCCGCGCAAGTGAGCCTGCCGCCCGGGGCGGCTCGCGACGAGGCCGTCAACAGCGCCACCGCTGCGGCGATCGACTCACTCCTGGCCGACCCCGTCGTACGCACCGCCATGACGTGGCAGAACCCCCGCGCGGTGGACAACTGGATCGGCCGGCACGTCGCGTCGCCGGGCCGGACCGGGCCCGTTCGCCACAGGAAGAGGGAGGCACTGGTCGCCCGCTATATACAGCGGTACTGCGCCAAGAACGACACCATCGGCTTCTTCGGCCCCGTGGCGTGGGCGAGGCTGGGGGAGTCCGAGACGCGGACCAGCGGGGACGCGGCCATCCGGTCCTCGCGTGTGTGTTTCGAGGTGTGGGCGGTCGAGGCCGTCGTGCGGTCGTGGAACCGGGATTCGGCGCTGCGTGCGTACCTGCCCGTGCGGCTCGATCCCGCGTGCACGCTCAGTGACGGGGCGATCCTGCGCCCACGCCGGCCGCCGCTGGCGTGCGTGGAGCCGATGGGCCGCATCATTCGGGCGCTGACTCCGGAGGTCTCCCTCGGGGATCTGGTACGGCGTTGCGGTCCGGAATCCGAACAGGCGGTGGCGGAACTGGAGCGGCAGGGAGTCCTGAAGGTCGGCTTTCGCGTGCCCCTGGACAGTGCCCCGGAGCAGCACGTGAGAGGCCAGGTGGCGATCGTCGCGGATCCTGACGTGCGGCGTCGGCTCGACGAGGTGCTCGACGGGCTGGAGCGGGCCCGGGATGAGGTGGCCGCGGCCGGGCACGATCCCGAGCGCCTGCGTGCCGCGCTGGCCGAGGTGGACCACCGCCTCGCGGAAGCCGCGGACGGGCCACTCGGGCAGGAACGCGTGGCGGGGCGGCGTACCCCCTTGTACCTGGACTGCCGCCGGAATCTGGACGCGACGATCGCCTCCTCCTCGCTCGACACGTTGAGCGGGCCGCTCTCGGTGTTGCTGGACAGCGCCCGCTGGCTGGCCGGTCAGGTGGGCGAGGTCGTCGAGCAGGAGCTGCGGCGCTGCTATCGGGAGTTGAGGACACGGCGGGCGGATGTCACGATCGCCGACCTCCAGTTCGCCGCCGGTGAGCTCCTCAGCACAGGGGCGAAGGAGATCCCGGACGTGCTGGCCGATTTCCAGCTCAGATGGGCGGAGATCCTCCCGTCCGGTGACACGGACCTGATCGTGTCGGAAGATCACGCGCGTGAGCTCGCCGACCGGCTCTTTCCCGCTCCCGGCCAGTTGTGGGCGGCGGCGAGGGTGCACAGCCCCGATCTGCTGCTCTGGCGGACGGCCGAACGAGACCGCTGGGTGCTCGGCGAGCTCCATGTCGCGCTGAACACCTTGGAGAGCCGCGTCTTCCGCACCCAGGCCGACGACCCTGGCGAGCTCCTGCGCTCGGTGGCCGCCGACCATCCGGGAGGCAGGGTCGTGCCTGTCTACCCGAACGATTCCCCCGCTGTCAGCTCACGCACCTATCCGCCGCTCGCCCTCGACCCGCCCGGCCACTACCGCTACTGGTCGTACGGGTCGGACGACGGGCATCCGTCCGGCGCACCCAGCACCCCGGCCACAGGCCTGCTCGTCATGGAGCGGGACGGCGAGCTGGTGGCTGTGGCCGAGGCAGACCGTTGGGCGGCGCCCGTCCTGGAGGTGTTCGGAGAATTTCTCAGCGCCCTGGTGGTCAACCTGTTCAAGATCAGGGCGCCCGGACTCCACTCCTTCCGGGCGGCCATCGGTGACCTGACCGTCTGCCGCCGGTCGTGGCGCGTCCAGGCGGCGCAGGCCCCGCTGCGGACGAGGACCGCGGACCCCGGCCACGACCGGATGCGCGCCTACCTTTCAGGGCTCGGAGTGCCCAGGCACGTGTTCGCCCGCACGCCCGATCAGGCCAAACCTTTCTACGCGGACCTCCGCTCGCCGGTGCTGATGGACAACCTCGTACGCGCGCTCAGGAACGCCGACCACATGGACCTCGTCGAAATGCTCCCAGGGCCGGGCGAACTGTGGCTCACCGATCCCGCGGGCCGGGCCTACACCTCCGAGCTGCGCGTCGTGGCCGTCGATCCCACGCCGGCGCCGGTCGTCTCCTGGCCCGCTCCGCGGACGGGTTCGGCATGACGCGCGAAAGCATGTTGCCGCACGGCTGCGCGATCGAAGTGCTCGACACCATCGAGCAGGTCGACCTGCTCAATGACGGGACACGGCTCGTGCCCGAGCAGGTGCTTCGAGAGCTGGACCGCAGGCAGCTCATCCGTGAGTTGAACGGCCTGCTGACCCTTTACGTGGTGGCCGTCGACGGAGCCGGGCTGGCGGGTCTGGTTCCGATCTATCCGACACCTGGCGGGTTCTTCGAGAGCGAGCAGGCGGCCATCCTGTTCGGCGAGACGGACCGGTTCACCTGGAGCTCCGTATCCTTGATCGGGTCGGACGGCGTGACGCCGAACGTGATGACGGCCCGCATCCCCCTGCCGGCCCTGCTCCGCGCCGCCTGGGCGGTGGCGGGCCGGTATCGTCCCGAGCTCATCTGCGCACCTCTCCTCGACGAGGAGCAGCACGCGGCGGTCCGGTCGGCGATGCCCCCGGGCCCGGCCAGGCTCGCCTGCCGCGACGAGGCGTATTTCGACCTCCCGTACACCTCGTTCGCCGAGTACGTGGCGGCGCTGCCGAAGCAGCGCCGCCGTAAGGTGCGGTCGCAACGCCGTGCGTTGCTGGAATCCGGCCTGACCGTGCGCCCGGTCCCGCCGCTGGAGGCCGTGGAGGCGGTGCTGCCCCTCCTGGCTCAGGTGGAGCGAAAGTACGGCACCACCGCGACGGAGGAGGAGATGCGCCAGTACCTCACCTCGACCTCGACCGCGATGGGAGCGCACTGCTCCATGCTCGTGGCGTTCGACGGAGCGGTCCCCGTGGCGTTCGTGACCCTGTGGGATGTGGGTCCGCACTGGCGGACCCGGGCATGGGGGTGCGACTACTGCCATCCGGCGGTGCGGGAACGGGCACTGTACTTCAACCTCACCTTCTTCGAGCCGATCGAGCGGGCCATCGCCGCCGGAGTGCGCCGGGTCTATGTCGGGACCGAGGCGATGGAGGCCAAGCGCCGACGCGGCGCTCTGGTGCGGCGGCTGCGCAGCCTCGGCTGGGAGGGGGACGTCGTTGCGCAACGATGACCGGCTTGAGCTGGTACATCACCTGTTCGCCAAGGTAGCGGCGGTGCGGGCCGATCAGACGGCGCTCGTCGCGGGCTCTGTCACATTGACGTACGGGGAACTGTCGGCGAGGGCCTTCCGGCTGGCCCATCGGTTGCGCGCAGCCGGAGCGGGCCCGGACGCCCCTGTCGCGGTGGTGGCGGACAAGGGCGGGGCAGACTGGATCGTCGCGGTTCTGGGCGTGTGGGCGTCCGGCGCGGCGTACCTGCCCATCGATCCGGACACGCCGGCGGCGCGGATGGAGCGCATGATCCGAGGTGCGGCGCCGGTCGCCGTCGTCGGTCCGCCCGGGCCGTGGGACGGCCTGGCACCGCATCGGCTCCCGGCTTCGACGGGTGACGAACGTGCCCTCCCGGGCTCGCCGAACGCCCTGGCGTCATCGATGCCCGCTGTCGAGATGGGCGCCGATCGGCTCGCCTACATCATCCACACCTCGGGGTCGACGGGCGAGCCCAAGCCGGTGTCCGTGCCGCACAGGGCACTCGCCTGCGTTTACCGGGCCTGGGAGGAATGCTACGAACTCACGCCGGAGCCGCGTACCCTGCTGCAGGGGGCCGGCGCGGCGTTCGATGTGCACGTCGGCGACATCGCCAGGGCCCTGCTGTCCGGCGGCCGGCTGGTGCTGTGCCCCACGCATGTGCTCCTCGACCCGCCCGCCCTGCACGCGCTGATCGAACGTGAGTCGATCGACCTGATGGAGCTGACGCCGTCAGTGTGGCGGCTGCTCGTGTCCTGGCTGGAGAAGACCGGGCAGAGCCTGCCATCCGTGCGCCTGGCCGTCTCCGGCGGCGAGCAGTGGACGGCAGCGGAATACCGCCGCCTGCGAAGCGTGATCGGTCCGCTCGCCCGTATCGTCAATTCGTACGGGGTGGCCGAGGCCGCCGTCGACAGCACCTGGCACGAGGTCAGCGACGACACGCTCGACGGCGACCTCGTCCCCATCGGCAAGCCCTTTCCCGACACCACGGCACTCGTGCTCGGCGAGGACCTGGCACCGGTGCCCCCCGGGGTTCCCGGCGAGCTGTTCCTGGCGGGAGACGGGCTCGCGCGCGGCTACCTCGGCCGCCCCGCGGCCACCGCCGAACGCTTCGTCCCGCTGACCGGAGGAGCGGCTGGGCAGCGCATGTACCGCACCGGCGACCTGGTGCGCCTGCGGCCCGATGGCGTCCTGGTCCATCTGGGCCGCCTCGACGACGAGGTCAAGGTCCGCGGCGTCCGATTCCAGCTCGGGTCGGTGGAGGCGGTGCTGGCTCGCCACCCCCAGGTGCGAGCCGTCGCCGTCGCCCGAGCCTCACGCAGCGACCGCCACATGCTCATCGCCCATGTGGTTCCGACATCACCGGCCGCCGGACTGGCCGAACGGCTCCGGCGGTTCGCGGCCCGGGAACTGCCCGGCGCCATGGTCCCGGCCGAGGTCGTGATCACCTCGTCGTTGTGGCTGACCCCGGCGGGCAAGCTGGACCGCCGCGCCCTGCTGCCGACGCCGGCCCAGGAGGCGCCGGACGGGGGCCACGGGGCCGACGCGCGGCCCGGCACGGCCCCGGCCGGGCGGACGGCCACCGAGGAGGCGGTGATCAGGGCCTGGACGGAGGTGCTGGGCAGCCCGCCGACCGGCCTTGAGGAGGACTTCTTCCAGGCGGGCGGCGACTCCCTGGCCGCCGCCTGGCTGGCGCTGGCCCTGCGGAACGCATGCGGGGCCGACGCCTCCGCCGCCGCCGTGTACGGCGCTCCCACCGTCGTCGAGCTGGCGCGCCACCTCGACGGCCTGCCCCCGGCGGACCCCGTCACGCCGGCGAGCGGTCATCGGCTGTCACCTCATCAGCGGCGGCTGTGGACGGTGCACCGGCTGAACCCGGGCGACCCGTCCTACAACCTGCCCACCCTCCTGCGCCTGCGTGGCCGCCTGCGCGAAGATGTGCTCCGCCAGGCCCTGGACCTGCTCGTGGCCCGGCACGACGCGCTGCGCACCAGATTCGCCGACGGCGCGGAGGAGCTTGAAACCCACCTCGAAACCGAGGTGACGGTACCGCTGCACGTCATCGAGGCGCCCGAAGGCGGGCCCGATCCGGTGGAAGCCGCCGTTCTGCGCCCGTTCGACCTGAGTGCGGCCCCGCTGTGCCGTGCGACTCTGGTACGCCGCGCCCCCGACGAGCACGATCTTGTGTTCGTGGCGCACCACGTGGCCTTCGACGGCTGGTCGGAACGGATTCTCGTGCGCGAGCTGGGCGAGATCTACTCGGCGCTGGCCACTGGCGCGCGTACGGTACCCGAGCCCGTTCGCAGGAGCTACGCCGACTTCGCGGCCTGGCAGAACAGGCGCCTGCACGACGGCCACGGCCAGGCCGCACGCGACTACTGGCGCTCCACGCTCGCCTCACCCCCCGCGCTCCTCGACCTGCCCGCGCCACCTCAGCAGTCGCGAGCCGGGCTCGCCGGAAGGACGACACGCGACCTTGGGGCGGACCTGTCCGACCAGGTGCGCGCCGTCGCCCGGGCGCATGGCGCCACCCCGTACGCCGCACTGCTGGCCGCACTGGCCACCCTCTTGAGCCGCTGGTCGGGACAGGACGACCTGGTGATCGGCGGCCCGTTCGGCGACCGCGACCGCCCGGAGAACGCCGACCTGGTGGGCTTCTGCGTCAGCACGCTGCCCCTTCGCCTGGCCGTACCCGGCGAGGCCGCCTTCAGCGAAGTGCTGCGCGCGGCCCGGCGTACGGTGGCGGAGGCCATCGCCCATGCCGATGCGCCGTTCGACCAGATCGTCGCCGATCTCGGGCTGGCGGGAGGCGGCGGGCGCAACCCGCTGTTCAGGGTCTGGCTCAACCTGCTGGGCCGGCCTGTCGAGCCCCCCTCCATGGCGGGGCTGGAAGTGGAGGTCGCCGCGCCGCCGCTGCCCGGAGCGCTGTTCGACCTGGGGATCTACGTCACCGACCGGGCCGAGGGCTATCGACTGGAGGCGGTGTACGACCGGGGGAGGCTGGACTCCGCGCACGTGGCGGAGTTGCTGGAGCAACTCTCGCTCCTGTTGGCCGCGGCCTGCGCGAGCCCCGAGGCGCCCTTGGCCGCGCACGACCTGCGTACCGGACCGGCCGCCGAGATCCTGCCCAAGGGTGTGGCGGACCTGCGGGACGACGTGCCGGAGCTCCTCCCGGCATTGTGGCGGCGCGGCGGGGAACAGCCGTCCGCACCTGCCGTACGGGATCGCGACGGTGTGCTGACCTTCGCCGATCTGTACGCCGCCGCGGCGGCGTGGACACGGACGCTCACGGCGGCCGGTACGGGACAGGACCAGGTCGTCGCCGTCCACGGCGCCCGCGTTTCCGGCCTGGTGCCCGCCCTGCTCGGGACCCTGGCCACCGGGGCACGCTTCACCGTGCTGGACTCGGACCACCCGCGATCCCGCCTGACCGAGCAACTGGCCGCGGCGGGCGTCCGTCTCGGGGCCGAGCTGACCGGCACCCCCGCGACCGCACTGCCCGGCCCGGACGTGCGGTGGATCGCCGCCCCCGACTCGGCCGCGCGGAAGATCACGGATCCTGGGCCGGACGGACCGGGAACCCCGCTGCCGGACACCGCATCCTACGTGGCCTTCACATCGGGCACGACAGGCGTGCCCCGGGGAATCAGCGCCGGCACGCGACCGCTGGCGCACTTCCTCGATTGGTACGTTCGGCGATACCGTCTCGGCCGTCACGACCGCTTCGCGCTCGTGTCGGGGATCGCTCACGACCCGCTGCTGCGCGACATCCTCGCACCCCTCTGGGCGGGAGCCACGCTTTGCGTGCCGCCCGCCGAGCTGATGCGGGATCCGGCCGCGCTCAGAGGATGGTTGCGCGACGAGGGCGTGACGGTGCTCCACGTCACCCCGGCGCTGTGCCGGATGCTGGCGCTGCCTGAGAGGGCGCCGGTTCCGGAACGGATCCGGCTGGTCTGCTGCGCGGGCGACTCGCTGAGCGGGCGTGACCTGCTCGACATCGCCTCGTGGGCTCCGTCGGCGCAGATCGTCAACGGCTACGGCGCCACCGAGACGCCGCAACTCGCCGGCGCGTACGACGTGCGCCCGGGAGACGCTGCCCTGGAGCGCGTGCCCGTGGGCTCGGGCATCCCCGGCTTCGAACTGCTCGTGCTCCGGCCCGGCGGCCGGCCCGCGGGAATAGGCGAGCGCGGCGAGATCGTCGTGCGCAGTCCGTACCTCGCCCTGGGCTACCTGCGGGACGAGGGCGGCTTCCACGCGGACCCCATACCCGGGCACCGGCGCTTCGCCACGGGCGATCTGGGCCGCTACGGTCCCGACGGCTTGGTCACGGTCCTGGGGCGGTCCGACGATCAGGTCAAGGTCCGCGGCCACCGCGTCGAGCTCGGCGAGGTGGACGCCCGGCTGCGGGAGTGCCCAGGAGTGAAGGACGCGGCCGGCGCCGTGCGCGTGGGCGCCGACGGCGAAACCCGGATCGTCGCCTACGTGGTCCCCGCCGCCGCCTCCCAGCCGGTGTCCGACGTGCGGGAGCGGCTGCGCCGCACGCTGCCCGATCACATGCTGCCCTCGTCCGTGGTGGCCGTGGAGCGGATCCCGCTCACCCTCAACGGCAAGGTCGACCGGGCCGCGCTGGCGGTCATGGCCCCTCTCCCGCAGCCGGCCCGCCCTCGGGAGGCCACCACGGGGCTGGAGCGGCTGGTCGTGTCGATCTGGCAGGACGTCCTGGGCGCGGAGCACGTACCCCTGCGTCAGAACTTCTTCGACCTGGGAGCCGACTCGATGTCGATGATCCGCGTCCACGTGGCACTGGAGCGAGAGCTGGATCGCCGGATTCCCCCGACTGCGCTGTTCGCCCACCCGACCGTCCACGACCTCGCGGCCTTCCTGGCGTCCGGCGAGGTCACCCCCGATGACGTCACCCCGTCTCGCGCGGAGCTGGGCGAGCTGCGTGCCAGGCGCCTCGCGGCCCGCGACGCCGTGGTGCCCAAGAAAGGACGAGCATGAGATCGAACCCGGACGACTGCGTCGCCGTCATCGGACTCGCGGGCCGCTTCCCGGGGGCGCTCGACGTGGAGCAGTTCTGGCAGAACCTCGATGAGGGGCGCGAGGCGCTCACCTTTCCCTCCGATGAGGAACTGCTGGCCGCGGGCGTGTCCCCGCGCCTGCTGGCGGATCCGCGCTATGTCAGAGCCGCAGCGCAGGCGCCCGGCCTCGACATGTTCGACGCCGGCTTCTTCGGGTTCACGCCGCGGGACGCGACCGTGCTCGATCCACAGATCCGCCTCTTCCTCGAGGTCGCGCACTCGGCCATCGAGCACGCCGGGTACGACCCGTACCGGATCGGCGGCGAAGTCGGCGTCTTCGGCACGGCGGGCGACAGCCGTTACCGCGAAGCCCTCCCACGCCAGGAACTGGACGCCGTTGCGGGAGGGATGGCGGCCAGCGCGCTGACACAGGGTGACTACCTCTCGACCCACCTGTCGTACCGTTTCGGCTTCCGCGGGCCCTCGCTGACCGTGAGTACCGCCTGCTCCAGCTCGGCCGTCGCCGTCCACCTGGCCTGCCAGGCGCTGCGCACGGGCGAATGCGACGTGGCCGTGGCCGGCGGCGCGGCGGTCGAGGCGCCACTCCACCACGGCTACCGCTGGGATACCGATGGACCGCTGTCCAGGGACGGGCACGTCCGCCCGTTCGACGCGCGGGCCAACGGCACCGTGTTCGGCATGGGCGGCGGCGCCGTGGTGCTCAAGCGGCTGAGCGACGCGCTCGCGGACCGCGATCACATCTGGGCTGTCGTCCGCGCCTCCGCCATGAACAACGACGGTGCGGCGAAGGCCGGTTTCTCGGCTCCCAGCGTCGCAGGCCAGGTCGCGGTCATCCGCGAGGCCATGACACTCGCCGAGGTCACTTCGTCCGACGTGTCCTACGTCGAGGCCCACGCCACGGGCACGCTGCTCGGCGATCCGATCGAAGTGGCCGCCCTGAGCCGGGCCTACCGGTCGATGAACGGGCGGGGCCATGCGGGCGGCGTGGTCCTGTCATCCGTCAAGGGCAACGTGGGCCACCTCGGGCATGCGGCGGGCGTGACGTCGCTGATCAAGCTGGCGCTCTGCCTGGAGCACGGCCGCCGGGCCGCGACCGTGAACTTCGCGGACGCGAATCCCCGGCTGGAGCTGGACGAGACGCCGTTCACGGTCAGCGGGACGACGCTGCCATGGGACAGGCGGGCCGAGCGTCCCCGCGTAGCGGCCATGAGCTCACTCGGCATCGGCGGCACCAACGTGCACCTGATCGTCCAGGAAGGCCCGGACACGGTGCGCACGGCGGCGCCGGAGCGGCCGCGCGTGGTGATCTGGTCGGCGCGTGACGACGCGGCCCTGCACGCCTACGAGCAGCGGCTGGCGGCGCGCCTGCGCCGGCACGGTGAGCGGGACTTCGCCGACATGGCCGGAACCCTGCAGGACGGCCGGACGCCGCACTCGGTCCGCGCCGCCCTGGTGGCGCGCAGCGCGCAGGAGAGCGCCGAGGCCCTGCACGCGGGCAGGGTCGTGCGCGGCCGTGCCGGCGCTTCGCCGCGGCCTGTGGCATTCCTGTTTCCCGGGCAAGGGACTCGGCACACGCGCATCGCGGCGGGGCTGTACGGCGTGGACGAAACCTTCAGCGCCACCATGGACACCTGCCTCGACCTGTTCGCCGGGCACGGCCTGCATCTGCGTGACGCCTGGCTCTCCGACGACGAGCCGGCGCAGCCGCTGTTGCTGGCGGTGGAGTATGCGCTGGCCGCCATGTGGGCGGCATGGGGGATCGAGCCCGCCGTGGTGGTCGGGCACAGCCTGGGCGAGCTCACCGCGGCGACCGTGGCCGGCGTCTTCGACCTGCCCTCCGCGGTACGGCTCGTCGCGGCCAGAGCCGAGGCGATGGCCGCGATGCCGCGAGGACGGATGCTGGCCGTGGCCGCTCCCGTCGAACGGATCGAGGGCGGACTCCCGGACGGCGTGAGCGTGGCGGTCGTGAACGGCCTGCGGCAGACAGTGCTCGCCGGTGCCGCCGACCGGATAGAGGACGCGCGCCGGAAGCTGCGCTCGGAGGGGATCGCCTGTACACCGCTGGCCACTGCGTACGCCTTTCACAGCCCCCTCATGACGCCTGCCGTGCAACGCTTCGCCGCGGCCTTCGACGGAGTGACCCTCCGAGAGCCGATCGTGCCCTTGATCTCGGCCACCACCGGCGAGCGGGTGACATCGCAGGCCCGCGACCCCATGTTCTGGGCCGAGCAGATCGTGCGACCCGTCCGGTTCGACCTGGCGATGACGCGACTGCTGGCCGACGAGGACCGGGTGCTGCTGGAGGTCGGGCCCGGCAGGACGCTCACCTCTCTGGTACGGGCGCACCCGTCCGCGCCCCTCGCCGTGCCGACGCTCGCACAGGGGCCCGATCACGAGTCCGCGCTGGCAGCCGCGGCGACGCTCTGGGCGGAAGGGCACGAGCTGGACTGGCCGGTGGTACGGCAGCGGGAGCCGGTCCATCGCACAGCGGTACCCGGCTACCCCTACCGGCGCGCCCGCCACTGGCCGGAGGCCCGCTCCGAACCGCCCGCGCATGAGCCCTCGGCCCTGACCGTTCCCACCTGGGTCGAGCGGCCTTGCCCGCCCGCGCCCGCGGGGGACGGCACCGCCCTGGTGCTCCTGCCCCACGACACGGACATCTCCCTCCTCAGCGTGGCGGCCCTGCGACGAGCCGGCCATCAGGTTGCGATCGTACGCCCGGGCCCGGGATTCGCCGAGGCCGGCGAGGAGTTCAGGATGCGTCCGGGCCATGACGGGGACCTGGACAGGGTGCTCTCCGCCCTGGCCGCCCGGGGGGCCGAGCCGGGGCTGCTGGTGCACGCACTGGCGCTGGCCCCTTGGGAGCCGCCCTCGACCGCCACCGTGGACGACCAGCTCGTCGAGACGTACCACAGCCTGACCTCCATGGCACAACGCGCAGTCAGGCGGCCGGTGCCGCCGCGCCTGCTGGTGCTGGCGGGGCGATCGGCTGATGTGACGGGAGGCGAACCGCTCGACCCGGCCAAGGCCACCCTGCACGGTGCCGTGCGCACGCTGTCGCTGGAGGCTCCCGAGCTCGGCCCCCGGCTCATCGACGTGGCCCATCCGGCTTCCGCGGACGAGCTGGCCGACGCGATCACCGGGTCCCCCGAACCCGTGATCGCCGTACGGGGCAGCAGGACCTGGGTGCGCACCGAACGCGCGTACCGGCCACGACCCGGCGGATGGGCCGTCCGCCGCGATGGAGTGTATGTGCTCACCGGCGGGCTCGGTGGCCTCGGCCTGGTCGTCGCCCGCGGGCTGGCCCGCACCGGAGCGCGGCCGACGCTCGTCCTCGCAGGCCGGAGCGAGCCGGCCGGCGAGCGGCAGCGGCGGGAGATCGCCGCGCTGGAGAGCATGGGCGCCAGGGTCAGCGTCGAGAAGTGCGACGTGACCGACCGGCGTGCGGTCCGCCGCCTGTTCGATCTGGTTCGCGCCCGGCACGGCGAGGTGAACGGCGTCGTGCACCTGGCCGGCGTGCCAGGTGACGGCATGCTCTTGGTACGCCCGCAGGGTGCGGCGGAGGCCGTGCTGCGTCCCAAGGTGCACGGCACCCTGGCCCTGGTGGAGGCGCTCGACGGCCGGCCGATGCCGGACTTCGTGGTGTTCTTCTCCAGCCGGGCCGCGCTGGGCGGACTCGTGGGCGGCGCCGACTACGCCGCGGCCAACGCCTTCATGGACGCACAGGCCGCCGAGCTGACCAGGAGGGGAATACCGGCGCTGAGCCTGAACTGGCCGTCCTGGCACACGGTCGGGATGGCCGCGGGAGGCCAGGTCTGGAAGACCGTGCTCGACCCGGCCACCTGCCCGATCCTGGCCGAGCACCGCATCGGGGGCGTGCCCACCCTGCCGGGGACCGGTCACCTCGACCTCGCCATCCGCGCCTTCAGGGAGACCGTCGGCCCGCCCGGCACACCCGTGCGCCTGGACGAGGTGGTGTTCCGGCAGATGTTGAGCACTGAGGGGGCTCGCGAGCTGGAGGTGTCCTTCCGGCCGCAGACCGAGGCGTGGGCGTTCGAGATCCGGTCGAGACCGCCCGGCGACGGCGGGCCCACTCTGCACGTGACCGGCTCCATCCGGCCCTGCGACACCTTGCCGTCCCGCCTCGACCCCGCCGAATGGGCCGCGCTGCTGAAGCCGCTGAAAAGTTCGGGCGAGGGGATCGCGGACGTCGGACCACGCTGGGACAACCAGACGGCCTCAGGCCGCGGGGCGTCCGGTGAGCTCTTCGTCGAGCTGGACTTGCCACCCGCGTTCCACGAGGAGCTGACGCGCCACGCCGCCCATCCGGCGCTGTTGGACAACGCGCTCTCCGCTGCCCGCGTGCCCGGTGTGGACGAGCCGCACCTGCCGTTCCGGTGCGGGTCCCTGGAGCTGTACGGGGATCTGCCCGCTCGCGTGATCAGCCGCATCCGGCGCAGGCGGGCGGGCGGCGGTCTGATCGTGGCCGACGTGGACGTGTATGGCGGGGACGGCCGGCCGGTGGCCGGCGTCACCGGCTACACCATGCGCGAGGTGGATCTCTCGCGCCTGCCGCGGACTCCGGACCCGGCCGGCTTCACGGGGCTGGACCCGGACAAGGGCGAACGGCTGTTCATGGCGCTGCTGGAGGGGCGGCACCCGTACCAGGTGGCCATCGCGCCGCACCAGGACGGCCGGCCGGTGCGGCCGGCCGATGCCCGGCCCGCCCCGCTGGACCTGCCCACCGGGCCCGTACCCCGCCGGCCGGCCGACGGCGTGCCTGAGGTCCCCCCGAACGGCTCTGCCCCGCGGGACGAAGCCGCGTCCGTACGGGAGCGGCTGGCGGCGCTGTGGACCGAGGTGCTCGGCCACCAGGGAATCGATGCCGACAGCGACTTCTTCGAGCTCGGCGGCAACTCGTTGACCGCGGTCGAGCTCATGTCCCGCATACGCGACGAGTTCGGTGTGCAGATGAGCATCGTGGCGATGTTCGACCATCCCACGGTCGGCGCGCTGGCCGAGTCCCTCACGGAGAAAGAAGAGGTGTGAGATGGGCGTGCCGGAGATCGCCACCGAGTTCCCCGTCAACCGCAAAGAGCAGGCGATGTGGACGCTGCACCAGCTCGTGCGCGGGCGGGGCATCTGCAACATCGGCTTCGCCCTGCGGGTGGACGAGCGGCTGCGCTGGTGGCCGTTGCAGGAGGCGCTCGACCACCTGGTACGGCGGCACGCCGCGCTGCGGACCGTCGTGCGGGCAGAGGGCACCCGGCTGCGCAAGCGGATCCTGCCGGCCGACGAAGTGAGCGTGCCCCTGGAGACGCTGGCGGCCACGGAGGAGGACTGCGAGGAGCAGGTCGCCACGGTGAAGGCGGCTCCCTTCGAGGACACCGGCGAGCTGATGATACGGGCCCACCTGCTCCTGCTCCCCGAGCGCAGCGTCATCTGCGTCGTGCTGCACCACCTGGTGAGCGACGCGACGTCGATCATGGTGCTCATGCGCGAGCTGGCCGAGCTCTATGACGCGTACGCGGCCGGCGACGACCCGGCGGCGGAACTGGCGGGCCAGGGAGCCCTGCGGATCGAGCGCGATCCCGAGCCGGAAGAGACCGCCTACTGGGTGGAGCACCTGGAGAGCATCGACGCGGGCCGGCTCGCGATGGCCGCGGCGCGCCCGATGCCCGCCCGGCCCACCTTCGCGGGGGACCGGCTGGACCGGCCGCTGTCGGAGCAGGCGGTCGCCGCCGTCGCGCGCCTGCGCCAGGTGACGCGGACCACGGACAACATCGTCCTCCTCGCGGCCTACCTGCTGCTGCTCGCCAAGCATGGCGCCGGCCCAGACCTGGTCGTGGGCGTCCCGGTCAGCGGACGCGGCAGCGAGGAGCGTGACCTGGTCGGATTCCACGCCAAGACACTCCCGATCCGCGTGGTGGTCGACATGGAGCGCGACTTCGCGGCCCTCGCGCGGGCCACCCGCGACGCGTTCCTCCACGGCATGGAGCACCGAGGCGCCTCGTTCGAGTCGATCCAGCACGACCTGGATCTCCGCTCGGCCGACTGGCGCGTCCCCCTGTTCAGGCACATGTTCAACTTCCGGCCGATGAGTGACAGCGCCACCGTGACGATCGGCGGCCGGCCGGCTGAAGTGATCTCGAACCATGACGGCACGAGCCAGCTGGACCTGGAGATCATCGCTTGGCACCGGCCGACGGCGTTGAGTCTCACCGCCATCTACAGCATGGAGGTGCACACCCGTGAGGAGATCGCGGACTTCCTGGCCCGGTTCGACGCGTTGCTGGTCGAGCTGGACGCGGGGCTCGACCGGCCGGTCGGCGACGCGCCCGCGTTGACCGCGGACGAACGCCGGCAGGCGGAGGCGGTGAACGCGACCGCCCGGGTGTGGCCTGGTGGGGTCCTCCAGGCGATCGCGAAGCGTGCACGCGAGTCTCCGGACGCGATGGCGATCGGCGACTGGACCTACCGCGACCTGCTCGCCGCCGCCGCGTCGGTCAGGGACGAACTGCTCAGCAGGGGGATCGGCGCCGGCGACACGGTCGCGCTCCACGCCGGCCGAGGGCGCCGGCTTGCGGCGGCGGTCCTGGGCGTCTGGGGGGCGGGCGCAGCCTACCTGCCGCTCGATCCGGCCCATCCCCCGGAGCGGACGGCGTTCGAGCTGGCGGACGCGGGCGTCAGAGTGGTGCTGGCCGGACGCGACCTCCCGCAGCCCCTGGCTGCGGGCATAGAGGTTCTGGCGCTGGACAGCCTGACCGACAAGGGCGGCGACGCCGGCGGGGGATGGCGGGACGGAGACGTCGCCTACCTCATCTACACCTCCGGATCCACGGGCCGTCCGAAGGGAGTCCGCGTGTCCCACGCCGGGCTCGCCAACGTCGTGCACCACTTCGCCGAGGCGGCCGAGGTCACCCGCGGCGACAGGATGCTCTGGTCGACGACGTTCTCCTTCGACGTCTCGGCGCTGGAACTGCTGGTCCCGCTGGTCGCGGGCGGCGGCGTGGCGGTCGCCTCCGACGAGTCCAGGCTCGCCCCCGACGCCTTCCTCGACCTGGTCCGGCGAGAGGATGTCACCGTCGTCCAGGGAACCCCCACCTTGTGGCGGCATCTCGCCCCCCACCTCGGCGACCGGCTGCGGGGGGTGCGGGTCCTGTGCGGAGGCGAGGCCCTGACCGTCGCGCTCGCGGAGCAGCTGCTCGGCGCCGGCTGCCGGCTCTTCAACGTGTACGGCCCGACCGAGACGACGATCTGGTCCACCGCGGTGGAACTGCGCCTGCCGTTGACCGATCGCATGCCGATCGGTTCACCGATCTCCAACACCACGGTCCATGTGCTGGACACCGGTGGATTCCCGGTCCCGCCGGGAGTCCCGGGCGAGTTGTGCATCGGTGGCACCGGGGTCGCACTGGGATACCACGACGACCCCGGCAAGACGGCCGACCGCTTCCGCACCCACCCCGAACGGGGGCGTTACTACCGCACGGGCGACCAGGTCCGGCAGCGCGGTGACGGTCTGCTGGAGTTCATCGGCCGCAGCGACCGGCAGGTGAAAGTGCGCGGCCACCGGGTCGAACCGGCCGAGGTCGAAGCCGTCATCGAGGAACACGACGCGGTCGTGGACGTCGCCGTGATACCGGAAACGGACCCGGCGGGCCATGTCCGGCTGGTGGCGGCGGTGCGCCTGGCTCAGAACGGACCCGGTGCGGCGGCGCGGGACACGGCAGTGGACTCGGTGCGTGCGTACGCCGAGCGGAAACTCCCCGCCGCCACCCTGCCCGCCCGGTTCGTGGTCATCGACGACCTGCCCCTGACGGGCAACGGCAAGATCGATTACACCGCCGTCGCGACCGCCGTCGCCGGCCCGGACCGGTCCGCCGCTCCGCGGCTGCCCGACGACGCGGACCTGCGGACACTGGTCCTGGCCTGGCGCGGCGTGCTCGGTGACGAGCGCCTGACGGCCGATTCCAACTTCTTCGTCGCCGGCGGTCACTCGCTCCTGGCGGGCAAGCTGGCCGTGGAGATCGGCGCGGTCCTGGGCAGGGACGTGGACTTCACGGCGGTCTTCGAGGCTCCGACCCCCGCCGCGATGCTGGCCAGGCTCTCCGCCGGAGAGGCGGCCGTATGAGCGCCGACTGGTTCGTGCCGCTCGGTGCCGCCGGGCGGACCCGCCTGTTCTCCATTCCGCACGCGGGAGCGGGATGTGCCCAGCTCGCCGGTCTGGCCAAGGCGATGGAGCCACATCGTGTCCAGGTGCTGTCGGCCAACCTGCCGGGCCGGCAGGCCAGGCTGGCCGAGCCGCCGGTGACCGATTACGCGACGCTGGTGGAGGAGCTGGCTGACGGCATGGTCGCGCATGCGGACGGCCCGCCGTACGCGCTGTTCGGCTACTGCGGCGGCGCGTTGCTCGCCTACGGGGTGGCCCGGGCGCTGATGTCGCGCTCCACGCAGCCGCCCACGCGCCTCATCGTGGCCTCTTACGAGGCGCCCGACATCGCCCTTCTGCCACGCCGAGTCGCGGACCTGCCTGCCGACCGGCTATGGACCTACCTCCTCGACAGCGGGGGAGTGCCGGACAGCCTGGGGGCGGATCCGCAACTCCGCAAGCTGGTCGAACCCGCGATCCGGGCTGACTTCACGGCCCTGGCCGGCTACCGCCATCGGCCGGGGCCGCCAATGCCGCTGCCCATCACCGTGTTCTTCGGCGAACGAGATCCCGGCACCCCTCGTGGCGCGCTCCTGGGATGGCGCAGGCAGAGCGAGCGGCCCGTCGAACTGCGTCCGCTGCGCTGCGGTCACTGGCTGATGGACGAGGCGGTCTCCGACCTGGCCGCCGGCATCGCATCTGTGCTCGAAGGGACGGGGACGTGAGGCTCGACGCTGCGACCGAGGCGTTGTGGGCGCTGCAGAGTCTGATGCCCGGCTCCAGTATCTCCAACGTTGCCATCGCCTTCGACCTGGACCGGCAGGCGCGATGGTGGCCGTTGCAGCAGGCGGTGAACGCATTAATCCGCCGCCACGCCGCCCTGCGCGCGTCGTTTCCCTCCGCCGAGGGCCTGCCGGTCCGCCACGAGCACGCGGAGCACGAGCTGGAGCTGGACATCGACGTGCACTCGACGGGGCCCGAGACGGTCGAGGCCGACCTGCGGGAGTACGCGGCCCGCCCGTTCGATCTGGACACCGCCCCGCTGATCCGGGTGGGGATGTTCACTGTCTCGCCGGGCCACAGCGTGATCTGCGTGGTCGCCCATCACATCGTGATGGATGCCGCGAGCCTGCGCGTGCTGGTGCGGGAAATCGTGCAGGCGTACCAGAGCGTGGAGGAGGGACGAGAGCTGCTCGCCGGACAGCCGGCTTCTCCTGCTGCTCTTCCTGCTCCATCGCAGGCCGCCATGGACTTCTGGCGGGGACACGTCGCTGGTTTCGACCCGTCAGGGATGCGGCTGGACGCCGCCGCCCCCGAGGACTCCGGGCCCGACTTCACCGGCGAAGTCGTGGAACGGGTGGTTCCCGACGACGTAATGGAGGTGCTGGCGGAATTGCGCCGGGCCTGCCGTTCCACCGACGCGATGGTGTTGCTCGCCGCGTACTACCTGGCCGTCCGCCGGCACGGCGCCGCCCGGGACGCGCTGGTGGGCGTCATGGCGGACACGAGAGGAGGCACCGCCGCGGACGCCGTGGGCTACCACATCGCCACCGTGCCGCTGCGCGTCGCGGTTGACGACGAGATGAGCTTTCCCGAGCTGGTCCAGCGCGTCACCCGAACCATGGCGGACGCCTTTGAGCACGGGCTGATGACATACGAGCTGGTGGGCCGATACGTCCCGGAGTCGACGGCCGCTCCGGACTGGTGGCGCTCCGGGCTCGTCCACCACGTGTTCAACTTCCGCGGTGACCAGCAGGCCGAGGCCAGGATGGGCGAGAGCTCGATCGGCTACCGCGACGTGTTCATCGGCCTGAGCCGGTTCGACCTCGACCTGGCGGTGGAGCGGCTCGGTCCGCGGATCATCGTCAAGCTGCATTACCGGACCCGAGTCTTCGACCGGGCGTTCGCGGAATCGTTCCTGGACCGGCTGCTGGGCGTTCTCCGGCAGGCGGCCAGGCGGCGGTCCCTGCCGGTGGCCGGGTTCGACCTGCGCACCGAACGTGACCGCCGGCTGATCGAAGAGGTCAACGAAACCGGCAGGCAGTGGCAGGGACCGCGGACGGTGCTCGGCATGGTGATCGAGGCGGCCGGCCGCACGCCGGATGCTGTCGCGCTCTCCTCTCCGGAGGGATCGGTCACCTACGCCGAGCTCGTTCGGATGGCGGCGGCCGTGCGGGACCAGGTCAGAGCGCACGACGGCGGACCGGGCTCCGTCGTCGCGCTGGCGGGGCCGCGCGGGCCCGGCCTGGCGGCGGCCGTGCTGGGCGTGTGGGCGGCGGGGGCCGCGTACCTGCCGCTGGACGCGGCACATCCGGCCAGGCGGTTGTCCTTCCAGCTGGACGACGCGGCCTGTCAGCTGATCATCGGTGATCACCGGCTTCCCGACGAGTGCACGCGCGGTCGTACAGTCCTGACCTTGCCGTCGGCGGAGCGGGTGACCGGTCCGCTCACGGAGCCGGAGGCGGACGCGGAGGCGTACCTGATCTACACCTCGGGATCGACCGGCACCCCCAAGGGAGTGTGGCTTTCGCACGGCAACCTGGCCAACGTGGTGCGGCATTTCGCGGACCTGTGCGACTTGGGCGCAGGAGACGGGGTGCTCTGGCTGACGACGTTCGCCTTCGACATCTCGGCCCTGGAGCTGTGCCTGCCACTCAGCCGGGGCGGGCGCGTCGTGGCCGCCCCGGACAGCGCGCTTCACTCCCCTGACGTTCTGCTGGAGACGGTCGCCCGGGAGGACGTGGCGATCGTCCAGGCCACGCCCACCACCTGGCGGCAGGTCGCGCCGCACGCGGCAGGCCTCCTGGTCGGGCGCACGCTGCTGTGCGGAGGCGAACCTCTCACCTCGGCCCTCGCCGGGCAACTGCTCGCCACCGGTGCCACGGTCTACAACGTGTACGGCCCGACGGAGACGACCATCTGGTCCACGGCTGCTCAGGTCGTGGACCCGGCATCCACGGCGATCGGACGCCCGGTGGCCAACACGAGGGTCCACGTGGTGGACGGGCGCCTGAGCCCGCTCCCTCCGGGCATCGTGGGCGAGCTGTGCGTGTCGGGTGACGGCGTGGCCAAGGGCTATCACCGCCTGCCTGATCTGACCGCCGACCGCTTCCGCCACGACGAGGAGTTGGGCCGCCTCTACCGGACGGGCGACCGGGCCCTGCTACGCCACGACGGCACGTTGATCCTCCTGGGCCGCGCCGACAGGCAGGTCAAGCTGCGCGGGCATCGCGTCGAACTCGGCGAGGTCGAGGCGGTGCTGGAAGGGCATCCCGAGGTCCGGGCGGCCTCGGTCGTCCTGCGTGGCGACCCCTCCGCCGACGGGGTGCTGGCCGCGTTCGTCGCCGCTCGGGACAGACGTGGGCTGCGGGCCGACCTGTGGGCGTACGCGGCAGACCGGCTGCCCTCCTACTGCGTCCCGGCGCGGCTGGCCGTGCTGCCCGCGCTGCCCACCACGGCCAACGGCAAGATCGACACCAAGGCCCTCGCCGGCTGGCCGCTCGAACCCGCGGAGGCCGGCGAACGGGAGCCGAGCACCCACCGCACAGCGGGTGACGAGATCGAGCGCGGCCTGGTGAGGCTGTGGCGTGAGGTGCTCGGCCGTCACGACATGGACGTGGACGCGAACTTCTTCCTCAGCGGCGGACACTCTCTCGCCGCGGCACGCCTGGCGGAGCTCGCGACCCGGCGCCTCGGCACACCCGTGACCATGGGGATGGTCTTCCGCGCTCCCACTCCCGCCAGGTTGGCTCACCTGATCGAAGTCCCGGAGGGTGCCCGATGACGGAGCTGGAAGAGCTGATCGCCGATGTGATCTCGGCGGTCGGCGGGCTGCGTCTGCCGGTCGACGCGGTCTTCTTCGAGTCGGGGGTGACCTCGGTGATGCTGCCGGCCGTCCACGAGGAGATCCGGCGCAGGACGGGCCGCGACTTCCCCATCACCGCCTTCTTCGGCCACCCGACCATCCGATCCCTGGCCGCGTACCTGGATCGGCCGCTCGCGGCGCCCGAGCCCCTGAACGACCGCCCCCAGGGACTCGCCGCCGCCAGGCGGAACCTTCGAGCCCAACTCATGCAACGGAAGGGATGACCGCCGTGGCGGGAATGATCGAGCCGATCGCCATCGTCGGAATGGCCTGCCGCCTGCCAGGTGCGCGCGACGTCGAGCAATTCTGGCTCAACCTCGTGGGAGGGCGCGAGAGCATCACCTTCCTCACACCTGAGCAGGCGCGCCGGGCCGGTGCGAGCGACGAGGAGCTGGCCAATCCGGATTTCGTCAGGGCGGTCCCGGCGTTAGAAGAGGCCGACCGGTTCGATGCGGGTCTGTTCGGCATGACCGCGCTCGAGGCGGAGATCTGCGACCCGCAGTTCCGTCTGTTCCTGGAGATCTGCCACGCGGCGATGGAGAACGCCGGCCACGATCCCTTCGACACCGGCCAGAGCGTCGGCGTCTTCGGCGCCGCCAGCTACAACCAGTACCTGCGGCACATCCTCGCAACCCGCCCCGACCTGCTGGAAAGCCGCAACGAGCTCCAGTGGCTGCCGTTGAACGACCCGGGCTACCTGGCCACCCTCGTCTCCTACAAGCTGAACCTGCGCGGCCCCAGTATGACGGCGCTCACCGCATGCTCCAGTTCACTGGTGGCGGTGCACCTGGCCGCGCAGGCGCTGCGGGCCGGTGAGTGCGAGATGGCTCTGGCCGGAGGCGCCTCGGTGAATCTGGCGCCAGGACACCTGTGGACGCCTGGCGGCATCCTGACGAGCGACGGCCACTGCCGCCCCTTCGACGCGTCGGGATCGGGCACGCTGTTCGGCAGTGGAGCCGGTGTGGTCGTGCTCAAGCGCTTGGACGACGCGCTCGCCGAAGGCGACCAGATCCGCGCGGTCATCCTGGGCGACGCCGTCAACAATGACGGAGCGGAGAAGGTCTCCTTCAGCGCGCCGAGCATCTCTGGTCAGAGCATGGCCATCGCGGAGGCCATGGCTCTGGCCGACGTCCACCCCGCGGACGTGCAGTACGTCGAGGCGCACGCCACCGGCACGCGGCTCGGCGATCCCGTCGAGGTTGCGGCGCTGACGCAGGCGTATGCCACGCTCGCCGTCGAGCCCCTGCCGCTCTCCGGCACAGCCATCGGTTCGGTCAAGTCCAACATCGGCCACATGAACGAGGCGTCCGGAGTGGCAGGGCTCATCAAGACGGTCCTGATGCTCGAACGCGAGGCCATCGTCCCCAGCGTCAACGTCGAGACGGTCAACCCGCTCCTGGAGATCGAGAAGACGCCGTTCGATGTCGCCAGAGAGCTGCGTCCATGGCCGCGGCGGGCGGACCGGCCACGGGTCGCGGCCGTCAGCTCGCTCGGCGTCGGCGGCACGAACGCGCACATGGTGCTCTCGGAAGCCCCCGTGGCCTCCACCATCACGGAGCCGCCCCGGCCGCGGGTCGTGGCCTGGTCCGCGCGAACCTCCGGCGCACGACGAAGGCTGCAGGACTCGCTCGCCGGATTCTTCGAGACCTGCGAGGAGGAGACATTCCCCGACGCGGTCGGCACTCTCCAGCACGGCCGTACGCCGCACCAGGCCCGGGCCGCTGTCGTCAGTGACTCCGCCGCCGGGGCCGCCGGCCTGCTGCGCGGCACCAAGGTCATCTCCGGAGAGGCCAAGGAGGGGGTCCGTCCCGCCTTCTTGTTCCCCGGTCAGGGGGCTCACCGCGCCCGCATGGCGAGCGGCCTGTACGGCACGGCGCGCGGGTTCACGATCGCCATGGACGAGTGCCTGGACCTGTTGGAGGAGCACGGCCTGCGTCTTCACGACGCCTGGCTGGACGATACCCGCCCGGAGGACACGGCGCTGGTGCAGCCGCTGCTGTTCGCCGTGGAGTACGCCCTGGCCACGATGTGGACCTCGGGCGGCATCAGGCCCGGCGCCGTGGTGGGCCACAGCCTGGGCGAGCTGACCGCGGCCACCGTGGCCGGGGTGTTCGACCTGCCCGACGCCGTACGCCTTGTGGTCGCGCGGGCGCGGGCCATGAGTGAGCACTCCGTCCACGGCGGCATGCTGGCGCTGGCCGCAGAGCCCGACCGGATCGCCGAAGTGCTTGGCGAAACGCTGGCGATCGCAGCTGTCAACGGTCCGAAGCAGACGGTGGTGTCCGGGCCGGATCAGGCACTGGCCGACCTCGCCGGAGAGCTGGCCGAGCTGGGCATCCAGGCCAGGCGCCTGCCTGTCGCTCATCCGTTCCATCATCCCAGCTGGTCGGATGCGGCGGACCGGTTCATGGAGGCGTTCGGCGAGGTCACGCCCAGCCTGCCTCGCATCCCTCTCTACTCCGGGCGTACCGGCGCGCGGGTGACGGACGAGGCGCTGGACCCCGAGTTCTGGGCCGGCCAGCTCATCCATCCCGTGCGCTTCTGGGACGCGCTCGACGCCATGCTCTGCGATGGCTCCGCTCACCTTCTGCTGGAGGTGGGGCCGGGCACCACGCTGGGAGGGTTGGCCGGCCGTCACAGCTCGGTAATGGAGAGACGCGTCACCGTCGCGAGCACCCTGTCGGGACAGGGGGACATGGTCTCCGTGTTGTCGGCCGCCGCGATGCTGTGGACCCGTGGCCTGCCGCTCGACTGGGCAGCACTCGGTCAGACGCCTCCTGCCAGACGATGCGTCCTGCCCGGCTATCCCTACGAACGTGAACGCCACTGGGCTGACCCGGAGCCTCAGCGGTCGGCGCCCAGGAGGTCGCCCGAGCCCCGGACGTCCGCGACGGTCGTTGAGTGGACGCAGCAGGCCAGGCTCGACGAGGTCGCGGGCGGTGGCACTGCGCTCGTGCTGCTGCCGGCTGACGACGACCGCGCGCTGACCGTGCTCCTTGCCGTCCAGCAGGCCGGACATTCGGTTATCAGGGTGCGCGCCGGCACGCGATATGCCGAGCGCGGCGCCGATTTCTCCATCCGCCACCCCGGTGACCTCGTCCGGGTGCTGGACGCTCTCGCCGCCAGGAATGTCGCGATCAGTCTCGTGGTGCATGCCATGACGGCGGAGCCGTACAGGCCGCTCACAGCGGAGAGTTTGCCCGGCCAGCTCGACACCGCTTTCGCCGGGCCTTTCACGCTGGCGAAGCTGATTCTGCAGCGCTACCCGGCGGGATCGCTGCCCCGGCTCGCCGTCGTGACCGCCTACTCCGCGGACGTGTCCGGTGGCGACCGCCTCGATCCCGCCAAGGCGACGATCCATGGGCTCGTACGCAGTCTGCTCTCGGAAGAGCCGCGGCTGGCGGGCGGTGTGATCGACGTGGGTGAGCGGGTAGAGGTCGCCGACCTCGCGGCGGAGCTGCAGGTCGCGGCCCCCGCCGAACTCGTAGCCCTGCGGGGTGGACGCCGCTGGGTGCCCGTCGAACGCCCACTGGCGCTGCCGCGCCCGGGGCGTGAAGTGCTGCGGGAACAGGCGGTTTACCTCGTCACAGGAGGTTTTGGCGGGCTGGGCCGCACGCTCGCCACAAAGCTTGCGGAAACAGGGCTGCGGCCACGGCTCGTTCTGATGGGGCGCACGGTCGAGGACCGCGGGATCGTCGCCGACCTGCGTGCGTGCGGAGCCGAAGTGCTCTCCGTCGCCGGGGACGTCGCCGACCCGGCGGCGCTCCGGGCGGCGCTTGACGCGGCCACCACCCGCTTCGGACCGGTCAACGGGGTCTTCCACCTGGCTGGGGCGCCCGGGAGCAGGATGATCGCCTTCCGGGAGCTGGACGACGCCAGGTCCGTGCTCGCCCCGAAGACTCTGGGCACGGTGAACCTGGCCGAGGCGTTCGCCGGGCGACCGCCACTCGACTTCGCCGTCTTCTTCTCCAGCAGGGCCGCGCTCGAAGGGCTGGTCGGCGGTGCCGACTATGCGGCGGCGAACGCGTTCATGGACGTCTTCGCGGAGACGACCTCGCTGGCCAACGGCAATGTCCTGAGTGTGGCGTGGCCGGTCTGGCAGGGCCCGGGCATGGTGGATCACAACGGGCCCGACCTCGCGGCGCTCCCCGGCGCCATCGCCAGGATGGTCCGGCAGGATGCCCCGGCGACCATGGTCTGGGAGGACGACCTCGCCGCGGCCACGCACTGGATGCTCGACGAGCACAGGCTCGACGGCAGGCCTCTGCTGCCCGGAACCGGCTACCTGGAAATGGTCACCAGTGTGTTCAGCGATCGGCTGAAGGAGGCGGGCCAGGGTGTCGAGTTGTCGGAGATGTTGTTCCGGGCGCCGCTCCTCGACGAGGGGGCACGCCGGCTGCGGCTGGAGCTCACGCCGTCCGGGGACGGCTATGACCTCGCGGTCTCCTCCCGGCCGTCGGACAATCCGGGGGCGGCATGGGTCGTCCACGTCACCGGCCGCGTGCGCGGCGTCGAGGCGCGGGCCGAGAAGGTCGACCTCGCCGCGGTTCGCGACAGGCTGGAGGCGGCGGGTACGAAGACCGCGGTCACACCCAGGCGGCGCCCGCGCGGCGCGTTCGCCCTCGGGCCCAGGTGGCGCAACGTGGTCATGACGTGGGAAGCCGGTGACGAGCAACTCCTGCATGCCCGTCTTCCTTCGGCTTTCGCCGGCGACCTCTCCGAGCATCGCCTGCACCCGGCGTTGCTCGACACGGTGACGGCAGCCATCAGGCCGCAGTTCACCGATCCTTTCATCCCCTTCCTGTACGAACGGATGGTGTTGCGTGCCGACCTGCCCGCGGAGTTCTACGCGTACGTGCGGCGGACGCGGATGAGTGAGGACACGATCGCGGGTGACATAGACCTGCTGACCGGGGACGGCACCGTCCTCGCCCGGATCAGCGGGTTCACGATGCGCCGGGCCGATCTGTCGAACGGCCTCGGCGCACCGCGCGAGACTCCGGATCGCCCGGAGGCCGGACTGGATCGCGAGGAGGGGATGCGGCTGCTGTTCACGCTGCTGGCCAGTGACGCCCCGCGTGCCGTGGCGGTCAGCCCGCACCCGGACGACGCTCCTGCGCCGGTGCGAGAAGCAGTGGTACGGGAGACGGAGCCGCAGCGGGACACCGTTGCCGCCGAGCCGCCCCGTTCCGCAGCTGACCTGGCGACCGATGCGGCGGACGCTCTGCCGGAGCGGCTTCATGAGCTGTGGACCCAGTCGGTCGGTTCTCCACCGGCGAGCGACGACGACGATTTCTTCGAGGCGGGCGGTAACTCGCTGAGCGCCGTCGAGTTGATGGCCCGAATCCGGGCGCAACTCGGCGTCGAGCTGAGCATCGGGCGTCTCTTGGAGATCAGGACCTTCGGCGGCCTGCTGGCCGTCCTGGCCGAGGACTGATTCGGGGCGGTGCACATGACGATCAACCGACGGCTCGATGCGGAGGAGCTGCTGACGACCACCCGCTCCGTGCGAAAGCGACTGGATCTCGGCCGTGACGTGCCGATCGAACTCGTACGGGAGTGCTTGGAGATCGCCCTGCAGGCGCCGAACGCCGGCAACGGCCAGAGCTGGCACTGGGTCGTCGTGACCGATCGGACGACACGTGCTCGCATCGGGGAGTTTTACCGGCGCGCGTTCGAGGAGTCCTACGGGGGCGGCGGCCCCGCAACCGAACCGCGCACGGGTGACCTGGCCCAGCTCAAGGCCCGCTGGCGCGTTGCGGAGAGCGCCGCCTTTCTCGCGAAGCACTTGGGAGACGTGCCGGTGTTGGTGGTCCCATGCCTGCGGCTGCCCCCGGGCGGGCTTCCCGGCGGCAGTCAGGCTGGGCTGTGGGGGTCCCTGCTGCCGGCGGCGTGGAGTTACATGCTGGCCGCCCGCACCCGCGGGCTGGGCACGGCCTGGACGTCGCTGCACCTGGCCTACGAAGGCGAGGTCGCTGAATTGCTCGGCCTTCCTGCCGACGTCCGCCAGGGGGTCCTCATCCCGACTGCGTATTACACGGGAGAGACCTTCCGGCCCGGCGCTCGCATCCCGCTCGGAGAGGTCCTCCACTTCGACCGATGGTGAGCCGGCTGGTGATGAGCCGCCCGGATGTGACGAACGCCTCCATGAGTCTGCCTTGACTTTTATGGATCTGCACTAAATCAGCAGATCTTGTCTGATTTACTAGATCACATTCAAGCCCGATCGACACTGGGGACGTCTCACGGGCTGGGCAGGCGACGCCTGTGGGTGTCCCCCATGGGGGATGACCTATGGAGTTCCAGGTGCTCGGCCCTGTCGGCGCAACCGTGGGTGCTCGTCATGTGGACATCGGCCCGGCGCGGCAGCGGTGTGTTCTGGCCGCGTTACTGATCGACGTGGGTCAGGTCGTCTCGACGGATCAGCTGATCTATCGGGTCTGGGCCGAAGCCCCGCCCGGCGGTGCCCGCAACACCCTGAACACCTATCTGGCGCGCATCCGTACAATCCTGCAGTCCCTGGGCACGGACGCGGACGGTGTCGCGCTGGTCCGGCACACGGGCGGATACGCGCTCGCAGCCGACCCTGAACGGGTGGATCTGTACCGCTTTCGCCGCCTGGTGAGGCAGGCGCGAGACGTTACCGGTGATCGCGCCGGGCTCCTGTTGCGCGAGGCGCTCGACCTGTGGCAGGCGGATGCTCTCACTGGTCTGTCGGGCGATTGGGCGGAGGCGACGCGGGCCCAGCTGGACGACGAGCGCGTCACGGCATCCCTGCTGTATCAGGACATCCAATTGAAAAGGGGACGGCACGAGGAGTTGCTGCCCGAACTGCGTGACCTGATCGCGTCCCATCCGTTCGACGAGCGACTGGTCGCGCGGCTCATGATGGTGCTGTACCGGTCCGGGCGCCAGGCCGAAGCACTCCAGCTGTACGAGCAGGTCCGTTCCCAGTTGGCCGAGCAGTTGGGCGTCGACCCCGGCCCCGAACTGCAGGCCCGTCATCTGGAGGTGCTGTCCTCCGCGCCTGTTTCGTCGCGTCCTACCACCGTGTCCCGCTTGCCTGTACCGCGCCAGCTACCGCTGGCCCCGGTGAGTTTCGAGGGCAGGGCGCGTGAGCTGGCCGCGCTCGATCGCATGGACGAGCAGACCACCGATCGGCTGGTCACGCTCGTCGGCACGGGCGGGGTCGGCAAGACCTATCTGGCCCTGCACTGGGCTCACACAAACCTCGACCGGTTCCCCGACGGGCAACTGTTCGCCAATCTGCGCGGCTTCGACACAGCGGGTGAGTACACCGAACCGTTGGCTGTCCTGCGTGGCTTCATCGAGGCGCTGGGGGTCGAGCCCGGGGCTATACCGGCTGACCCCGATGCGCAGTCCGCCCTTTATCGTTCGCTGGTCGCTGACAGGCGCCTGCTCATCGTCCTGGACGACGCGCGCGACGCGGCCCATGTCATTCCGCTCCTGCCTGGCAGCCCCACCTGCACTGTCCTGATCACGAGCCGCAATCAGCTCGCCGACCTGGCCGTCACGCACGGCGCCAGGACCCTCGCTCTGGACGTGCTTGATCACGGGGCGGCACGCCGGATGCTCACCCTTCGGATCGGCAAGGACCGGGCGGCCGCGGAGGCCGACGCCGTGACGGCTCTGCTGGAGTACTGCGCGGGTCTGCCGCTCGCCCTCGGCATTCTGGCCTCGCGCGCGATGACCCACCCAGGTTTTCCGCTCGCTTTCCTCGCCGAGGAACTGAAGGAGGAATCCAGCCGGCTGGACGCGCTCCACGTCGGTGGCCCGGGCACGGACATCCGGGCGATCTTCGCCTCCTCCTACCATTCTCTTGATCCCTCCGCGGCCAGGGCCTTGGGGTTGCTGGGGCTGGCACCTGGGCCGACCATCGGCCTGCTCGCCGTCACCGCCCTGCTCGACCTGCCGATCGCGCGCGCCCGCTCCCTGTTGCGTACTCTGGAAGGCGCGCATCTGCTCTACCAGTACGTTCCCCAGCGGTACCGCATGCACGACCTTGTCCGCCTGTGCGCCATGGAAACGGCAGAGCGCGACATCTCAGCCGAGGAGCGTGCGGTCGCCATGCGCCGCCTGGGCAGCTTCTACCTCCGCGGTGCCTTCGCCGCCGACCGGCTGCTGTACCCCAATCGGGCGGGCATCGGGCTGGGCCCGCCGGTAGACGGTCACGCCCCTGAGCCGCCGCGAGACACAGCGGCGGCGTTGGCCTGGTTCGAGGCTGAGTACACCTGCCTGATGGCCACCCAGCGGCTCACCGCGGCGTGGGGTTGGGACACCGTGACGTGGCAGCTGGCCTGGGCGCTGGACACGTACTGCTGGCGTCGGGTGCGCATCGTGGACCGCTTGGGCATGTGGGCGGCCGCTTTGGAGGCCGCGGAACGTTTGGAGGACCCCGCCGCCCGCGCGGTGGCCCATTGGCGGTTGGGGTTCTCCAGGGCGATGGTGGGGGAGCGCGACGGGGTGCTCGACCCCATGTACCAGGCGCTGTCCCTGTTCAAGGAGTCCGGTGATGCCGTGTCGGAGGCTCACGTTCACCAGTCGCTGGGCTGGGTCCTTACACAGTGGGGCGAACGGCAGCAGGCTCTGCATCACAGTAGCCGGGCTCTGGCGGGCTTTCAGACGCTCGACAACCCGGCGTGGGAGGCCAACGCTCTTAACGCGGCGGCCTGGTGTCTGGCCCAGCTCGACCAGCACAAGCAGGCATATGTCTACTGCGAGCAAGCTCTCGCCTTGTTCCGTGAGCACGACGATCTCGACGGCGAGGCCGCCACGCTGGACAGCATGGGGTACATCAGTCACCGCATGGGTCGGCACAACGAGGCCATCGGCCACTACCGCTGCGCCGTTGAGCTTCGCGACGCCACGGGAAACGCCGGTCAGAAAGCAGACACCCTGAACCGGCTGGGGGACGCCCACGAGGCAACGGGCGAGCACACCGAGGCCTGCCGGGCCTGGGCGCATGCCTTGAACCTCTACCGTCGTCAGCATCGCGTGAAAGACGCCGAACAGGCCCAGGCCAAACTCGACGCGGCGGGTTACTCCGCAGCCGGACCGCAGATGTAGGAGTTGTACGTGGAATACTCGCTGCGCGTACCGGTCTCATGGACCGTCCCATGGCAGTCGACGGTGTACCGGCCGATGACTTCGGTTCGCGTGGCGTCGGAATAATACGTGGTGGAACACGTGTGGTGCGGTTTGCAGAAACTGGCCTGCGCCGGTGTCGAGAGGAACGTGTAACCGGCGCAGGCGAGGACGAGGGCGAGCGTGATGCGCATTTCTCTGTTCCCTTTGAGTGACAGGTAGCACGGAATCGCACGGCGATTCGAGAGCTATGTGAAGCCATGATCGTGGGGATCCCGGTGCGGTGCATGTCCCTGAATCCTGGCTCATCGGATTCCTGCGATTTGAGTCGGGAAGTAGGGCCTGGCCCAGCACAAGGGGCAGGAGGGACCTCTCGCCCTCGCCGTCGCATATGGTCACGGCGCGTTTTCGCCTCAAGCGGGGCCGTGTCGCCGAGCTGCTCTGGAACGAGCGCCACCTACGGCACGCCCTGCGCGAGTACGAACGGTTTTACAACCGGCACCGCGCCCATCAAGCACTGCTCCAAGCCGCCCCGCTGCGTGCCGTCCCTGATCCGATCATCGATCCAGAGCGAATCGCCGACTTGAACGACCGGCTCAGCGGGGTCCTCCACGAGTACTCACATGCCGCTTGAACTGCTCGGATGGAGTGCTCACCCATGAGCTCTGATTTTCTGCGCCGGGGAGGAAGCTCGCAAGATTGTTGCGTGACGCCCTACGTATCCAAGCTGCCTCGTGGTGCTCCTGGCTTGCCATGATCGGTACGTGTCTGGTAAGTGATCATGGGCACATGCTTGCCATCGGCGGCGTCGAGTGGCACACCCCAGGACGCAGAAGGACCTGCGTTTCCGCAGGCCCTTGCCCATCTTTCGATGTAGATCGCGAGTGCCCCCTGCGGGGGAGCGAGCAAATGGGCAACGGAACGAACTGCGGCGAGGGAAGACAGCCGTGGTAGTCACGGATCACATACAGCTACCGCAGCGTCCTGCGCCTGATTTTCACCTGTTTGTGCGTGCGCTGTTTGCGGCGCATCGAGGTTCACGGGGCGGGTCGAAGAACGCGTTCGCGTTCATGGAACAGCAGGACGTCCGGGAGCTGTCGAACTTCTTCGAGCGACGCGTTTCCGCGTACCAGGTGGGCGTGAGTGTCTCGGTCAGCTTCGACGCCGACTTCTGAGCCTCGGCGGGACCCCGGGGCCCATGCGACTCGGGGTCCTGCGGCTCGCGAAGGAGGGTGCCGGTCCCCGATCGCAGGGCCGGTGATCGACCGGCCCGGCTCGACGATCAGGCGCGGTACGGGCAGGCCCAGGGCCGCACTGCGTTCCTCGACCGCCTTGACGACCGTTCTGGCGTACTCGCCGGGGGGCAGGCCGTGCTCGTCCTCCAGGTACGCGATGCCCTGGCCGCCGCCCAGGTCCAGCTCCGGCAGCACGACCCCGCACGCGTCCCGGATGCGGGGTCGTGCTGCTCCACCATGATCCGGGCCACCTCCTCGTACGGCTCCGCCGTGCCGATCTGGGAGCCGAGGTGGCAGTGCAGCCCCGCCAGCTCCAGCTCCGGCTGGCGCAGCACCCTGGCCACGGCCGCGGCGGCGTCCCCCGAGGCGATGGACAGGCCGAACTTCTGCCCCTGCCACGGTGAGGGAGACCAGCTTCGGCAGCACGTCGTCGAGCGGCCTGGCGGCTTCGGGCAGGCGTGATCTGATCTCCCGCAACCGGGACCGCTCGACCTCGATCTCGTACGGGTCGGCAGGAGCCCAGGGGCGCGGATGCTCTGGCATGCGTCGCTTTCGTTCGTGTGTGATCTCTCCAGACTGACAGCGGGATGGCCCGGAGCGGCTCCGTCCTGACGCAACCTCTACGCGAACTCGGCGTGCCCCTTCGCGATCTTGACGGCTCACCATGAGGCGTGGTCATCCACTTGCCCGACCGAGATGGGAAGACAGGATGTCGTGACTACCGGAACCCCGCCTGCCGCCCGGTCGTTCAGTGGGGAAGCGACTCGATCCCCCTCGAGGCGGGAGATCACCTGTGACTTCCGTACAGATGCCCGATGCCGACGGGGCGAGCGCGCCCTCGATAGCCACATTCCTGGCCACGCCGCGAACGCAGCCTGGTGGTGTGCTGTCCGGTGAAGTACGGCTGAAGGGCGGTGACGCCGACGCCCTGATCGACCGGATCGGCCTCGGCTTGGCCGCTTCGACACGGCCGGTGCGGGAAAATGGCGATCACAGCCCCAGAGAGGAGTTCTCGCAGGTTCAGATTTCGGGCGCCGTCATCCTTCGGCCGGGCAAAGAAGAGGCGATCGCGATCTCGACCTGGTCGCCGTCACGCCGGTGCCTTCGGAGTCGCGGGTCCTGCAGGCGTTTGCGCGACTGCTTGATCATCTGCCGGGGTCGGCGGCGGACATGACGGCAACGCTGCACGCCGTGCGCGATGCGCTCACCGCTCTGGACACCCGCCGGCGGTTGCTCATGACGGCGGCTCGCGCCCGCTTCCCCGGAGATTTCCCCCTGCGGGACTTGGGCGAGCACACGGGGCTTGCCACGATGACCGCGCGGCGTCGGCTGCAAGAGGACCTGGGACGCTGGCCCGATCTCGCGCCAGAGGCGGGCAACGAGGTTCAGGTGCTCCTGACTGTCGGCGACCAGGCTGAGTTGGTGACCCCCCGGCATCGGGCCTCCGCGCCATTGCGCGTCCCGGCCGCACGGATCGCCGAGCAGGCAGACATCCCCGCCAACGAGCTGCCTGGCAGGCGCTTCACCGTCGAGCGGCTGACCGCCAGCGACGCCGATGGGTTCGCGCTGGTGAACGACCCCCGCGTCTGATGCGCCGGGGCACGGTCATGCGCGCGGCTGCTTGCGTGGGCGGCGCCTGGTTCCTGCCTGGATAGGTCCTTGTCTCAAGGTCGATCGAAGCCATTCGTTGGTCACAGCAACGAGTACCGTGGCCTCGATCCAACCCCCGGCGAGACTCCCGTCAACGCCTAGGCGCACCTGTGATCTCATGGCCCGTTGCGCAAGACCTCTGGGAATCCAGCTTTAGAGCGAGCGATGGGTAGGGCATCTCGATCCCCAGCAGCTCTCAAGGCAGCGTCCCGACAGAGGCGGCGGGGACTGATCGTCCAAAGAGCTGGAGCGCCTGTCAGCAACCGTACTGCGGCCGATCGCTGACAGGCGGTTCCGAGTCATTGACCGGAAGCCGTCGTATCCGTCGGATCAGGCCGATGCCGAATGGGCGTGGGAGGCCGTCGGTCGACTCTGCGGCGATGCTCATAACCGCAATTCCGACGGCCCGGAGGGCTGGAAACGGCCGCTCTTTTTGAAGCGGCTAACTGCGGATCACTCATTTCATCGGGCATGCCTAAGAAGGATCTTGGCATAGATCGCTTCTCGTGGGCGCCTCTCATCGGCAAGGGGTGGCCGACTGCGGCCAGTCGAGAACTTTCCGTAAGTGTCCTATTTACATCTATTCGCCGACAAGTCACTCTA
>NZ_JBHSBI010000048.1:0-70896 GCF_042650645.1 Nonomuraea purpurea
GCGTCTCGACGTGACGGGGCCGGTCGAGATAGCGCTCGACGAAGCACTCGCCGCGCCCGAAGGCGGCCACGGCCTCGCGCACCGCCGACTCGTACAGCTCGGCGACCTCGCCCAGCTCGCGGGCGACCTTGATGCCGCGCCCGCCGCCGCCGTACGCGGCCTTGATCGCGATCGGCAGCCCGTGCTCCTCCGCGAACGCCACGACCTCCTCGGCCCCGGAGACCGGGTCCTTGGTGCCCGCGACCAGCGGCGCGCCGACCTTCTGGGCGATGTGCCTGGCCCGCACCTTGTCGCCGAGCGCGGCGATCGCGGCCGGCGGCGGACCGATCCAGACCAGTCCGGCGTCGATGACGGCCTGCGCGAAGGCGGCGTTCTCGGCCAGGAAGCCGTATCCGGGGTGGACCGCGTCCGCGCCGGATCGCCGGGCCACGTCGAGCAGCTTGCCGATGTCGAGATAGGTCTGCGCGGGGCTCTGCCCGCCCAGCGCGTACGCCTCGTCGGCGACCCTGGCGTGCAGCGCGTCGAGGTCCTGGTCGGCGTAGACGGCCACGCTGCCGATCCCGGCGTCCTTGCACGCGCGGGCCACCCGTACGGCGATCTCGCCGCGATTGGCGATCAGAACCTTCCGCACCGGCTCTCCCGTCCTTTCCCTGACGACTGAGACTCAACGGCCAAGGTACGCCCCGCCGTTCACGTGCAGCACCTGCCCAGTGATGTGCCTGGCACCAGGTGAGGCCAGGAAAAGAACGGTATCGGCCACGTCGGCGGGCGTGCCGGGGCGGCCGTTGCGGGTGTTGTCCACGCGGGCGCGGATGCCCTCCTCCGTCAGCCGGCCGCGGAAGAACTCGGTGTCGACGACGAGACCGGGGGAGACGACGTTCGCGGTGATCCCTTTGGGGCCCAGTTCGGCGGCGAGGTCGGCGGTCCACGACTCGACGGCCGCCTTGGCGGCGCCGTAGGAGCCGGAGCCCGTGCCCCTGGCGGCGATGGAGCCGATCGAGACGACCCGCCCGCCCGCGCCCATGCGCGGCGTCAGCGCGGTCGTCATGAGCACGGCGGACATCAGGTTGGCGTTCAGGTTGGCCCACCAGGCCTCGGCCACGTCCATCAGGTCGCCGGACTGCCTGCGGTCGAGGTTGGTGTTGCCGCCCGCGTTGTTGACCAGCACGTCCACGTGCTCGGGCAGGCTGTCGAGCGCCTCGTTGACGGCGACGGGACTGGCGGCGTTGAAGGACGCGTACGCGGCGCCGATCCGCTGCGCGGCCTCCTTCAGCACGTGCTCGCGACGCCCCGTGATCGTGACATGGTCGCCCAGCGCGGCGAACGCCTCGGCGACCGCGTATCCGATGCCGGTGCCGCCGCCGGTCACCACAACCTCACGCATGGCCCGACTGCTCCCAACGGATCCGAACAATCCTCGGGTAGACCATAGCCGCTCGGTATATCACCGGCGACGGGTGGCGAGTCTTCTTTAAGGTGAGTGCGCCTTTCCCAAGTTCCAGGAGGTATGCATGAGCCAAAGCATGCTCGGCGGCGACCCCGCGGAAATGCAGACGATGGCCACCCAGTTCACCCAGCAGTCGGAGGCGGTCCGCACCACGATGACCGCGCTCGACCGCGAGGCCGCCAAGGTCGGCACCGCATGGACCGGGCCGGGTGCCCAGCGTTTCCAGCAGGCGTGGCAGAACTACCGCACGGCCTTCCAGCGGATGACGGAGGAGCTTGCGGAGGCGTCCCGGGTGATCGGGACCTACCGGCAGAACATCGAGTCCGCCACGAAGTGATCAACGGATGGGGCCCTGGCAAGGACGCCGGGGCTTCCTTCCGCGTTCCTGAATGGTTCGGTGAAAAAGGCGACGTTCTGGTGAACCGGTCGAGCTGTCGAATCACGACAAGCTAGGCTTTTTCGCCATGATTGGTCGCGTCCTCCTGGCGAGCGTGCTCGCTCTGCAGGTCCCAATGGTGCCCGCGGCCGCTCAGGCCGCCTGCGACCCGCCCAGAGGCACCCTGCAGGTCGGCGAGTCGTGGGCGCAGAAGCTGCTCGACCCCAAACGCCTGTGGTCGCTCTCCACCGGTTCCGGCGTGCCCGTCGCGATCGTCGACAGCGGCGTGGACCTGCAGCATCCGCAGATCCGCCTGGCGGGCAGGGCCGACCTCACCGGCAAGGGCTACCAGGACTGCGTCGGGCACGGGACCGCCGTGGCGGGGATCATCGGCGCGCAGTACATGCAGGGAGTGCTGTTCTACGGCATGGCGCCGGGGGCGCGGCTGCTGTCGTACAAGCAGACCGACTCCGCCACGGGCGGCGACCCCACCCTGTTGAGCAGGGCCATCAAGGCCGCCGCCGACCAGGGCGCCAAGGTCATCAACGTGTCCATCAAGACGGGCGACCAGCCGGCGCTCAAGGCGGCCGTCGAGTACGCGATCGCCAAGGACGCGGTCGTCGTGGCCGCGGCGGGAAACGTGCAGAAGGAGGACGGCACGCCGACTCCCGCGTATCCGGGCGCCTACGACGGGGTCCTCGCCGTAGGGGCGGCCAAGCAGGACGGCGGCCTGGCCGAGTTCTCCAACGTCAAGACCCCCGTCGGCGTGCTCGGTCCCGGTCAGGGCATCACCGCCACCTGGACCGGCCGGGCCTACTTCAAGGACCTTGAGGGCACCAGCTACGCCACCCCCTATGTGGCGGGGACGGCGGCGCTGGTCCGAGCCCGCTTCCCCACGCTGGACCAGGCCCAGGTACGCCAGCGCATCATCGCCACGGCCAACGGCGCGACCGGCGAGGGCAAGGGGGCGGGCATGGTGAACCCCATGATGGCGCTCAGCGCGGTTCTGCCCTATGAGCCCGCCAACGCGCCCGTCGTGGCTCCCCCTCCGCCCAGCCCGCTGCCCGCGAGCGCGGTGGCCAAGGTCGCGCCGGTGGATCACGACGCGATCGACCTGGCCGTGCTCATCGCCGGGTCCGCGCTGGGGGCGGCCCTGCTCGTGGCCGTCGCCCGGATCATGATTCCCATGGGGCGGCGCAGGGGATGGCGGGCCGGCCGTGACGAATGATCCGTCTCACTGGGTCCGCAAGGAAACGGGACGGTGAATTGTCGGATTGGGCCGGAAACGACTGATGCTGATGTGACGGATCTGGTTGAATGTATCTAGATCATGCTTTGTTGCGAAAGGTTTGGTCATGAACCCTTTGCGCCCTGGTGACCCAGAGCGGATCGGCGATTACAGCATCGTTGGGCTGCTGGGAGAAGGGCCGAGGGGCCAGGTCTTCCTCGGACGCGAATCCGATGACGCGCCCGTCGTCGCCATCAAGCTGCTCCCGGCCGAAACCGAGGCCGGTCCTGACGCGCTGACCAAATATCTGGACGCTCAGCGAGTTTCGAGCTCGTACGTGGCCCGGGTTCTGGACGCCGGATTCCTGGACGAGCGGCCGTACATCGTGCGCGAGCACGTCGAGGGCAAGAGCCTGGCCCAGGTGGTGGCGGACGACGCGCCGCTGAGCGGCGACACCCTGGAACGGGTCGCGGTGGGGGTGCTGACCGCGCTGTCGGCCATCCACCTCGCGGGCCTGTCCCACAGGTCGCTCACCCCGCACAACGTGATCCTCGGTGCCGAAGGGCCCAGGGTGACCGACGCCGGGCTCGGCGACCCGGTGGGCGAGGCCGTCTACCAGGCCCCCGAGCAGCTCTCCGGCCTGCAGTACGGCCCGTACGCCGACGTGTTCGCCTGGGCCGCGAGCATGGTGTTCGCGGCGACGGGCAAGCCGCCGTTCGCCGATCGGGACGCGGTGCTGAACGCCGAGCCCGAGGTGGACCTCCAGACCGAACCGATGCGCAGGGTGCTGCTGTCGGCGCTGGCCAAGGAGGTCGGGCGGCGGCCGACCACGTACAGCGCCCTCATGCAGGTGCTCGGCGAGGCGAACGCGGCCAAGCCGCCGGCCGCCCCGCAGTCCGCCATCGAGGGGGTGCCGGTCCAGGCGCCGCCGCCGATTTCGGGCGTGCCCATGCAGGGTCCGCCGCCCGTCCAAGGGCCGCCGCCCCTCGCAGGTCCGCCGGGGCCTCCGCTCGTACAGGGGCCGCCCACGCGCGTGCAGGGTCCCCCCATGCAGGGTCCTCCTATGCAGGGCCCGCCCATGCGGGGCGTCCCCATGCCGCCGCAGCCCGAGACCCCCATGTGGGGGCCGCCGGATTCCGAGCAGCAGCACCCCCAGCACATCAGGCTGGAAGCGGTGCCGTCCGGCTCCGGCTCCCAGACGCCGCGCCGCGGCTTTCCCATGGCGCTGGTCGCCGGGGTCGGCGTGGTCGCGCTCCTGTCCGGCCTGGGCCTGTGGGGCGCGAACAGCTACGTGCGGCTGGAGCAGGTCGGCTCGGCCTCCGTGGCCCAGGCCAACACGAACGAGATCCCGGCGCCTCCCAGCGCTTCGGCGGCCTCGGTACCGCAGGGATCCAGCCCCGTCGGCGGTGACCCGCAGCAGCCGCAGCCCGAAGCCACGGTCCCGTGGGGAGCCACGGCCGCGCCCGACGAGTCCGGCGTCGGCCCGCTGGTGCTGCCGACCAACTGGGCGCCGGCCTCGACGGCGCCGTCGGTGCCCGAGCTGACCACCGCGCCGACCACCCCGGTGCCGATCCCGACGCAGCCGGTCGCGGTGCCCACCCAGCCGACCGTGACGCAGACGGCCGCGCCGACGCCCACGAAGGGGCGTCACCGGCCGACGGCGACCGTCACGAGGACGGTGGAGCCCAGCAGGAAACCCACCCCGACTCCGACCCCGACGAAGGAACCGGAGCCGACCAAGAAGCCGACGCCGACCAAGGAGCCGGAACCGGAGCCGACGCCGACCAAGACGACGGCCAGGCCCACCCCGACGAAGACCACGGCCAAGCCGACCCCGACCAAGACCACGGCCAAGCCGACCCCGACGAAGCCCTCTGAGCCGCCGAAGAAGAACCCGTACACGCCCACGCAGGTGTGCGGCTCGGGCTTCTCGGTGCAGCGCTCCCAGTCCTTCGCCGGCGGCGTGACGTACCAGCTCTGGAACAACGGCACCAGCCAGAACTGCGTGGTCACGATGAAGACCGCGGACGTGGGCAAGAACACGCCCGTCAGCGCCACGCTCGAGGTCCAGGGCGGCGGCCAGCAGACCGACTCCGGCAACTTCGAGTACTACGCCGGGCCGGTCAAGCTCACCGCGAAGGGCAAGTGCGTGCGCTTCTCCGGCAGCGCCGGCTCCGGCAGCACCAGCGCCGGCTGGGCGAACTGCGGCTGAGCCCGCTCGAAACAGAACGGGCCCGGACGGACATCACGTCCGGGCCCGTTCTGTTGCTCAGTAGCCGACGTAGGCGCCGCCGTTACTCACGTTGACCACGCCGGGCACGTTCGAGACTGAGCCGTAGCGGGCGATCGCGTACCGGACGCCGGCGACGATATTGTCCACCGGGTCGTAGATGTTCTTCCCGCTCAGCGCGTACGCGTTGAACGTCGGGTCGATGGTCTGCATCAGCCCCTTGGACGGCGTGCCCTTCTCCGCGTTGGAGTCCCAGGTGTTGATCGCGTTGGGATTGCCGCCGGACTCGTGCTGGATGATCATCGCGATGTGGTCGGGGTTCATCTTGGAGGCCGGCACGCCCCGCGCCTCCAGGATCCTGATGGCGTCCTGGATCCACCCCTTGACCTCGCCCGACGGCATGACGGCCGGTGGCGGGCCGCTCGAGCCGTACCCGCCGAAACCGCCGCCGCCGCCACCGTTGGCGCTCTGCGTGGAGGTGCCGTTCTGCTCCTGGTAGCCGGGATCGCGTTTCCAGTCGATGGTCCTGCCCGGCGCAGGGGTGAAGTGCTGGGACGCCACTTCGGGAATTCCGCGGAAGGTCGTCCCGCGTTCCTCCAGAAAACGGTCTATCTCGTTCTTGGCCTTGGTCACGGCCGTGTTCGCCGAGTTCACCCACGGCCGGGCGTCCTCCTTGGCCTGGTTGACCAGCCTGGTCAGCCCCGGCTTGACGTCATCCTCCGTGGCGTCGGGGTTGTCGGCGTAGTAGGTGGTCTTGTAGTTGGCGGCTGTGGTGTTCAGATCGCGGCAGATGGCGCTGATCTCGGAGTGCGCCTCCCCCAGAGCGCGGGCGGCGTTGTCGAGCGAGGTGGCCGAGTTGGTCAGCGCCGTCTTCAGATCCCCTGCCGCGGTGCCGTACTTGCGCATGTAGGTGTCGAAGGCGTCGGCGGAGCGGCCGTTCCAGGCCTGGTCCACCGTGCGGACCGCCCCCGCCAGCGCGGAGCCGAACTCGTCGACGTCGCCGGAGACGCTCCGCCAGCTGGTGGCGATCGAGGTGATCCCGACGGTGTCGCCGGTGACCTTGCGCAGCATCTCTTGGAGGGCCGCGCCTCCGGGCAGGTCGGAGACGCTCATGAGGTGGCCCTGTGGGTGCTGCGGATGTTCTCCTCCACGCTGTTCAGCCCGCGCTCGGCGTCGGCCAGTTTCCTGCGGGCCTCGTCCATCTCGCCGATGATGGTGTCCCAGACGTCGTTCGAGGCCGTGGCCAGCGTGGCCGAGTCCGTCAGGTCGCCGAAGGTGTCGGCGTTGATCGGGGGGCGGTTGCTGCGTGGCCTGCCGTTGTCGTTGTAGGTGAGCTCTCCCGGGTTGTGCTCGGACAGGGTGTCCTCGTACTGCCCGGTGGCCGTGTTGATGGCCGTACGGCACCTGTCCAGCGCTGAGAGGTGAATGTCAAGATCCGCCATGTCCAGCCGTCCCCGTCCCCTCGTTGGTCATTTCCGTTCAGGTTCGCCCGCGTCCAGGAACGCCGTCTGCATCAGCCGGGCGCCGAAGCGGCGGTCCACGAGCTGGCCGCGCCCCGGCGGGAGCGGCTGAGGGCGGACGTTGCCGAACAGGTAGCCTTCGTCCTTGCTTCCTGACATGAGCAGCGCCGGGGTGGCCATGTCCTTCAACCGCTGGACGAGCGGGTCGAACATGGCGCGGCTGGCGCCGCCCATCTGACGGGCCAGCACGAGGTGCAGGCCGATGTCGCGGGCTTGTGGCAGCAGGTCCACCAGCGGCAGCAGCGGATTGGACGAAGTCGCGACGAGGTCGTAGTCATCGACGAAGATGTACAGGTCCGACCCCTGCCACCAACTCCGCTCGCGTAGCTGGTCCGGCGTCAGGTTGGCCGGGGGCAGGCGGTTGAGCAGGGCGCCCCTGGCGTCGTTGATCAGGTCGGCGGCGGCGGCGCTGGACGCGGCGTAGCCGATGCGGTGGTCGGTCGCCGCCGAGTCGAGCAGCGCCCGCCGGTAGTCGATCACGATCATCATCGCCTGGCTCGGCTGCTTCCTGCGGACGAGTCCTTCGGCGATGAGGCGCAGCAGGTTCGACTTGCCGCTCTCGTTCTCGCCGAACACGACGAAGTGCGGGTCGGTGTCGAAGTCCAGCGCCACGGGCGACAGCGAGGTCTCGTCGATGCCGATCGGGATGCGGTCCGGGTCCTCGGGCAGCGCGGAGACCGGCAGGACAGCGGGCAGCAGCCGGACCGGCGGAGCCGGAGGGCCCTGCCACGACTCGCGGACGGCCTGAACCAGCCCGCGCGCCCCGGTCGCCAGGTCCGAGGCGTTCTGCACCCCGTCGATCCTGGGCAGCGCCGACAGGAAGTGGAAGCCGTCCTTGGTCAGCCCGCGCCCCGGTGTGCCTTCGGGCACGCCGAGCGCCTTCTTCCTGCTGACCTCCGACTCGTAGGCGTCGCCCAGCTTGAGCTCGATCTTGGTGCCGAGCAGGTCGCGGATGCTCGGCCGGAACTCCGACCACTTGTTGGACGTGCCGACCAGGTGGATGCCGTAACCGAGGCCGCGGGCCGCGATGTCCGTGATGACCGGCTCCAGCGTGTCGAACTCCTGCCTGAGCGTCAGCCAGCCGTCCACGATCAGGAACACATCGCCCCAGCCGTCGCCCTCGACCGTGCCCTCTTGGCGCATCTGCCGGTAGGACGCGACCGACTCGATGCCGTGTTCGCCGAAGTCCCGCTCGCGCTGCTCCAGGATCGCCTTGACCTCGGCCACCGTCCGGCGCACCCGGTCGCCGTCCAGGCGCGAGGCGACACCGCCCACGTGCGGCAGCCCCTCCAGCGAGGCGAGCGCGCCACCGCCGAAGTCGAGGCAGTAGAACTGGACCTCGCGCGGGGTGTGCATGAGTGCCATGCTCGTCACCAGCGTGCGCACCACGGTGCTCTTGCCGCTCTGCGTGCCGCCCGCCACGCCCACGTGGCCGGCGGCGCCGGAGACGTCCAGCCAGAACGGGTCGCGGCGCTGCTCGAAGGGCTTGTCGATGATGCCGATGACCGCGTGCAGCCGTCCCCTGCCCTGCCAGCCCGCCGTCGTCAGGCCGTGATCCGGGGTGACCGAGAGCGGCGGCAGCAGGTGGGCCAGGGTCGGCGGTTCGGCCAGCGGGGGCAGCCAGATGCGATGGGCGGCGGGGCCGTGCCCTGCCAGCCGGCCGACCACCACGTCGAGCAGGCTGCGCTGGTTGCTGGAGGCCGGTTCGTCCTCCGGTTGCGGCGTCGTCTGGACCGGAGTGGTGATCTCGGGCAGCGGCATGTGGGCCGGGCCGTACTCGACGACCTCGCGCAGGACCGCCGGGCCGTCGGCGGCCGCGGTCTGGGAGAAGTCGTCGTGGTGGGCGCCCGAGACGTACGCGGCCTTGAACCTGGTCATACCGGTCGTGTCGAACTTCAAGAAGCCGTTGCCCGGCGCGGACGGCAGCTCATAGGCGTCGGCCACGCCCAGCACGACCCGGCTCTCCATGGCCGAGAACGTCCGCAGGCCGATCCGGTAGGACAGGTGCGTGTCCAGGCCGCGCAGCCGTCCCTCCTCCAGCCGCTGCGAGGCCAGGAGCAGGTGCACGCCGAGCGAACGGCCCAGCCGGCCGATCATCACGAACAGGTCGATGAACTCCGGTTTGGCCGCCAGCAGCTCGCTGAACTCGTCGAGCACGATGAACAGCGTCGGCATCGGCCGCAGGTCGGCCCCCTGCTCCCTGGCCCGTTCGTAGTCGCGCAGCGAGGCGTAGTTGCCCGCCGCGCGCAGCAGTTCCTGGCGGCGCACCATCTCGCCGTGCAGCGCGTCGTGCATGCGGTCGACCAGGGGGAGCTCGTCCTCCAGGTTGGTGATCACCGCGGAGACGTGCGTGAGCGTCTCCAGGCCCAGGAACGTCGCGCCGCCCTTGAAGTCGACCAGCACGAAGTTGAGGATCTCGGACGAGTGCGTGATCGCCAGCCCGAGTACGAGCGTGCGCAGCAGCTCCGACTTGCCCGACCCGGTCGCGCCGATGACCAGCCCGTGCGGCCCCATGCCGCCCTGCGCCGACTCCTTGATGTCCAGCTCGACCACCCGGCCGTCGCCGCCCAGGCCGATCGGCACCCGCAGCCGGTTGCGGCCCGCCCTGGGCTGCCAGGTGACCGAGGGCTGGAGCCTGCCAGGGTCGCCCACGCCGAGCAGGTCGGTCAGCGTGGTGTTGGTGCCGAGCAGGTCCTGCGCCTCGCCGCCCGAGCCCACCGAGGCCCGTAGCGGCGCGAGCTGCCTGGCCAGCCCCTCGGCCCGCGCGTAGTCCAGAGCGTCGGGATCGCCCAGCCGGTTCGTGGACCGCTTGCCCGCGTGGTCGATCTTGACCATGTGGAACCCGTCGGGCTGGATCTCCAGCCTGAGCGTGCTGGCCTCCTCGGCGGGCCCGGTGGCGTCCGAGAGGTCGATCACGGTGACGCCCTGGATGGCGTCCGTGCCGAGTTGCGAGTCGTGCGGCACGTGCCCGCCGTCCACGATCACCACGTGGTACGGCAGCGCGTCGGCCGCCGTGCCAGGACGGAACCTGGCCCGTTCCTTGAGCTCGTCACCCACGAGCCGGTCGAGGTGGGCCATGTTCTCGGCCATCATCCGGACCTGCCCGGCCGCGTCCACCTCTTCCGGGTGCAGCGCGTGCGGCAGCCACTTGACCCAGTCCCAGTGCGGCATCCACTCCCTGCTCGCGCAGACCAGGACCCGCATGTCGTCGGGGGAGTGGAAGGTGGTCAACTGCGCGATCATGGCCCGGACGAGGCTCCGCATGGCCCGTTGGTCGCCGCTGAGGCGGATCCTGGCGAAAGAGTTGAGCGCGACCGCCACGGGCAGCCCGGCGACCGTCGAGTGGGCCCTGACGAACCTGCGCAGCGCGCCCGCCGTCAGCGCGTCCAGATCCTCGACCGGCTTGGAGTCTGGCGGGATGAGCTGCACGGCCAGCTTCTGCACGCCCGTGCCCAGGCGTACCGTGCCGAAGTCCTCGTCGCGCGGCCTGCGCTCCCACAGGCGCGGACCCATGGCCACCCACCAGAGCGTGTCGGGGGCGGGGCCGCTCCACTCCAGGGCCTCACGCTGCTGGACGGCGGCCTTGCGGACCCGCCTGCGGATCTGGGAGAGGTAGCGGAAGTAGTCGCGGCGCAGGCCGTTGAGCCGGTTCTTGCGCTCTCCTGCCTGACGGCCGAACTGGCCGATCGTCATGCCCAGCATCGAGACGGCGAACAGGCCGCTGGCCACGTACATGATCGGGTTGGAGTTTCCGCCCGCCGTGAACATCAGCCCCATGGCCGCGCCGCCCGCGAGCATCGGGACGTACATGAGGACGCCGCTGAGCCCGGCCGGCTGCACCTCTGGAATTTCCGGAGGAGACTCCAAGAGGATTTCCCCACGCGGAGGTTTTGGGGCTGGGCGCCGCTCAGGGCGCCGTACAACAACAATGCTCACTTACGGGACAACCCTCCTGTCACCTGAAACACTTTCTTACCAGACCAGCCATCCCTATATGTTCGGCATGTCGGATTTAGCCAGCCGGACCTGGAGTGACCGTGACCTCGCTCGCCCATCAGCCGATGCAGCCGATGCAGCCCATGCCCCCGATGCCGCCGGGTGCGATGCCGCCGCAGCAGCCGCGATCCCCGCTGGCGCCGCTGTGTCACGTCACGATCGTGGCCCCGCGCCGCCGGGTCGACCTGGCGCTGCCCGCCGACATCCCGCTGCCGCACGTGCTGCCCGGCCTGCTCCGCGCGGTCGGAGAGGACGGCGGCGACGCGGCCTCCTCTCCGGGCTGGGTGCTCCAGCGGCTGGGCGGCACGCCGTTCGACCTGGGCCAGACGCTCGCCGCCCTGGGGGTGCTCGACGGCGAACTGCTCTATCTGCGGCCCCGCCAGGCCGTGCTGCCGCCCGCGCTCTACGACGACGTGGCCGACGTGGTGGCCACCGGTGTGCAGGAGAACACCGGCAAGTGGGAGAGCCGGCACACCAAGGCCATGGGCACGGGCGCGGCGGCCATCCTGCTCATGCTCGGCACGCCGGCACTGGTTCTGTCCGGCAGCCCGCCGCTGGGCGTGACCGTGGTCGCGGGCATGCTCGCGGTGCTGCTGGTCGCCGTCAGCGCGGCCCTGTCCAGGGCCGTGGGCGACTCCTCGGCGGGCGCGCTGATCGGCTACTCCGCGTTGCCCTACGCCTTCCTGGCCGGCCTGTACGGCCTCATAGGCGGCTCCACCGTGGCCGGGCTCGGCGCGCCCCACCTGCTGGCCGCGTTCGCCTGTACGGCGCTCGTGGCCACGATCGGCGGCACCCTGGTCGCCGACGGCGTGGCCGGCTTCCTCGGCACGGCCATCGCGGCGGTGGTGGCCGCGATCGGCGCCGCGGTGGTCATGGTGTTCGGACTGCCCGCCGAGGGCGTGGCCGCCATGACCGTCACCATCCTGATCTCGCTCAGCCCGCTGATCCCCGGACTGTCGTTCAAGATCGCCCGGGTGCCGCTGCCCACCCTCCCGACCAACGCGGAGGAACTGCGCGCCGACAACCAGCGGCTCGACAGCGAGGCCGTGCTCACCCGCACCGCGCAGGCCAGCCGGTACGCCACCGGCATGATCACCGGCATCGCGCTGACCGCGATCGGCGCCCTGGCCTACCTGGTCACCACGCCGACCTGGATGGCGATCTCGATGGCCGTCGTGCTCTCACTGGTGCTGCTGCTGCGCGCCCGCGTCTTCCACGGCCTCGGCCAGCGGCTCTGGCTGCTCGGCACCGGCCTGGCCGGCCTGGTGGCGGTGGCGATCGTGCTGAGCGCGGGCTCCGGCACGGTGGCCGCCGCCGCGGTCGTGATGGCCCTGCTCTGGCTGGCCATGCTGGTCGTCGGGCTCGGCCTGTGGCTCCCGTCCGGGCGGCCGTCGCCGTTCTGGGGCCGGGCGGCCGAGATCGTGGACGTGATCCTGCTCATCGCCCTCTTCCCGCTGGCGTTGGGCGTGCTTGAGGTCTACACCTGGGTCAGGGGACTGGCCGGGTGAATCCTCCCGCCGAATCCGTTTGTTCCGCTCACAGCGTCTTGGCGGTGAACATTTGGTGGAACTCGGTGAACTGGCGGTGGATATCAGGACTTCGAGTGGTCGCGCTGAAGCAGGAGATATCCCCGGCTCTGTGACAATAAGGTTGTGACGAAAGCGTCTTTTGCGGCATGTGAGGTGTGGCCATGATCGAGCGGGACTTCGGCGCGCTGGACTTCGACAAGATCCTCAAGAACGCCGAAGGGCAGATGTCGCGGATGGCCGAGCTGCAAACCTCCGTCGCCGAGTTGGTCGGCCGGGCCGAGGACGAGGACGGGCTGGTCATCGTGGAGTTCGCCGGCGGCGGGATCAAGGAGCTCACCCTCCACCCGAAGGCCATGCGCCTGACCTCGGGCGAGCTCGCCGAGCGCATCAAGATCGTCATCGAGGAGGCCGCGGCTGATCTGCAGCGGAAGATGAACGAGATGTTCGAGGAGGCGTTCGGGGAGGACAACCCGATGCGCTTCGGCACCGACCCGGAGGGCTCCATGGAGATGGTGCGGCAGGCCGAGGCGGCCTACAACCGCACCTTCGAGGACCTCATGGGGCAGCTCGACCAGATCCGCAAGCGCATGGAGGGCTGACTCTCGGGGCCTGCGCCGGGCTCTACGGTGTCACCGGCCCCTCAGACCCACCCGGTCCTCCCCGATCCTTTCCCGGGCCACACGCGCACTTCCCAAGCCCTCTCAGACCCGCGCGTGGCCTTCCTCAAGCCTTCTCAAACCGCGCGGTCCCTCTTCTCTCGCCAAAACCGCGTGCGGCCCCTCCTCGAAACGGGAGGGGCCGCACGCGGTTCACGGACCTTCGGTGCTCGGGCGCTCAGCCGATCTTGTCGGGGCTCGTGTTGTGCGGGATGTGCCAGACGCCGGGGTCCGGGTCGTAGATCTCGCGTTCACGCTCACCGCCCTCGTTGGCGGCCGCTGCGCCCATCCCCAGAGGCGGGTAGCCCATGAGGCCCGAACCGGGGGTGGCCCCGCCCCTGAGCACCGCGGGGCTGGCCGCCGGAGCCCCGCCGCTCGTGCCGTACCACGTGCTTCCACCCCCGCCCCCGAACGGAGTCGAGGTGCCGGAGGGCGTTTGGGTGGGGAACACCGTATTCGGCGTGTGCTGGTACGGGTTCGTGGTGGGGTTCCCGTTGGGCGTCGTCGTGGTCGGCGGGGTGTTCGTGTCGGCCAGCTGGGTCCGGTCGTCGTTGCCGCCGATGACCGGGGGCACGTCCTCCTGCGGCCGGTCGGAGCCGTCCTGGTTCTGGCCCTGGTCGCCGGGCTGGTTCTGGGAGTCGTCGGCGCCGCCCGGCTGGTCGGGGTGCTGCGGATCCGCGGACGGATCGTCCCCGCGCTGGTCGGGGGGCGTGCGCTGGTCCTGGTCCTGAGGCGTGTCCCGCTGGGACCCCGAACCGTCGCCGCCGCCGGTCGTCCTGTCCGAGCCGGCTGAACCGTTCGAACCGGACGAGCCGCCCGTGCCGTCGCCGCCGCCGTCCCAGTACGTCGTCCTGCCGGTCGGCACGTTCGTGCCGCCGTTGGGGTCGAGGCGATCCTGCCTCCGGGTGGTCACCTCGATGGGGGTGATCTCCGGAAGCTGGAAGGCGAGACCCTCGGAGATCTGGGAGTTGATCGTGGAGATCTGGTTGTTGAGCCGCTCCATGTGCCGGCGAGCGGCCGCGTCCGGGTCGGTGGAAGGAGCCTCGTACATGATCTCGCTGCTGGGGACCGACCCCATCCCGCCGCCGTCACCCTCGTCCGTGGGGGTTTCCGCGGGCACCGAGGAGCGGGCGCGACTGACCGCCTGGCCGTACTCCTTCATCTGCGTGCCGGTGCCGTGCATGGCCTCACCGAGCGCGCCGGCGCTGGCGTACAGCAGCCGCAGCGCCTCCAGGACCTGGGTGGCGTCCTGGCCGCGCCATGCGCCCGTCAGCTTGTTCGCCGCGGTCATGAGGTGGCTCTGGACGCTTCCTTCGTCCCCCCGCAGCTTTTGGGCCGCATAGACATAGCTTTCCCCGGCGGACTCGATTCCGCCGGGGTCGGTGTTGTCCAGCCACCCGACGACCTGGGCCCTGGTGGTGCTGGAATCGGGTGCGGTGACGCCGACCTCGTAGACCCTGATCGGCTCCCAATGATCGGCCATCGTTCACCCCTGCCGTTTCTTACGCACTGCTGTCTCGCTGACCCTTTTCGTAGTTGGAGATCGCCTGTTCAACCGCGTCGGCCCAGTTCTCGACGTACTCCATGAGCCTTTCGTAGCTCGGGCCGAACACGGCGTAGGCCTGCTCGATGTTCCCGCCGAAGGCGTCGGCCGCATCCCAGGACCCGGCCTGCTCCCGCCCGACGTTGCCCCGGTAGCTCACCTCGTTGACCGTGCCAGGCCCGGTCCAGGTGGCGCTCATCCCCGGTAGCGTGGAGCCGCGCAGTGCCGTGATGCCGGCGCGAAGGTCCCGAATGGCCCTCCTGACCTCGCCGTGGTCGACGAACGGCCCGCCGCCGTCGTCCCCGTCGAGACCGGGGAAATCTCTGGGAAGCTCGAGCTCAGGCGGCGGGCTGCCGCGTTCTGGGGCCTGACTCATGCCTTGCCTTTCGAATCACCGCGGATGTACGGGTTCGTCGTCGTCTCGTCGCTCATGAAGTATTCCTCGTCCTCCAGGAGCCACGTGGTCCGCGTCGATTCCTCCTGCTCGCCCTTGCGGCCTTGGCCGCCGGCGGCCACCGGCGGGATCACCGGGAACGCGGAGCCCTGGTTGCCCATGCCGCGCAGGGCGTTGGCCGCGGCGTTGGCCATCCCGTTTCCGAAGCCGCCTCCAGCGGACGTGCCGCCGCCGTACGGGCTGCCGATGCCCGTGGTGTTCGGCAGGTTCGTGGACGGGGGACCGGTCAGGGACGGATCGGGCATGCCCGCCAGGGAGGTCCGGGGGGCGTTCACGTTGGCGTCGGGGATGTTCCCCGAAGGGGTGCCCGGCGTGCCAGGCGTGTTGGCGCCCACGCCGCTGAGGTCCGTGTCGGGAGCTCCGCCGAGACTGCCGTCCGGGCCCGCCCCGACACCGGAGCCGTCGGGGTACCCGTTCCCGAGGCCGTTGTTGCCGAGGCCGGGGATCTGGTGCAGGTTCGGGTCCCGCAGGCCGTCCTGGTTCGGATAGCCCAGCCCGTCCAGATCGGCTCCCGGTGAGTTGATGGGCTGGTTGAAGCCGGCCGGCACCACGCCGTCGAACCTGCCGCCACCGTTGAACGGAATCTCGGGAATCCTCGGGTTGAGCATGTCGAACTGCGGGACGTCGGTCCTCAACGAATCAGGAAACGCCTCGTTGTTCTGCCTGGTCGCCTCGGTCAGCAGCCGGATGTGCTCCTTGGCGGCCTTCCTGTCCTTCTCCTCTTTGGAGTCGCCGATCAGGTTCTGGAACGGGCCGTCGGTGAACAGGGCGGTGACGCCACCGGCCAGCGTGCCCACGACGGCGCCGATCACCATTCCCGGCGGCCCACCGACCATCCCGCCCATGGTCCCGACCGCGCCGCCCTGGAAGGCGCCTTCGAGGACGTTGATGTCCCGGTCTGCGGACTCCGGCAGGTTCTTGCCGCTGAACACCGAGATCGTGTGCGCCTGCAGCAGGAGCGCGGGTGCCACGCCGCGCGGGTTCGTGGGGCAGCGGTCGGCGTCGGCGGGCGTCGCGCTGATCGTGGTGGACACCTCAGCGGCGGAGTCGCGCAGCCTGCGGAGCGAGGTCTTGACCGTCTTGGCGTCCTCGCCCGTGGTCCAGCGAGCGTCCAACTCCCGCAGGTGCCGGTCGATCACTTCGACCAGGTTGTCGAGGTGCCGCTTGGCGGTGAGAAGCTCGCCGGCCGCCTGGCGCACCAGTTCCGGCTTGTTCTTGGCCAGGATCTCCCGCAGCTGCCCGAGGTCCGCGAACGCGGGCTCCTCGGTGCTGATCGTCGCCCTGATCGGCTGCTGTTCCTGTGGCATCAGATCTGCGCAGTCTGGGAGCGGTCACTGCTGTCGCCCTCGGCGCCGTCATAGTTGTCCAGCGCCTGCCTGAGCAGGTCGATCGCGTTCTCGAGCTGGATGACGATGCTGTCGTAGGAGCTGGTGACGGCGGTGATTCCGTTGCGGGTGCTCTCGTGGAAGCTCATGGCAGCCGGCCAGTAACCGCCCATGGCCTCTAAGTCGCCGGACAGCTGGCTCGCCGTCGTCGTCACCGTGCTGGCAGGCGTGGCGGTGCCGCCGTTCTCCCTGCCGGGGCTCAGGATCCTGAGCGCCTCCTGCAGGTCGGTCCTGGCGGCTCTGATCGCTCGCCTGCTGAGATCCACCCCTTGATCGGTGCCCATGCTCCCCCTTCGCTGTCAGGGCTCCCGGCGGTATCGCCCGCGCCTGTCCTACCGACCCGTCTGTCCTACCTGCCGTCGAAGATCTGGGCGTTGACCCGCTCGACCTGCTGCATGTTCATGTTCGTGACGTTGATGTTCGTCTTCAACGCGTCGATGAACTGCGACATGTCGTTGGCCTCGCGCTTCCAGAGCTCGCGGACCTCCTGGAAGACGGTCTTGGACTCGCCCTCCCAGACCGCGCTCTTGGCCAGCAGGTCCCGCTCCAGGTTGTCCAGAGTGGTGACCATGTCGTTGAACGCTTTGGCGAAGGCTTCCTCACCTTGGCCAAGACCGTTGTAGTTGACCTTTGTAATATCGAAGATGTCGTCCGCGGGCATCGCGGCCTCCTCTGCTGCTCGTCAGATGCTGCTGGTCAGAGCCTGGACTCGAACTTCTGGTTGATCAGGGCGGCGATCTGGTTGGTCGCCTCCAAACGCTCCTGGTTGAACGCGGCGTAGTTGGTGTTGCTCGCCCCGACCTTCTCCGCCAACTCCCTCAGGCTGTTGAGGACGACGTCCATCCGCTCGTGCCACTTCTTGTGCACGGCGTCGAACGCGGCCTCCGACTGACCGACCCAGTTGGCCTTGAGGGTCACGCCGGCGGTGTCGAGGTTGCGCTGAATGCCGCGCAGCCGCTCGGCGGCGTCCTCGATCAACTGGACCGCGGCCCTGAGATCGGATTCACTTACTTGAGACTGCGGTTGTGCCCCCACAGGGTCTCCCTCCCTTGCTGGTCGGCTAACGCGAGCCGACAACCCTGTGTCGGCTGTTTGGTCACATTAGTGAACAAACGTACCTAGCGTCGCACGTGATCGAGTTAATTTTCCACATCCTCGTGGCGGATGGTGGGTGTATTGGGAGAAATGCAGGTGTTTGGGGCTCTGGTCGATGGGAGTCTCGACCGCCCCTTATGTCTGCTGTACGACACCGGTGGGACTGGCGTAGCGTATGAGGCCATACGTGACAAGGGGGGGCGCGTGTCCAACTCATCCTCGTCCAGCGGCGTCGGCGGCGCCATGGACCCGCGAAGCGTCGACCCCAACTTCAGCATGCGGCACTCCAGCGTCAGGACGCTGGGCACGAACGTAAGCGGCTACGGACAGAACCTGACGGATCTGAGCGACAGCACCCGCAGCATCGACATCCACGAATTCGCCTTCGGCGTGATCGGCGGCGGCCTCAACGTGGCGCATCGCTCGGTACGCGACAGCGCGGCCGACGCGCTGGGGCAGGCCAAGAACGTGCTCGACTCGTGGAAGGATGCCCTCAACACCGCAGCCACCAACACGGAGGCGGCCGAGGAAGCCAGTAAGGCTCCCAAGAACGACGGCATGCCAGAGTTCAAAGGACCCGGTGGGCCCGGCGGACTGGGCGACCTCGGCGGGCCGAGCGGCCTGGGCGGCCTGCCGAAGGACAAGGGCCTCGGTCCCATGGGCGGCGTCGACCCGAGCGACCTCGACATGAAGAAGCCCCCCGGGATCGACACCCCGGACCCTGGAGACATCGAGACCCCGGACCCCGGCGACATCAACGCCCCCCAACCTGAAGACATCAACACCCCGGACCCGGGCGCCATCCAGCAGCCTGACCTGAACCCCCCACAGACTCCGGAACTGAACACCCCCCAGGTCCCCGACCCGAGCAACATCCCCAAGCCTCCTGACACCGACCTGGCCGGGACGAACCCCAACCTGCCGACTACCAACGTCCCGCCGACCCGCACCCCGGACACGTCGACCTTCGATCCGCGCGCCTCCATGCCACGGACGTCGCTCGGCCCAGACGGCTCCATGGGTCCTGGCGGCGGCGCAGGATCGGGAGCGGGGGCGCCAGGAAGCATCGCCCGCGCGCTGAACAGCGGCGTCCCACCGATGTACCCACCGGGCGCCATGGGCGGGGCCGGTGCGAACAACCAGGACAACGACCGCGAGCGCGGCCCGCACCTCGCCGAAGAGGAAGGCGTCTGGGGCACGGACGAGGAGTACGCGCCGGCGGTGCTCGGAATGGAAGAGGAATAGGGCAGGACAGATGCCAGATATCCAGGAAGTCGCCAGTGGCGCCTACAGCGTTGCCACGGACATCCGAACGCACGCCTTGGGCGCTGTCGCGGTCGCGGCCAAGGCGGCGACGACGCTGCCATACGCCTGGCCGATCGTCGGTTTCATGTTAATGGCGATCGCTGACCCCGATGCACAAGATCGGGGAGCCGAGCAGTGGCTCAATCCCAACTCCGTCATCACCTGGCCGACGGCGAACAATGCCGGGTCACCCTTCATCGGCCCACCGGTGCAGCAGGAGTGGCATCCGCCCATGGCGGCGTCACCAGCCGCCCGCCAGGACGGCTCCAGCGACATCGCCTACCTGCGGAGCGAACTGAATCGGCTGGGCAGGGAGATCGGCCAGTCGGGGGACTGGGAGGGCCGAGCGTACACGTCGTTCATGGAGAAGATCAACGAACTCGACGGGCACTTGGAAGCGCTGGACAGGAACCGAGCCGGCACCGGCGACACCCTGAAGTGCACGGCAACCGGATGTCGCGTTCTGATGTACACCTTCTTGGTCATCGCGGGTATTTTGGTGACGCTGCAGTGGTTCGTCATATGGTCGCAAACCCACCCGCTAACCGGCCAGGCAGCTCATATACAGGCGATGCGCGCTGTCGCACAGATGAGCGAAAAGCTCTCCACGTGGGTCACGAATCACCGAACGTTGATGACGACGGCTACCTTGAGCCTCATGGGCGCGGCAGTCCTCTACAACCAGTTCGCGAAGGACCTGCCGGGTCTGCAGGCGGTGTCGGCGAGCACGCCGAACCTGATGGAGGCCAGCGCCATGTGGGACCCGACAACCGCGAACATCGTCGACTCCCCGCAGTCCCAGTTCAACCCTGGCCAGTTCGACATGGGGCCCGAGTTCGGCTTCTGACCTGAGGGGGCCTAGCGGCCTCCGACGGCCAGCGGTGCCAGGGCGGCCTTGGGGTCCAGCGCCGGTCCCTGTGGGATCGCCTGCATGATGGCGGCCGGCACGGGTGCGACGTCCGCGGCGTCGTACCCGAACTTGCCGAGCACGTCCGCCGACGGCACAGGGAATCGCACCCCCTGGTCGCTGATCAGCGACAGCGAAGCGGGCGCCGCGGCGAGTTGCCCCTCACCGGGCAGCAGCCCGGCCACGACGGCGCTTCCCGGCGGCAGCAGCACCTGGTCGAAGCGGCCCTGGATGGCCGAGTTCGACGGCGTCGGGATCGCTATCTTGCTGCCGACCGTCACCTTCGTCACCACCGAGCCCGTCGCCGTGTTCGGGTACACCGAGCAGAGCGGAGTCGAGCCGGGCACGCTGATCACCTTGGGCATGGCCGACGGCAGGGTGGTGTCCATGACGTTCTGGCGTGAGGGCGCGGCGTTGGCCGACGCGGCGTCGATCGGCTTGGCCTGCACCGGCTGGTTCCCGTACGCCTTCTTGCTGTTGGGATCCTCCAGCAGCAGCCTGGCCTGGACGGCGGAGATCGGCGCGAGGCCGTCGTTGAGCAGCACGTACCAGCGCGCGGGCGTTCCCGGCATGGCGGACACCGTGAAGACCTGCCCGATCACCGCCGTGACCTTGCCCTTGGCCTTCACCTTCTTGCCCCGGTCGGCCACCCACGGGGCCTTGAACTCGTGGCCGACCGGCAGCGCGTTCAGCCAGGCCGCGGGGACCTTTCTGGGCTGTGCGTTGAGCGCCCGCACGCCGTGCTCGTTGGTCCGCATGCGGCGATCGTTCCAGATCACCCAGCTCGCCTGTCCGTCGGAGACCACCATCGCGTCGCCGCCCACGGGCCTCCCGCCGACGTCCGTGCCCCCGACCAGGGTCGTGTACGGCTTGCGCCCGCCCACGTTGTCGGGCCCCTCCACGATGCAGACCGACCATGGGGCCTTGACCAGCTTCTCCTTGACGGGCAGTGAGTCGGGCGCCCCTGAGATGCCGATGAGCGGCCCACGGGGGTAGTCGGCCAGGGAGGCGGCGGTCACGTTCCTGGTCTTGATCTCCCCGGCGTCGAGCGCCAGGCGCGCGGAGGTGTAGTTCGCCACGGGCAGCAGCCTGCGCTGCTGCTCGCTGTAGATGAACTTGGCCCCGCTCTCCTCCTCGACCAGCAACTGCCCAGGGTCGGTCAGCTTGGTGGCGTTGCCGGGCCTGACCAGCCCCCAGATCCCGAACACCGCCACGACCAGGACCCCGATCAGGATCCCGCCGAACGTGGCCACGTTCTGCCGCCGCATCGGCGACTCGGGCACGTCGGGCTCCGCCTGCAGTAGTGCCATGCCGAGCCGCTGCTGCATCAGGCGGTGGGCTTGATAGAGGTCCTTCTTGGTCTGCACAACCCCTCCCCGAGTCAAAACCCGCGCATCAGCATAAACGCCCCCAAGCCCCAGAGGTCCCAAGAGTGGCATTTAGCCGCAATGCTCGGACGCTCCAACAGGATGTCGTGCGCCGCCGAGCCGAGCGGAGTCGGGTCGACCTGCGAACCCGCCCCCACCCGAGCGGAGTCGGGTCGGCCTGGGAACCCGTCCCCACCTGAGACATGAACACGATCTCAGCCGTTGGCCGGGAGGGCGACCTGGATGGGGGTGATGTTTCCCGTGGTCACCAGGAAGCCTCGGCCTGGTGGGCCTCCGACTGTGCCTCGTGGGAGCCGGACGTTGAAGATGTCTCCATCGGTCTGGCCCTGTACGGCGAGTAGCAGGCCCGTTCGGGACTTGCGTGTCTCGGCGACGAACCCTCGGTAGGCCACGGCCAGGTCTCCCGTGGTGCCGGCGATCAGCAGCCCGTGGTCGCCGTCCCGGCCCGAGCGGAGCACCTCCTCCAGGGCCGTCCCCAGCGGAGAGTCCGGGTTGATCAGTTCCGCGTCGTCCACCAGCACCATGTAGTGCTGCAGGTCGGCGACGAGTTCCTGCAGGTTGGTGGCGTTGCCGTCCAGGACGGCCAGTGCTTTGGTCAGGTCGCGGAGCGGGCTGCGTCTGGGGGCTATGGCGATGACCGGTGTGCCCTGGTCGATGAGGGAACGGGCGGCCGTCAGCAGTGCTGATGAGCGGCCGGAGCGGGACGGGCCCGCGAGTACGGCGCCCGGCCCCTGGGCCAGAAGGTCGAGGCCCAGCGGGGCGAGCGCGTCGCCGCCTGCGCCGATGAGCGCCCACAGCGGGGAAGGAGGAGTGAAACCGGGGGCCAAGGCCATCGTTTGGGAGGCGGTGATGCGCATCGGGAGGGCGTCCACGCGCAACGGCGGCGTTCCCTCCCAGTGCCAGCCGTGCGTGGCATTCGTGCCGGCCCCGGTCGGCGTGCCTCTGCCGCCGGTGGTTGAGCGTGCGTGCGCCGGGCTGGAGCCTCGCCGACCCGCCGGCGTGTCCTCCGAGGTGGTGGTGCGGGCTGGCGTGTCTTGCGAGGTGGTGGTGCGGGCTGGTGCGTTCCCTGAGGTGGCGGTGTGGGCCGGTGTCCCATCCGAGGTGGTGGTGCGGGCCGATGCGTTCTCCGAGGAGGTGGTACGAGCTGGTGTCTCCTCTGAGGCGGCCGCGCGGGCCAGTGACTGGAGGGCGGCGACCTGTGCTGGGCCTGCCGGGTCGGAGGTGAGGAGGGCGATGTGGTGTTCCACGATGCCGTGCTCGCCGATCGAGAGGGCGCGGCCGGGCGGCATCGACGCCGGCAGGCCCTTGAGCGGGAAGCCGGCCAGGCCGTAGTCGGAGGAGTCCGCGAGGCGCAGGAGCAGGCGGTCTTCGAAGACTGTCGACACCTGGCCGAGCAGGCCGGAACGGTCGCTGGTGACGACTGCTCTGAACCCCACGGCCGGGCCCTCGCGCAGAAGCTGGAGGAGCGCCTCGATCAGGCGGCCGTAGTCGTAGCTCTCGAACGCGGCGACGAAGCCTTCCCAGCGGTCGAGCATGAACACCAGCCAGGGGAGGCGGTGGCCGGCCTGGCGGTATTCGGCGAGCGAGGCGTGTCCGGCCTCGGCCAGCAGTTGCTGGCGGCGGCCCACCTCGGCCCGGAGGCGGGTCAGCAGGCGTTCCACCCGGTCGAGCTGATCACGGGTCACCACGGCGCCGCAGTGCGGCATCGCGACCAGTGGCAGGAGCGCTCCCGAGCCGCAGTCCACCGCGTGGACGTGGACGTCTTCGGGGGAGGCGTGCGCGGCGATCGAGCCTGCGATCGTGCGCAGCGCCGTGGATCTGCCGCTGCGCGCTGAGCCTGCGATGAGCAGGTGGCCGCCGTGGGCCAGGTCGAGCGCCAGGGGGCGACGGTCCTGCGCCCAGGGCCGGTCCGTGATGCCGAAGGCCACCGGCGCCACCTCAACGAACCCGTTCGGCTCTCCCCAGGGCGCCCGGCTGACTGGCGGCTGTCCGTCTCCGCCGGATGGTGGCTGTCCAGGACGCAGGCCGCCTGGTTGGTGGCCGGTTGTCAGGCTTGATGGTTGTTGCCAGTCTCCTGTGCCCGTTGGTGGTGGTTCGTGGCTGTCCGTGCTTGATGCCGCAAGGTGCCCCTCGGGCGTGGATGTCGCATGCGGATGTCCTGGGACCGCTGGATAGGACTGCTCCGGGTTCGGGTTGCGTGCAGGAAGGGGTCCCGAGGCATCGGCGGGGTGCCTCACCACCGTGAATCCCGCGTTGTCCGAAGGACGGTGGGTGGTGGGATGCGGCAGGCGGTCGCTCGGGGAGAGGGCTCCCTGGGCGTCGGCTGGGTGGCTGGGGTGCCCTCCCGCAAAGGAGTCTTCCGAGCCATGGGGACGGTGTCTCAGGGAGGGCTGGCCGGAGCCTTTCCCGGACACCACCTGGAGTGGGTCATGGGCGGGGGACCCCGGCAGGCCGAGAGAAGAGTTCTGCGCTGAGGCGGGGAAAGAGGTGTCGTTCGCCGATGAGGTGGTGTTCGGTGCCGGCGGGGTGCTCGTTTGGGAGGGGGTGAGGTCCAGCACGAAGTGGGTGGGGAGCGGGTCCAGCCACGGGCTGGGCTGCCGGGGGACACCGGCCAGGTGGGTGGCTTCGATGAGGGCGTCGGCCACGAGGGTGAGGTCCGTGGTCGTCGTCTCCTCCTGCGGCGCGGGTGGCGGCGGCAGGGGCTTGCCCAGCGAACGCCAGTCGACGGCGACCACGCGGACGTTGCCGCCCGATTCGCTGAGCGAGTCTTGGGAGAGCGCAGGAGCGCGGCCTCCGACCCTGGCGGTCTGTACGGCGGTGGCCGCCCCGACTCCCGAACGGACGTAGCAGCGACCCGGCGTCGACGTGGAGATGTGGGCGGCGTCGGGGGTGTCGATGACGTCGCTCGATTCGGCGGGTTCGGTCACCCGCAGGGCGATCCGGAGCGAGGTGTTGGCCTGGATGTCGGCCGTGACCACCCCGGCAGGGCGCTGGGTGGCCAGGATGAGGTGGATGCCGAGCGAGCGGCCCCGGCGGGCGATGTCCACCAGGCCCGTGACGAAGTCGGGCAACTCAGCCACCAGGGCCGCGAACTCGTCGATGATCAACACCAGCCGGGGCATGTCCGTGCCCGTGTAGTCGTCGATGTCCTTGGCCCCGGCGGACAGCAGCAGGCGTTCGCGGCGGCGGATCTCGGCCGCCAGGGAGTCGAGGGCGCGCTGCGTCAGGTGGCCGTCGAGGTCGCTGACCATGCCGACGGTGTGCGGCAGGCGTACACACTCCTTGAACGCCGCCCCGCCCTTGTAGTCGATCAGCACGAAGGTGAGCTGGTCGGGCCGGTTGGCCACCGCCAGGGAGCAGATCAGCGTCTGCAGCAGCTCGGACTTGCCCGCGCCCGTCGTGCCCGCGATGAGGCCGTGGGGGCCGTCGAGCTTCAGGTCGACCGTGAACGGGCCGTCCGGGCCGATGCCGATCAGCGCGCGGGTGGAGCCCCTGACCCGCCACTGCGCGGCCAGCTCCTGACCCGAGGGGGCGGTCAGGCCCATGAGGTCGAGGAGGCGGACCGCGCCCGGCAGGTTGCCCGACGGATCGTCCCTGCTCACGTCGCGGATCGGGGACAGGGCCCTGGCCAGACGGTCGCACCAGGTGGCCGAGACGAGGTCGGCCAGCACCGGGCCGATGACGTCGAGGCCGCCGCCGCGCAGGCGCACGAGCCCGTCGGTGCCGCACGCGGCCACGGTCTGGCACTCTTCGGGCAGCAGACGCTGGTCGTCGTCGATGGCCAGGGTGAACACGCCGGAACGCGGGCCCTGCCGCAGCACCTGCGGCATGTTGGGCAGGCCGCGCAGGACCTGGGCGCCGTCGAGGATCACCAGGACGTCGTACGGGCGTACGTCATAGGAGGAGAACGAGGGCTTCTCGGGACCCCCGAGATCGTCCCAGCCGCTGGGGACCTTGCCCAGCTCGGGGATCTTGGTGTTCTGGCGTTCGTCGATGAGGGCGGCGAGTTCCGAGACGCGGCGGGCGGCCGACTCGGGGTCGGTGCCGATCAGCGCCACGCACTCCTCGCCGGCGCGCGGCGTACAGTGCGGCAGCCAGCGCATCCAGCCCCAGCGGCGCTCGGCGTCGGGGTGCGCCGACACCACCACGATGGCCAGGTCGCGAGGGCTGTGCAGGGTCGCGGCCTGGGCGATCAGCCAGCTCGCGAGGCTGGTCGCGGCCGTACGCGGACCCGTGACGCCCGCCACCCCCAGCCGGCGCATGGGCAGCGCCACCGGCACGGAACGGCAGATCGGCGGCTCTAGCGGCCCGCCCTGCTCCTCCGACAGCGCCAGGTCGGCGGGCAGGTCGGCGAGCCCGACCCTGAGCCTGAGCGCGTCGGTGTCGTGGATCCTGCGCTCCCACAGACGTCTGCGTGGCCCGGTGGCCGTGAGCAGCACCTGGGCGGGATCCGGCGCGTCGGACCTGCGCGCCGCCTCGTCGGCCACCCTGGCCCGTTCGACCGCCTCGTCGTACGCCTGGAGCTGCTCCTTGTACTCCTTGATCGCAATTTTGTGCTGTTTCTTGCCGTGCCGGCGGTCGCTCCACCACTGGCCGATCATGATCACGGGGGTCATCAGGGCGACGAGCAGGTAGTACCACTGGCGCAGGGCTATCGCCAGCGTCAGGCCCAGCACGGCGGGCAGGAACGCGGCGAGCAACTGGAGACGCATGCCCTCGTTCCTGCTCGGCTCCTTCGGCCGGACGAACGTGCGCTCAGGCTCGGGACGGCGCAGCCGCGGCGGACGGTTGTAGGCCACGCCGCCCTCGCTCCTCGGCGCCAGGTGCGCGTCCTTCGGCTCGATCGCCGTCAGCACGAACACCGAGGAGCCGCAGGTCAGCACCGCCTGGTCGGGCCACTCGACCGGCTCGGTGAGCGGCCGGCCGTCCAGCTCCGGGTTCTCTCCGTAGTCGGCCAGGAACTCGGCCACCTCCCGCTCCGCGACCCGCGCCGTCAGCTCGGCGACCTCCTCGGCCCAGCGTCCTTTGAGCTTGAGTTTGGGGGCCTCGCCGGGGTGTTGTCGCCACGCGCGATCGACGGTGATCTTCTCCGGCGTCACGCGTACGGTGACGGCCTCCGGCGCGAGCGCGGGATCGGCGGCCGTCATCGCGCACGTCGGATCGGAGCCGATGACGTGCACGCCGAGCCCCAACCGGTGCACCGCCCCGGCGGCCGGGCCGCCCACCACTCTTACCTCGGCCACCCCGGCCGGTTCCTCGATGATGGTGGCACGGGCGAGCTGTGCGTCGAGCGTGACCCTGTCGCCGTCGCGCAGCACGGTGGCCGCCGCGATGTGCGGATCGAGCGGTCTGCCGTTGCGCCAGAGCGTGGACGGCTGGTCGGCGGGCAGCTCAGGCCCGCGATCCGGCTTGCGGGGGCGGGGCACGTGGGGGCCGTTGCCGCCGGTCGGCGACAGGCCGTAGGGGGCTCGGGATCTGGGCAGGCGGACGACCTTCGCCAACGGGCCGTGATCGCTGAGCGCCTCGCTCACCTTCGCCACCGTGGCGCCGTCGTCGCCGTCGATCACGACGTCACGGTCGCCTTGCCCGCCGAGCACGGTGAGCATGATCCGCATGGGCCGTCTCCTCGGTCGACTTCGGGCGCCAAGGTAGCGCCCGCAGCGAGAGTAGGCGCGTTGGTTGACGGCAAAGGCATGGTTGAACGGTTCTGCGGATGGGGGTGGGTGGAGTTCCAACCGCCTGTGGATAACTCGGGGTCGGGATGGGCGTGGTGGCTGATTGGGCGGCCTGGCTGACCGACTGCCTGGGAGGTGGTGGCAGAGGATGCAGGGCGTGATGAATGCCGTGATACGGGGCGTAATGACCACGGCGATGTGGGGCGTGGTGAAGATCGCGCGGCGGTGCGAGGAGCGTGCCGGCGGGGGTCGGGGACCGGGTGGTGCACGCGAGGGTGCGTGGTGGTGGCGTGGGCGATGCGTTGGTGAGTGGGATGTGGCGGTGCGGACACATCGCCTGCACAGGAATGCGGAGGCGAGAGAGAGTTACAGAGCGTTATTGTGGCATTGCGGCGGGTTGATGCGGGGGTTAGGGGCGGAGACGTGTCTGGATCTCCGCGGTGAGGGCGGCTGGTGTGGGTGGGGTTGAAGGTAAAAATGTGAAAAAAGATCAACAAAGTGATTCAAGTGGTGGCTAGCCGGAAAAATCACTGGCCGTCAACTCGTTAGAAAGAACAGGCATCAATTTTTCCGAGTTGACATCCTGCCACCTGCGAAACGAGCATGGGTCCTCGCATTCCGCCCCCACCACTCCACTCAGGCCCACATAATGGCGTGAATTCCACAATTCACATTGGGAGCCCCCCACCCATGAGGACCAGTGAAAAGCCTGCCGACGTCAGGACAGCGGCGGCGGGGTTGTCCGGCCCGGCCTCGCGTAAGCTCCCCGTGCCACCCCGCGAACGCAAGCCGGCCCTGGCCGCGCTGGCCGTCCTGCTCATACTCGGCGGCGCGCTGGCCACGACCCTGCTCGTGCTGCGCAGCGGCGACCGTGTCTCCGCCATCCGGGTCACCCAGCAGGTGGGCGCGGGCCAGAAGTTCCCGCTGGCGGCGCTCCAGGAAGTCAAGATCGCGGTGAACGACATCCAATACGTCTCCTGGTCCCAGCGGGAAAAGGTGTCCGAGAGCTTCGCGGCCGTCACGATCCTCCCCGGAACCCTGCTGACACACCAGATGGGAGTCGGCGTCAGCACCGAACTGGGCCAGGGGAAGGCGACCGTCGGACTCTCCCTCAAACCAGGGCAAATGCCAGCGGGCATAGAACAGGGCGACCGCGTCCAGATCGTATATGTCCCCACCAGGGCGAGCCAGGGAGAAACCCGCGTGCTCGCCGCCAGCGCGCTCGTGTCCGCGGTCGGCGACAAGTCCAGAACGGGCAATAATTCCGGTCAGATTACGGTGGTCGTGGATTCATCGGCGTCGCCGGAAATAGTGGCCTTCGCCTCCAGTGGAGAGATCGCTGTGGCCGAACTCCCGGGGGCACGCTGACGTGGCGCTGATCGTACTGGCCGCCGACAAGGGCGCGCCGGGCGTCACCACAGCGGCGACGGCCCTGGCGGCGGTATGGCCGAGGCCCGTCCTGCTGGCCGAGTGTGACCCGGCGGGCGGCGACCTGGCCTACCGGCTGCCCGCCGCTGACGGCGGCGTGGTCAACCCGGGCAAGGGCCTGCTCACGCTGGGCGCCACGGCGCGGCGCGGCCTCGAACCCGCGCAGATCCACCAGCACACCCAGAAGATCATCGGTGGGCTCGACGTGCTGGCCGGGCTCACCCACGGCGAACAGGCCGCGGGGCTCACCTGGCTCTGGGGCCCGCTGGGCAGGGCGCTGGCCGCCGTCCCGAACGCCGACGTCATCGCCGACTGCGGCCGGCTCGGCGCCCACCCGCAGATCGCCGACCTGACCGCCGAGGCCGAGCAGGTCGTGCTGCTCACCAGGGCGACCCTCGACCACGTCGCCCACCTGCGCGAACGCCTCCAGATCACCAAGGCCCACGGCGTCGTCGTGATCGCCGACCCACGCAACTACCGAGGCTCGATCGAGGAAGTACGCAGGATCGTCGGCCCGAACGTCCAGTTCGTCTACGGCCTCGCGTACGACCCCAAGGGCGCCGAGCTCCTGCGCGGCCAGTGGGGCGGCCGACTGGACCGCTCTCTTCTCATCCGTACGGCCCGCGACCTGGCGGCAAGGCTGGTGAGCCACCGATGATCGATCATTCGCTCGTCAAACGATTCCGCCAGGAGGTCGGCGACCGCCTGGCCCATCAACGCAGACTCGACCAGGCCAACGGCCTGCCCGCGATGACCGGGGAGGACGAGCGTCAGTTCGCCAGGGCGCTGATCTCCCAGGTGCTGGAGGAGCACGCGCGCAGCGAGATCGGCCTCGGCCGCACCCCGCCCACGGTCGAGGAGGAAGAGGCGCTCGCGGCCGGCATCCACGCGGCGCTGTTCGGCGTGGGCCGCCTCCAGCCCCTGCTCGACGACACCGAGGTCGAGAACATCGACATCAACGGCTGCGACAGGGTCTTCGTGAGCTACGCCGACGGCCAGGAGATCATGCACGATCCGGTCGCCGACTCCGACGACGAGCTGACCGAGCTGATCCAGATCCTGGCGGCGTACTCGGGCCTGTCCAGCAGACCGTTCGACACCGCGAACCCACAGCTCGACCTGCGCCTGCCCGACGGCTCCCGGCTGAGCGCGGTCATGGACGTCACGGTCAGGCCGGCGGTCTCGATCCGCCGGGCCCGCCTGGGCAAGGTGTTCATGTCCGATCTGATTGGAAACGGCACGCTAAGCCCGGACGTAGGAAAGTTCCTCTCGGCCGCCATCGCCGCCCGCAAGAACATCATGATCGCCGGATCCACGAACGCCGGCAAGACCACCCTGCTCAGAGCCCTGGCCAACGAGATCCAGCCCAGCGAACGCCTCATCACCGTCGAACGCGCCCTCGAACTCGGCCTCGACCAGTTCCCCGAACTCCACCCCAACGTCGTCGCCTTCGAGCAGCGCCTGCCCAACTCCGAGGGCCAGGGCGAGATCTCGATGGCCGAACTGGTCAGACGATCCCTGCGCATGAACCCCAGCCGCGTCATCGTCGGCGAGGTCCTCGGCGACGAGATCGTCACCATGCTCAACGCGATGACCCAGGGCAACGACGGCTCCCTGTCGACCATCCACGCCAACTCCAGCATGGAGGTCTTCAACCGCATCTCCACCTACGCGCTCCAGGCCGGCGAACGCCTGCCCATCGACGCCACCCACATGCTCATCGCGGGAGCGATCGACTTCGTGGTGTTCATCGAGAAGCGCAACGACTACCACGTCGGTGGCACGCTGCGCCGTTACGTCTCCAGCGTCCGCGAGGTCAACGGCTGCGACGGGCGCGTCCTGTCGAGCGAGGTCTTCGCGCCGGGCCCCGACGGCACGGCCCTGCCGCACGCACCCGTCTCCTGCCTGGAAGAACTCGCCGCCCACGGCTACCACCCGGGGGGCTGGTGACCCATGGTGATCAGTTTCGAGCCGTTCGCGATGCTGGCCGGCGCCGTGGCGGGCGGCGGTCTGTTCCTGTTCTTCGTCGCCCTGTACGGCCTGCGCCCCCGTCCGCCCCAGCCCAAGCGCCACCTCGTCAAAATGCTCACCACCCGCACCGCGATAGCCGCCGTGGCCGCCACCATGGTCCTGGTGATCACCGGTTGGCCGGTGATGGCGGTGGGCACGGTGCTGCTCGTGTTCGCCTGGCGCGGACTGTCGGGCGGCGCCGCCGAGGAACGCGCCGCCATGCGCCGCCTGGAAGGACTCGCCGCCTGGACCGAGTCGCTGCGGGACACGATCGCCGGGGCGGCCGGGCTCGAACAGGCCATCCCCTCGTCCATCAGAGCCGCCGCGCCCACCCTCAGGCCGCATCTGCGCGCCATGATCGACCGGCTGCACACCAGGATGGCGCTGCCGGAGGCGCTCGCGCTCTTCGCCGACGAACTCGACGACCCCTCGGCCGACCTGGTGGTGGCCGCGCTCATCCTCAACTCCAGGCTGCGCGGGCCCGGGCTGCGCGACGTGCTGGGCGCGCTGGCGGTCTCGGCCCGCGAAGAGCTCGACATGCGCCGCCGCGTCGAGGCCGAACGCCGTTCCACCAGGCGCAGCGTCCAGATCGTGGTGGGCACCGCGCTGGCGTTCGCCGGGATTCTCGTGGTGTTCAACCCTTCCTACGTCGAGGAGTACACCTCGTTCCTCGGCCAGGCCGTTCTGGTGGTCGTGGCCGGGCTGTTCGGGGCGGGGTTCGCCTGGATGCGGCGCCTGGCCAGGTTCGACAAGCCGACCCGGCTGCTGATGGGGGGAAGCGCCGATGGCTGACGACTCGACGAAGACGACAACGGGCGTGACGGCTGAGGACCTCTCAGCGGTGACGGCCGGCGGCGGCCTGTCAGCGGCGAGGGCTGACAGGCCGCCCAAGGCTGCCGGGGCTACGGGGTCGCTCCAAGCGGCGGGGGTTGACGGGCCGCTCATGACGGCCGGGGCTGCCGGGTCGTTTCAGGTGGCGAAGGCTGATGGGCCGTTGAGAGGAGGCCGTGATGGTTGAAGGCACGCTGGCCGGCGCCGCGCTCGGCCTGGGTCTGTTCGTGCTGCTCAGAGCCCTCTTCCCGGCCCGTCCCGGCCTGGTGGCCCGTCTGCTGGCCCTCGACGCCGTCCGCGAGGACGCCGACGGCCCCCGCATCCAACTGGTCCTGCCGGACGAGGAGGTCAGCGCGTTCAGACGCGGTCTGGGCGTCCGGCTGGCCCGCCTGTACGGCGCCCGCGGCTGGGAGGCACGATCGATCAGGGCGGACCTGGCCCTGCTGGGCCGCTCGTTCGAGGCGTTCCTGGCCACCAAGGTCCTGCTCGCGGCCAGCGGCCTGCTGGCCTTCCCGCTGCTGCTCGGCTGGCTGGCGCTCATGGGCTGGGCCACCTCGCTCGCGATCCCGTTCTGGGCGGCGGTGCTGGTGGCGATGGTGTTCTTCTTCCTGCCCGACCTGCAGATCAAGAGGGACGCGGCGGCCATGCGGCGCGACTTCCGCCACGTCGTGGGCGCGTTCCTCGACCTCGTCTCCATGAATCTGGCCGGCGGCCGCGGCGTCCCTGAAGCCCTGATGATGGCCGTCTCGGTCAGCGGCGAGCAGCCCAACTGGGCGATGGGCCGCATCCGCGACGCGTTGAGCGGCGCCAGGATCGTCGGCATCACCCCGTGGCAGGCGCTCGGCCAGCTCGGCGAGGAGATCAACGTCGACGAGCTGCGCGACCTGTCGGCCGCGCTCGGCCTGGTCGCCGACGACGGCGCCAAGGTACGCGCGTCGCTGACCGCCAGGGCCGCCACGCTGCGCCGCCGCGAGCTGGCCGAGATCGAGGGCCGGGCGGGCGAACGTTCGCAGTCGATGCTCGTCGCCCAACTCCTCCTCTGCGCCGGTTTTGTGATCTTTCTCAGTTTTCCCGCCGCTATGAAGATGTTGGGGGTCTCGTGAAGAACCATCCCTGGATCGTCTACCTCACCGCCTACCTCGGCGAACGCGTGCACCGCGCCCGCACCGCGCCCAGCCGCGGTGCCTCCGCTGTCGAATGGGTGATCATCACCGCCATCATCGCCGGTGTCGCGCTCGGTCTGGCCACGTTGATCAGGACGTTGGTCGAGCAGCAGCAGGGCAATTTGGAGCAGACCTTCGGCGGGGGCGGCGGTGGTGGCGACAACGGCTGAGAGCCGGGGCGAGCGCGGCGCCACCACGCAGGGCCGCGGGGCCACGTCCAACGGCGAACGCGGTGCCACGGTGATCGAGCTGGCGCTGCTCATGCCGGTGATCCTCGCCGTCGTGCTCCTGATCGTGCAGGTGGCGCTCTGGTTCCACGGCCGGCAGGTCGCGGAGGCGGCCGCCAGGGAGGGAGCCCGCGTGGCCAGGGCCGCACCGTTCGACTCCGGCGACTGGGAGGGCCTGGCCAGCACGAAGGCCACCGACATCGTGCGCGCCATCGGGCCTCAACTGCTCAGCGGAGCCAAGGCGACGACGTCCGAAAAGGAGCCGGACGAGCGGTTCGTCACGGTGACCGGCAGCGCCGTGCAGGTGATCCCGCTCCTGCCCGATCTCACGTTCACGATCACCGCCACGGCGGGAGGGCCCGTCGAATGCTTCCGCCCCGACAACGGCGGCGAGGACTGCGAATGAGCACCGACACCGAGCGCGGCTCCATGGCCGTGGAGACGGTGATGCTGGCCCCGGTCTTCCTGCTGTTCCTGCTGTTCCTGGCCGGCGCGGGGGTGCTGGTCGAGTCGCAGGGACGGGTGGACGGGGCGGCGAGGGACGCGGCGCGGGCGGCGTCGGTGCAGCGGACGTTCGACGAGGCCGAGTCCGCGGCGCAGACCATCGGCACGGGCACCCTCGACGGCAAGTGCCAGTCCTCGGCGGTGTCCCTGGACGGCTCCGAATGGGAGCAGGGCGGCCAGGTCCAGGCCGAGGTCACCTGCGAGCTGGACCTGGGCTTCCTGGGGTTCGGCGGCACCAAGCGGTTGACCGGCACGGCGGTGGTGCCGCTGGAACAGTTCAGGAGGATCGAATGAGCCGCAAGGGCAGGGCAGCCGAGCGCGGATCCATGTCCGTGTTCACCGTGCTGTTCTCCGTGGCCGTCTTCCTGCTGGCCGGCCTGCTGGTGGACGGCGGTTCCGCGATCAACGCCAGGCTCCGCGCCGCCGACGTGGCCGAGCAGGCCGCCCGCGCGGGCGCCGACCAGCTTGACGTCGACCACCTGCGTACCACCGGCCAGGCGCGGCTGCTGGGCGAGGACAGAGTGTGCGCCAGGGCCGACGAGATCGTGGCCGCCCAGGGCGGCGACGACGTGACCAGCGGCTCGTGCTCCGTCGGCCAGGGCCAGGCGCAGGTCACGGTGACCGTTTCCGTGCGCTGGAAGGCGTTCTTCCTGAGCGCGGTCGGGTTCCCCGGCGCCGAAATGAACGGCGAGGCCACCGCCGCACCCGAAGCGAGATAGACCGAAGGGAGAGGGCGATGGCGACGCGAGAGCCCGGGCGTCCACCCGGCCGCCACGTGCCGGTGCGCGTCCCGGCCAGGCGCAGCGCAGGCGACGTGCTCGCCGGGCTCGGGGCGCTGGCCGTGCTGGTGGCGCTCGTGGGCGGGGTGCCGTACGCGCTGCTCACCTACGTCGGGCCGCCGCTCGCGCCCGAACTGCTCAACCTCGACGTGCTCACCGACACCGTCGGCCCGAGCACGATCATCGCCGTGCTGCGGCTGCTGGTGTGGCTGGCCTGGTTCCAGCTCTTCGTGTGCGTGATCGTCGAGATGTACGCGGGGGTCCGCCGCGTCGGCATGCCCGCCCGCGTGCCGCTCTCCGGCGGCATGCAGACGCTGGCCAACAAACTGGTCGGGGCAGTGCTGCTGCTGTTCACGACGGGGGCGATGGTGGTGCCGCTGGCCAAGCTGGCGCCGATGCCGGCCGCGCCGCCCGTGACGACGGTGGCGTACTCCGCGCCGATCGTCGAGAAGGCGCTGGAGACGAACAACACCAAAAAGGTGTACGTGGTGCAGCCGCCACACGGCCGCCACCACGAAAGCCTGTGGGAGATCGCCGAGAAGTGCCTCGGGGACGGCCGCCGATACCCCGAGATCTACCGGCTCAACCAGGCCAAGGAGCAGCCAGACGGATCCCGCCTGCGCATGGCCGACCTGATCAGGCCCGGCTGGGTGCTCGACATGCCGGACGACGCGAGGAACGTCCACATCGTCCCCGCCGACCAGTCCCGCGAACGCACACTCCGGGAGCATCCCGGCAAAGCTCACGTCGACCGGCCCAAGCAGGTCGAGCGCCCCGTCGAGCGAGGCTCGAAGACCGACCAAGCCGAGGCGAAACAGGAACAACGGACCGAGGCCAAGCACCGCCAGCCGGACCAGCAGCAGCCCATCATCCAGGAGAACCAGGGCGCCGACCTGACCCCCTACCTCGCCGGTGCCTCGCTGGCCGCCGCCGGCCTGCTGCTCGTGCTCGCCAAGCGACGCCGTGAGCAGCTCTGGCACAGGATGTTCGGACGCAGGATCGTCCGGCCGCGCGACGATGCCGCCCAGGCCGAGGTCGCACTCCGGCTCGGCGGCGACGCGCCCGGCGCCCGCATCCTGGACATCGGACTCAGGCTGCTCGGCGCCGAACTGGCCGCCCAGGGCCGCACGCCGCCCGTCGTGTACGGGGCGCACCTGTCGGCCCGCACACTCGACCTGTGGATCCATCCGCCGGACAACGACCCGCCAGAACCGTGGACGGCCCAGGACGGCGGCCAGGTCTGGCGGCTGCCCGCCCACGAGGGCCGCCTGCTGGAGAACCAGCCGGGCGGAGCGCCGTACCCGGGGCTGGTCTCCATCGGCACGGACGCCGGCGGACGGGTGCTGATCGACCTGGAGGCAGCCCAGGGCCTGATCAACGTGCGGGGCCCGCAGACCACGGCCGCGCTGGCCGCCCTCGCCGTCGAGCTGGCCACGAACCGCTGGTCCGACGGCATGCGCATAACACTTGTCGGCTTCGGCGAGGAGCTGACCGCGATCGCGCCCGACCGGATCAGGGCCGTCGGCGGCTTCGTCGAGGTCCTGCCCGAGCTGGAGGCGATCGCGGCGCCGCGCAGGGAGGTGATGACCGGGCGCATCACCGGCAGCCCGCGCGAGGCCCACTACCTGCTGTCCGCGGTGGCGCCCACCCACGAGGAGGCCAGACGGCTGGCGCTGCTGGCCCGCAAGGACACCGCCGGGTACGTCGTGGCGGGCGAGGTCCCGCACGCCACCTGGACCCTGGAGATCAGCGACGACGGCAAGGCCAGCATCGCCGAGCTGGGCTTCGAGGTGGAGGCCCAGCTCCTGCCGCGCCGCCACTACCAGGCCCTGATCGACCTGTTCCGCACCGCGCAGCGGCTCGACGGCGAGCTCATCCCCGAGACGGAGCCGCTGTCCGGGCTGCATCCGCCGGCCGTCGAGATCAGGATGCTCGGCCCCGTCGAGGTCGTGGGGCTCGGCCCGCTGGAGGAGGGCCGGATGGCGCTGGCCACCGAGCTGCTGGTCTACCTGGCCACGCATCCGGGAGGGGTGCATCCCGTGGTGCTCGGCGGGGTGTTGTGGCCGCGCGGTGTGCAGGCCATGGTCAGGGACGCCACGATCGCCAGGGTCGCGGAATGGCTCGGGCCCGACCATCTGCTCACCGACGAGGCGGGCCGGCTCAGGCTGGGGCCCGAGGTGCGTACGGACTGGGTGCTGTTCCGCGAGCTCGTACGCCGCTCGCAGAACGATCCCACGGCCAGGGCCGTCCTGCTGGAGAAGGCGCTCGGCCTGGTCAGGGGCCCGCTGCTGACCGGCCGCCAGCCCGGACGCTACGCCTGGCTGGCGGCAGACGACCTGGAGTACGACGTGGCCGCCGGCGTGGCCGACGCGGCCCACCAGCTCTGCGAGCTCCGGCTCGCCCAGGGCCAGCCGGACGCCGCCGTGGCCGCCGTACGCGCCGCGCTGCTCCTGGCCGCCGACGACGAGGGCCTCTGGCGCGACCTGCTGCGGGCCACGCACGCGACCGGGGACATCGTCCGGCTGCGCGCCGTCGTCGAGGGACTGACCCGCAGGTCGGCCTCGCATCCGTACGGCGAAGGCATGGCCCCGGAGACCGAGGCGCTGATCGAGGAGTTGCTGCCCACGTGGCGCATCCATGTGGTGAGGGAGTCGACGGCATGAGACGTGTGATGGCGTTGGTGGCGATCGTGATCGTGGCCGGGTGCGGGCAGGCCGAACGGCCGTACGCGCCGCAGCAGGTCCCGTCGCCCAGCACAGCCGCGAGTTCCGGCCCGTCGACGCCCACCTCCGGGCCGGAGACGGACACGACCGGCAGCCGGCACCGGCTGGTCATCGAGTGGCCGCAGGACCGCGACCCGCTCCTCAACCTCGTCACCGACTTCTACCGCGCCTCCAGGAAGGCGCTCGCGTCGGGAAACGATCGATACCTGCAGGATCTGGATCTCGAACTTTCCGGCGTCCGCGAAGCGTACGACTGGGTGCACAAGCTCACCGAGGAGGACCTGACGGTGAAAGGCACCACCCGGCTGTACAACCTGCGCGTCGCCGAAAAAGTGGGCAAGGGCGTTCAGGTCAACGCATGTGTGGATGAGACGAAGGTACGCGTCATCTCCGCCCGTACCGGCAAGGCCGTCGCGTCGCAGCCCGACTGGGTGCGCCGGCCCTACCTCCAGGCCGTGCTCGCGCATCGCGGTGACGATGGCGTGTGGCGGATCAGGGCGTTCCTCTACGACCAAAAGGGGTGCACCGGATGAACCGCCTGATCGCGCTGGCCGTCGCCGGCCTGATGCTGCTTCAGGAGCCGCCGACCGGCGAGACCATCTCGAACGGCCGTACCAGGGGCGTCGAGCTGGCCTTCTCCAAGATCGTGATCTCTGGGGACGGCGCCAAGAGCGGTAAGAGTGACGGCTACGTGCTCAAACGGCCCTGCTGGTACGAGCCAGGCCCGGACGCGAGCGAGATGCTGAAGACGCAGGAGGGCGTGCGGGACCTCTGGTTCAGGTTCACGCCGAACCCGACCGAGGAGAAGTTCCAGGAGTTCCTCAAGCAGTTCAAGGACAAGGTCGGGCAGGAGGGGCGCTGGTGGGGGCCCGCCTACAACGCCGCCGACCCCAAGGGCCGCGCGTGCTGGGCCGACCTCGACCCGTTCGTGTTCGTCCCGCCGGGCAACACGCCGCCGTCCGGCATCACGATTCAGGAACTGGCCGAGATCGCCAGGGCCGCGCTGACCGTGCCCGAGCCGACCATCAAGCTCAACCCCGACGCCAAGAGCTACGTGAACCTGCCGACCTGGGTCTGGCTGGAAGGCATCGGGCAGCCGCGCCGCTCGGTCACCGCGGAGATCCCCGGTGTGATGAGCGCGACCGTGGTGGCCACGCTCCAGGACATCAAGATCGATCCGGGTGCCGGCAAGGATCGGGCCGAGGTGCGTGAGGACGGGTGCGGGGCCTCGGGCCGGCCGTACGTCAAGGACGGCACGTTCTCGTGCGGCGTGCGTTACCTGCGCTCGTCGATCGACCAGTCGCGCGAGAAGTACGTGCTGACCGTCACCACCGTGTGGCCGGTCGAGGTGGTCGACAACGTGGTGCCGGCCCAGTTCGAGCCCGTGCAGGTGAGCACGAGCCGGGACGTTCCGGTCGGCGAGATCCAGAGCAACGTCCGGCCTTAGGACAGAACGGCGGCGAGCGGGGCGAGTTCGGGCTGCTCCGCCGCCTCCGCCAGCACCTCCTTCAGCACCGCGTCATGGGTCGGGCTCGCCTGGTCGAGCAGTTCGCGCCCGGCCGGCGTGACCTCGGAGTAGATGCCGCGCCGGTCGTCCTCGCACAGGTAGCGCCTGAGCAGCTCGCGGTTCTCCAGCCGGGTGACCAGCCGCGTGGTGGCGCTCTGGCTGAGCACGACGGCGCGGGCGAGCTGCTGCATGCGCATGTGCCAGCCGTCCTGGCGGCCGAGCACGTCGAGCACGGTGTACTCGCTCACGCTGAGCCCGTGCTCCTTCTGCAGGGCTTTCTCCAGCTTGTCGTCGATTTTGGCGTGCAGTGCGGCGAGGGTGCGCCAGCCCTGGGCGCGCGCCTCCACGGCGTCGTCGGCTATGGCCATGTGACGGCCTCCTCGGCAAGCTTGTATGGTGAGTTAGTCGGCGTGTGCAAATAATGCCTACGCTTACTAACATCGTCTGAGGAGTATTCTATGCCTCTCGCCCTGTTCGCCCTCGCGATCAGCGCCTTCGGCATCGGGACCACCGAGTTCATCATCAACGGGCTGCTGCCCGACCTGGCCACGGACTTCGACGTGACGATCCCCGTCGCCGGCCTGCTCGTGTCCGGATACGCCCTGGGCGTCGCCGTCGGCGGGCCGCCGTTGACCATGCTCGGCGGGCGGTTGTCGCGCAAGACCATGCTGCTGTCATTGATGGTGCTGTTCGTCGTGGGGAACCTGCTGTCGGCGCTGGCTCCCACGTACGGGGTGCTCATGGTCGGCCGTTTCCTGGCCGCCTTCGCACACGGCGCGTACTTCGGGGTCGGCTCGGTGGTGGCCGCCGACCTCGTCGCGCCGCAGAAGCGGGCCAGCGCGATCGCCCTGATGTTCACGGGACTGACCCTCGCGAACGTCCTGGGCGTGCCCCTCGGCACCTGGATCGGGCAGGCGTTCGGCTGGCGGGCCACGTTCTGGGTCGTGGTGGGCATCGGCGTGGTGGGCTTCGCCGGCGTCCTCGCCCTCGTACCCCGTCAGCCCCGGCCCTCCGGGGGCGGTGTGCTGCGGGAGTTGGCCGCGTTCCGCACCGCCGGCGTCTGGCTGGCCCTGGCGATGACCGTCTTCGGCTTCGCGCCCGTCTTCGCGATCATCACGTTCATCTCGCCGATCATGACCGGGGTCGGAGGCTTCTCGCCCGGGGCGGTGCCGGTGGTGATGGCGGTGTTCGGGGTGGGCCTGGTCGCGGGCAACCTCATAGGCGGCCGGCTCGCCGACCGGGCGATCATGCCCAGCATCTACGGATCGGTCGCGCTGCTCACACTGCTGGCCGTGATGGTGGCGCTGGTGGCGGGCAACCAGGTCGCCTTCGTCGTCGCCATCACCCTCTTCGGGGTGGCCGCCTTCGCCACGGTGCCGCCGCTGCAGACCCGCGTCCTGGACACCGCCGCCGGGGCTCCCACACTGGCCTCCGCCGCGAACATCGGCGCCTTCAATCTCGGGAACGCCATCGGCTCCTTCGCCGCCGGCCTCACCATCGACGCCGGCCTCGGCTACACGGCCCCTGCCTGGACCGCTGCCCTGCTGGGAGTGGTGGGGTTGGGGGTGGCGGGCGTCGCCGGGGCCCAGGCCCGTCGGCGTCTCGTGCCCGCTTGATCCCACTGGGCGGGGCTGGCTTGGCGCAGCGCGCCAGCCCTACCTACTGATCTACTCGAACAGCTCCTCGGCACTGTTCACGGTGAACGCCTTTTCGAGGCGTGGCCTCAGGATGAACAGGTTGCCGCACTCCAAGATGCGTGCGTACGTTTCGTCGGGAATCGGAATGCCGCGCACTTTTAGGGTGAATAGGATGGCTCTAGCCGTCGCCACAGCCATGCCCAGCCCCTTGGCGTACCCGATCCATTCGTGGACCCAGGGGATTGTAGCTTGGTTCGGGATGCGGCTCACGACTTAGTCGAACACCTCGTCGATGCTGGTGGCCGTGATGGCTTTGTCCATCCAGGAGAACAGGGTCTCCTCGTCTTTGCACTCCTGGATGCGGGCGCGGGCTTCGTCGGTGATCGGAAGGCCGCGTACGTCCAGGATTCTCAGGAGCGCCTTGGCTTCTCCCCTGGCTTCTCCGTGGTCGATCCAGCGGCGGACCCACGGGACCTCGATGTCATCCAGGACTGCCACTGCGGCCTCCTTGAAGCTGGCGGTGATGTACTCGGGCAGCAATTTGAGTACGAAGTCAGCATAACTCTGCTGCTCTTTGGCTAGATGCTGCTGCGATTCGAACAGCACCTGGAGGATCTTTATGCCTTGGTCGCCGGCACCATGCACGATCGAGGAAAGAGCCATGAGTTCGGGCTCGGCGATGGCGCGCTGGATGTCGGTGATCATGGGCGTATTGTCCGGACCGAGGACAATGGGGCGGAGCACCCAGTCGGGATGCCCCATGTGAATGGCTTCGGCACACTTGTGGGCTTCTGCGGTGTCAGGGCAGAAGACGAGGAGTACGGTCGGGCATTTCACCCGTCCCCGGAGCGTGGCCAGGTAAACGGGCCAGGGCCAGTGCTTGCTCTTATCGTAACTGCGCTGTACCTCCAGGATGACGGCTGTCAGCGGTTTCCCCTTGCCGTCCACTAGGGCGACGACAGAGTCGGCGCGGTATTCCTTGGGCTCGCGATCGTTGAGATCGCAACTCTCCAGACGAGCCTTCTCGTAGGCAGGAACCGGCACACCCGTCTCGGCCAGAAGTGTGGCGACCAGAGACGGGCGATGCTGGACAAGCTCGAGCAGGAACTCGTGCTCATGCGTTGGCATGTCGAAATCATTACCGAACGCAGTCAGGTCATTACAATGCGTATTACTTATGTCCGGCTTCGTGAGCAAGGAGCCACTCTTTGACCGGTACGCCGTAGTAGTACCCGCCAAACCCCCCGCCCCGCGGCAGCACCCGGTGGCACGGCACGAACGGCGCGATCAGGTTCTGGGCGCAGGCCGAGCCAGCCGCCCTGGCCGCCGTCTTCGGCAGCCCAGCGCGTTCGGCCAGTTCCCCGTAGGACACGGTCGTCCCCGCCCCGACCTCGCGCAGCGCCTTGTGGAGCTGCTTGCGGGTGGGTGTGCCGGGCTGTTCGACCGGGATGGCGTCGAGGGCGTCCAGGTCGCCCGCCAGGTACGCGCGGACGGCCTCCACGGCGGGCCCGGCGGGGTCCACGACCTCCAGGCCCTCCGCCTGCAGCGCGGGCGTGAGCCGGACGAACATCTCCTTGGGGTCGGCGGTGAAGCCGCCCGCGACCAGCACTCCCGCGCGGGACAGCAGGGCCAGCGGCCCCACAGGGGTCGGTACGAGCTGTGCGGTGATCATGATGAGCTCCAGAGATGCAGGGCGGCGTACGCCCGCCACGGGCGCCACCGCTCGATGTGGTTGTCAGGGATGCCCAGGCAGGCCATGCGCTTCTTGAGCACGAGGTCGCCCGTGGGCCAGGCGTCGGGGTCGCGCAGCGCGCGCAGGGCGATGTAGCTGGCGGTCCACGGGCCGATGCCGGGAACCTCCAGCAGCCCGGCCACCGCCTCGGCGGGGTCCTGGCCGCCGTCGAGGTCGATGCGGCCCTCGGCCAGGCGGGCGGCCAGGTGCTTGAGGGTGTCGATTCTGCGGTTCGTCAGGCCCAGGCCGGTGAGGTCGGTGTCCAGGAGGTGGCCGGGGGTGGGGAAGAGGCTTTCTGGGGCGGCGGCCCTGGCGACGATGCGGCCGAGCAGGGTACGCGCGCCCGCCACCGAGATCTGCTGCCCGACCACCGCGCGTACGGCGAGCTCGAAGCCGTCGAACGCGCCCGGCACGCGCAGCCCGGGACGGGCCTTGACCAGGGGCGCGAGCGACGTTTCCCCGAGGACGGCGGTGATCGCGTCCGGGTCGGCGTCGAGGTCGAGCAGGCGGCGGCAGCGGGCCACGACGCGGGCGAGTTGCCGGGTGTCGTCGACCGCGACGTCCAGGGCTATGTGGTCTCGTCGTGGTGTGAGGGTGATCGTCCCACCTGGCACGGTTCGGGTGTATGAGGTCCGGTCGGCCACCTCCAGCCCTGGAATCGCGCGGGAGGCCAGGAACGCGAAGACCCCTTCCACGTCGAACGGCTCGCGCCGGTGCAGCCGGAGCCGCAGCGTGGCCGGGCCCGTCGCGTGGGCGTCTTTGAGGCCGCCTGCCGTGGCGCGCAGCTCGCTCGGCGTGAAGCCGTATGTCTCGCGCATCGTCGCGTTGAACTGCCGCACGCTCCCGAACCCGGCCGCGAACGCCACCTCGGTGACCGGCAGACCGGTCTCCGTCAGGAGCTGCTTGGCCAGCAGCAGCCGCTTCGTCCTGGCCACCGCCAGCGGCCCCACGCCCAGTTCGGCCGCGAACAGCCGGTGCAGGTGCCGCTCGGTGATGTGCAGCCGGCCGGCCAGCCCCGCCACGCCCTGCTCGTCGGCCGCCCCGTCGTCGATCAGCCGCAGGGCCCGGCCGATGAGGTCGCCGCGCAGGTCCCAGCCGGGGTCACCGGGCGAGAGTTCGGGACGGCAGCGCTTGCACGGCCGGAACCCGGCCGCTTCCGCCGACGCCGCGTGCCGGTAGAAGCGCACGTTGCGGGACGAGGGCGTGCGGGCCGGGCAGATCGGGCGGCAGTAGATACGCGTCGTCGTCACCGCTGTGTAGAAGCGCCCGTCGAATCGGGCGTCCCTGGCGGAGACGGCCCGATAGCAGGAGTCGAAATCGAGCTCTAGTGGTGACATGTCTCCGACAGTACGCGCTCCTCGGGGGAGCCGACCGGCGGAAATCGGACGTGGACGTCCATCGATTTGAGGTGGGGAAATCAGCGGAAATCGGACGTGAGTATTTCAGCTGCCCGGCGTGGTGGACGCGGGAGCGCGGGCCGCGTCCACCACGCCGGGGCCGCCTACTTCGACGAGACTCCCACTCCCAGGTCGAACTCCCGGTAGACGCGAGCCCAGAACCCGTCGCGCAGCCAGACCCGGGCCTCCGGGTAGGGCCGCAGCGAGTGGCCGAGTTCCTTCTCCGCCTCGATCAGCAGCTCGGTGTCGATGACGGTCGGCAGGATCGGCCCGGGCAGCAGGTCGCGGATGTTGTCGCGGCCTCGGGTGAGGATCCACTTCTGGGCCACGTGCTCGCCCACGTCCTCCACGCGCGGCCGGCTGGGCCCGAGTTTGGCGACCTGGCCGGGTTTGGCGTGGGGTTTGACGGGTGCGCGCCCGGCGAACACCTGGGCGGGCGAGGGCGCGGCGGCGGGCGGTGCGACCGGCACGGGTTGGGGAGCACGGCTGAAAAACGGCCTCAGGAAATCAGCGGAGATCACTTCCACGGTGTCGGACTCCCACACCAGGCGTTCGGCCTGGTTGGTGCCGTACGGCGGCTCGACCCCCCACAGATGGATGCGCACGCCGTACGCCTGCGCCGCCTCGACCGCGGGAACCATGTCCTCATCGCCCGCCAGCAGGATCGTGTCGGTGACCGCATGATGCCGGGCGAGCGCTTCCAGGTCACTGCGGATCTGCGCGTCCACGCCCTTCTGCTGACCACGGGCGTTCAGGTTGCCAAGCCGCACCTTGACCCAGGGAAGCTGGGCGATGACACGCTGGTCGACGGTGGGCACACGATCTCGGGCCGCGTCATACCAATAGATCCGCAGGAGTTCGCCGGAAATGCGTTCCTCTGCATGTTTCTGTAGACTCTGGATGAGCTCATCCGCGGCCACCCGATATTCCTTGCGCTCCTTCGCGCCGAGCAGCACTTCGCCTGCCGCAGCGTACAGATAACCGACATCCACTAGGACGGCGTACTTGGCTGCCACAGGATGCGGCATGAGGTCTGGGATGGCCATGTCGTCCTCCAGGCCGCGGTGTTAGTTGATCGGCTGACTATATACGCCTACTTTCTCTAGATAGTCCCAACTCCCGGGGAACTTGACACCCGATTCCCAGGATCTATCTAGGGTAGAGCGCTCATCCGCCATGCCGACTTCCCTGGGACGACAGGGTTACGCATACCTCTAGCCGGGTTTCGCCATGTTTGTCGAGGGGGTGCGGGAGCGGACTTCGGTTCGGCTCGCGAGGTCCCTCGCGCGGCGAGTACGGCCGCCAACGCGGCGATCTCCTCGGGCGTGGCGTCGCCCCGGACAATTCGCAGATGTGCCGTCACAGCGGGATGTTCCCATGCTTCTTGGGCGGCAGTGTCGCCCGTTTGTTCCGCAGCGCCCGCAGCGCTCTGACGACCTGCTCCCGGGTTTCGGCCGGCCGGATCACCGCGTCCACGTAGCCGCGCTCGGCTGCGATGTAGGGGTTGGCCAGCGTGTCCTCGTACTCGGTGACGAGCCTGGCCCGCTCGGCCTCCGGGTCGTCGGCGGCGGCCAGGTCGCGCCGGTAGAGGATGTTGACCGCGCCCTGGGCGCCCATGACCGCGATCTGCGCGGTGGGCCAGGCCAGGTTCACATCCGCGCCGAGGTGTTTGGATCCCATGACGTCGTACGCGCCCCCGTACGCCTTCCGCGTGATCACCGTGATCAACGGCACGGTGGCCTCGGCGTAGGCGTACAGGAGCTTGGCGCCCCTGCGGATGATTCCGTTCCATTCCTGATCCGTCCCGGGCAGGAAACCCGGCACATCAACAAAAGTCAGTATCGGAATATTAAAAGCATCACATGTTCGAATAAAGCGTGCGGCCTTCTCTGAAGCGTTGATATCCAGACATCCGGCGAAATGCATGGGTTGGTTGGCCACGACGCCGACGCTCTGACCGTCGACCCGGCCGTACCCCACCACGATGTTCGGCGCGAACAGCGGGTGGACCTCCAGGAACTCCCCGTCGTCCAGCACGTGCTCGATCACCCGGTGCATGTCGTACGGCTGGTTCGGCGAGTCGGGGATCAGCCCGTCGAGCCCGGGGTCGGGCTCCAGGTCCGTGGCGGCCTCGAAGACGGGCGCCTCGTCGAGGTTGTTGGACGGCAGGTACGACAGCAGCCCCTTGACGTACTCGAGCGCGTCCTCCTCGTCGGCGGCCTGGTAGTGGGCCACGCCCGACTTGGTGTTGTGCGCGTGGGCCCCGCCGAGCTCCTCGAAGGTGACCTCCTCGCCCGTCACCGTCTTGATCACGTCGGGCCCCGTGATGAACATCTGCGACGTCTGGTCCACCATCACCACGAAGTCGGTCAGCGCGGGGGAGTAGACGTGCCCGCCGGCCGCGGCGCCCATGATGAGCGAGATCTGCGGGATCACCCCGGACGCGTGCACGTTGCGCTTGAAGATCTCCGCGTACAGGCCGAGCGCGACCACGCCCTCCTGGATGCGCGCGCCGCCGCCCTCGTTGATCCCGATGATCGGGCAGCCGGTCTTGATCGCCAGATCGAGCACCTTGACGATCTTCTCGCCGTACACCTCGCCGAGCGAGCCGCCGAAGACGGTCACGTCCTGCGAGAACACGCAGACCTGCCGCCCGTCCACCGTGCCGTACCCGGTGATGACGCCGTCGCCGTACGGCCGCCGCTTGTCCAGCCCGAACATCGACGACCGATGCCTGGCGAACTCGTCGAACTCCACGAACGAGCCCTCGTCCAGCAGTGCGAGCACCCGCTCGCGCGCGGTCATCTTGCCCTTGGCGTGCTGCTTGTCCACCGCCGCCGCCGAGCCCGCGTGCAGGGCCTCGTCGAGCCGCTGCTCCAGGTCGGCGATCTTCCCGGCGGTGGTGTGGATATCCGGCTTGCCCGGTAGAGGTGCCGCGGCTGTGCTCATGCGCGCAAGGCTAGTCCCTCCTCCTATGGTGGATCCATGACGACTGCGGTTGCGACCCACGGCCTGTACAAGCGCTACGGCCGGCAGATCGCGGTGGCGGGAGTCGACCTCACCGTGCCCGCGGGCAGCTTCGCGGGGCTCGTCGGGCCCAACGGGGCAGGCAAGACGACCACATTAAGCATGATCACCGGGCTGCTGCGTCCCGACGGCGGCTCCGCCGAGGTGGACGGCTTCCACGTGTGGCGCGACCCCGTCGAGGTCAAGGCCCGCATCGGCGTGTTGCCAGAGGGGCTGCGGCTGTTCGAACGGCTGTCGGGCCGCGAGCTGCTGCTCTACAACGGCCGGCTGCGCGGCATCCCCAAGGCCGACGTCGAGCAGCGCGCGGACGAACTGCTGGCCGTGATGGACCTGTCCGGCGCCGCCGACAAGCTCGTCGTCGACTACTCCACCGGCATGCGCAAGAAGATCGGGCTGGCGGCGGCGCTGCTGCACAACCCGTCGGTGCTCTTCCTGGACGAGCCGTTCGAGGGCGTCGACCCGGTCAGCGCCAACACCCTCACCGAGGTCCTCCAGCGTTTCACCGCCTCCGGCTCGACCGTCATCTTCTCCAGCCACGTGATGGACCTGGTCGAGCGGCTGTGCGACTGGGTGTCGGTGATGAGCGCGGGCCACATCGTGGCGCAGGGTCCGCTGGCGGACGTACGCGGCGGGCGCAGCCTCAACCAGGCGTTCCTGGAGCTGGTGGGCGGCCCGCGTGGAAGCGGTCAAGCGGGCCTGACCTGGCTGGGATCCAAGACCGCCGAGCCTGGGGCCGGCGAATGACCATCGTCCTGCTGTTCGCGCAGCTCAAGCTGCGCCTGCTGGCCGGCAACCTGCGCGGCGACCTTCAGCGCAGGCTCGGCTTCGTCTTCACCCTGCTCATCGCGGCCGGCCTGGCCGTGCTCGGCTTCTTCCTGATGAGCCTGCTCCGGCTGGCCCCCGGCGACATCGCCGCCTCGCTGGTGATCGTGGCGTTCACGTCCTTCCTCATCGGCTGGATGATCGTGCCGCTGCTCGCGTTCGGCCTGGACGACACGCTGGACCCGGCCAAGTTGTCGCTGTTCCCGCTGCGAACGCGCGAGCTGGCGGTCGGCATGTTCACCGCCTCCGTCACCGGCGTGTGGCCGGTGGCGACGCTGATCGTGATGTTCGGCGCGCTGGCCGGGCTGGCGCGCGGCCCCGGCGGCCTGCTGCTCGGCGTGCCGGCCGTGCTGCTGCAGTTCGCGCTCTGCGTGGTGGCCTCACGGCTGATCACCACGTCGCTGTCCAGCGCGCTGCGCACCCGGCGCGGACGCGACGTGCTGGGCGTGGCCGCTCTGCTCGTGGTGGTGCTCGCGCAACTGCCCAACCTGCTGATGAACCGCGGCTTCGGCGACCCCGAGGCCATGCTGCACCAGATGGCCGCGGTGCTCAGGTGGACGCCGCCCGGCATGGCGGCGCACGCGATCGCCGACGGCGGTCTGGTGGGCCTGGCCGAGCTGGCCGGGGTGGCCGCGCTCGTCGTGCTGCTCGGCTGGTTGTGGATCAAGGCGTTGAGCCGGGCCCTGGTCACGCCCGACGTCTCCACCCAGGGCGCCTCGGTGCGCAAGGGCAGCGGGCTGGCCGACCGGTTCCTGCCCGACGGGCCGCTCGCGGCGGTGGTGAACAAGGAGCTGAAGTACATCCGGCGTGAGCCCAGGTTCCGGGTGGGCTGGTTCAGCGCCATCGTGGTCACGATCGCGCTGTCGTTCTCGCTGGGCCGCAGCGCGGGCGGCGCGGAAGGGCTGCCGATCGTGCTCACCTCGGTCGGCGCCCTGATGATCGCGCTGCAGGCGGGCAACGTGTTCGGCATCGACGGGCGCTCGCTGTGGATGAACGCCGTCGCGTTCGGCGACCGGCGCGCCCTGGCCACCGACCTGGCCGGGCGGCACCTGGCCAACGCGCTGATCGCCGTCCCGCTGCTGGCCGTCATCGCGGTCGCGACCGGGGTGTTCACCGGCCATCCCGCCATGATCGTGCCGGCGGCGCTGGCCGGGTGGGGAGCACTCGGGATCGGGCTCGGCGTCGGCTCGGTGACCAGCGTGGTCCTGCCCTATTCCGTCCCGGAGCGGATGAACGCCTTCAGCGGCGCCGCACCCGGGCAGGGCGGGCTGGCGTTCGCCTCGGCCCTCGGCGCGACGTTCGGCGTCGTCCTGCTGGCGGTGCCGCTCGTGGTGTCTCTCGCCTTCGGGCTGCTGTGGGTCAGCGCGCTGGCGCCGTTCTACGGCCTGCTGGCCGAGGTGCTTGGCAGGCGCCTGGCGGCCGGCATCGGCTACGCCCGCCTCCCCGAGCTGCTGGCGGCCATCTCCAAGGGGAGCTGAATGGTCTAGTCCAGTGGGTGAGACCGGTCTACGGGCGATTCGGGCGACTCGATACTCTGCGAAACATGATTGACCAGGGGCTCGAGCGTCGCAGTGCCGCCGTAACCGAGATGCCGGACGAGCTGCGCCACGATGTGCGTCTGCTCGGCAAACTGCTCGGCCAGGTACTCGCTGAACAGGGTGGCGAGGACCTGCTGGCCGACGTCGAAAAACTCCGCAAAGCCGTCATCGCAGCACGAAGAGGCGAGGTCTCGGCCGACGAGATCACTGCCATGATCGCCGAATGGGAAATCGAACGCGCGGTCGAGGTCGCCCGCGCGTTCACCTGCTACTTCCACCTGGCCAACCTGGCCGAGGAGCACTACCGCATCCGCACGCTACGCGAACGTGACGCCGAGGGCAGGGTGCAGCGCGAGTCGATGGCGCAGGCCGTGCAGGAGCTGGGCCACGAGCGCGTCGCCGAGTTGCTCAAGGGCCTGGAGCTGCATCCGGTGCTCACCGCCCACCCCACAGAGGCGCGCAGGCGCGCGGTCGTCACCGCCATCCAGCGGATCAGCGGCCAGCTCTCCGAGTACAACGCGCCCGGTCGCGGCGCCTCCGAGCGGGCCGAGAACAAGCGGCGCATGCTGGAGGAGATCGACCTGCTGTGGCGCACGGCCCAGCTCCGCTCCACCAAGCTCGACCCGCTCGACGAGGTCCGCACCGCCATGGCCGCCTTCGACGAGACGCTGTTCCGCATGGTGCCGCAGGTCTACCGGGCGCTGGACGCGGCGCTCGACGGGGGCTCCGGCACCCGTCCGCCGCAGGCCAGGCCCTTCATCAGGTACGGAAGCTGGATCGGCGGCGACAGGGACGGCAACCCGAACGTCACCGCCAGGGTCACCCGCGAGACCATCCAGATCCAGTCCGAGCACGTGCTGACCGCTCTTGAGACCGCCTGCACGCGCATCGGCCGCACGTTGACCGCCTCCGCGCAGTTCGTCCCCTGCGCGCCCAAGCTGAAGTCGGCGCTGGCCTCGGCCGTCGACACCTACCCCGACGTCGTCTCCGAGCTGGCCACCAGGTCGCCGCGCGAGCCGCACCGGCAGTGGCTGCTGTTCGTGGCCGCCCGCATCGCCGCCACCCGGCGGCGCGATCTCGACCTGGCCTACCGTTCGCCCGCCGAGCTGCTGGCCGACCTCAAGCTCGCGCAGGAGTCGCTGGCCGGCTCGGCGCCGCGGCAGGCGTACGGCGAGCTGCAGCACCTCATCTGGCAGGTGGAGACGTTCGGCTTCCACCTGGCCGAACTGGAGGTGCGCCAGCACTCCCAGGTGCACGCGGCGGCCCTTGCGGAGTTGCGGGCCGGCGGCGAGCTGTCGGAGCGCACCGAGGAGGTCCTGGCCACGATCCGGGTGATCGGCTGGATCCAGGAGCGGTTCGGCACCACGGCCTGCTCGCGCTACGTCGTGTCGTTCACCCGTTCGGCCGCCGACATGGCGGCCGTCCACGAGCTGGCCGGGTACGCGCTCGGCGACCGCGCGCCCGTGCTCGACGTGGTGCCGCTGTTCGAGTCGGGCCAGGACCTGGCCAACTCCCCGGACGTGCTGTCGGGGATGCTGGAGATCCCGCAGGTCCAGGAACGGCTCGCCGACACCGGCCGGCGTATGGAGATCATGCTCGGCTACTCCGACTCGGCCAAGGAACTCGGCCCCGCCGCCGCCACGCTGCGCCTGTACGAGGCGCAGGAGGCGCTGACCGCGTGGGCCGCCGAGCACGACGTCAAGCTGCGCATGTTCCACGGCCGGGGCGGCGCGCTCGGCCGGGGCGGCGGCCCGGCCAACCGCGCGGTGCTGGCCCAGGCCCCCGGCTCGGTCGCGGGCCGGTTCAAGGTCACCGAGCAGGGCGAGGTCATCTTCGCCCGCTACGGCCACATCGCCATCGCCCGCCGCCATCTGGAGCAGGTCACCAACGCCGTCCTGCTGGCCTCCTCGCCCACCGTCGGCGCCCGCACGGCCGCCGCCGCCGACCGTTTCCGCGGGCTGGCGGAAGAGGTCGCCACGGCCTCCGAGCGGGCCTACCGCGCGCTCACCGAGGCGCCGGGCTTCCCCGAGTGGTTCGCCCTGGTCAGCCCGCTGGAGGAGATCGGCACGCTCCGCCTCGGCTCCCGCCCGGCCCGCCGCGGCCTGGGCGCGCCGCGCTCGCTCGACGACCTGCGGGCCATCCCGTGGGTGTTCGCGTGGGCGCAGACGCGGGTCAACCTGCCCGGCTGGTACGGCCTGGGCACCGGCCTGGCCGAGGCCGGCTCCCTGGACGAGCTGCGCGCGGCCTACCAGGAGTGGCCGCTGTTCAACGCGATGCTCGACAACGCCGAGATGTCGCTGGCCAAGACCGACCGCTCGATCGCCGAGCGTTACCTGGCGCTCGGCGGCAGGGACGACTTCAGCCGGCAGGTCATGGAGGAGTACGACAGGACCCGCGACCTGGTGCTGCGGGTCACGGGCCACAAGCGGCTGCTGGAGAACCGCAAGGTGCTGTCGCGGGCCGTCCAGCTCCGCGACCCGTACGTGGACGCGCTGTCGCACCTGCAGTTGCGGGCCCTGCGCGCGCTGCGCACGGGGCAGCCGTCGGAGCAGGAGCGCGAGCGCCTGTCCACGCTCCTGCTGCTGTCGGTCAACGGGGTGGCGGCGGGCCTGCAGAACACCGGCTGACCCGCGCGCGGGGCAGGAGCGAAGTGGTTTATTCCATGACGATCCGCTCCTGTCCCGCGTACACGTTGCACCGCTCGCCCCTGAGAAACCCGACCAGTGTCATGCCGAACTCCCTGGCCACGTCCACGGCCAGCGACGACGGCGCCGACACCGCGCACACCGCGGGAACGCCCGCCGCCAGGGCCTTCTGCATGATCTCGTAGCTGGTCCGGCCGCTCACCATGAGCACGTGCTCGGCCAGCGGCAGTCGCCCGGTCAGCGCCGCCCAGCCGACCAGTTTGTCCACCGCGTTGTGGCGGCCGACGTCCTCGCGCACCGCCACCGGCGTCCCCGAGGCCGAGAACAGCCCGGCCGCGTGCAGGCCGCCCGTCTTGCCGAACACGCCCTGGGCCGCGCGCAGGGTGTCCGGCAGGCCGTACAGGAGGCCGGGGGTGAGCTTCAGCGAGCCTCCCGGGACGGGCCTGCAGCGGTCGCGCAGCACGTCGAGGCTGGCCGAGCCGCAGACGCCGCACGCGCTGGAGGTGAGGAAGTGGCGCTCAAGCACGGGCAGGTCGGGGATGGGGCCGTGCAGGCGTACGGTGACGGTGTTGTAGCGGGCCTCGGGCGGTACGTCCTCGTCGGTGCAGTACGCGATCGCGGCGATCCGCTCGGGGCCGGCCAGGCCCTCGCCGTGCAGGAACCCGGCGGCCAGTTCGAAGTCGTGTCCCGGCGTGCGCATGGTGATCGCGACGGTCCTGCGCGTGCCGTCGGGCGCGGCGAGGCGGATCTCCAGCGGCTCCTCCGTGGCCAGGTCGTCGCGGCGGTCGGTGGCGGACGCGCCGGACAGCTCCCTGATCCTGACCCGGGTGGTGGGGCCCGGTCGCGCCTTCACAGCGGCCTGAGGGCGTTGTCGTCGGGGGTGTGCGTCTGTGGCGAGTTCCTTGCATCCATCTCTCCATCCTCCTCGCTGCGAAGATAGGGGGATGCCCGACTCTCGATACTCCGACCTCGAACGCCCGCCCCTGTCGGAGGCGGCTCTCAACCGCGCCCTGGTGCGCCCCGGCTCCCTGTGGACGGGCGTCACCGTCGTGGAGAGCACCGGGTCCACGAACGCCGACCTGGCCGAGGCCGCCCGCCGGGGCGCCGAGGAGGGCGCGGTGCTGGTGGCGGAGGCCCAGGAGGCGGGCCGCGGCAGGCTGGGCCGCACCTGGTCCGCGCCGCCGCGCTCCGGGCTGACGTTCTCGATCCTGCTGCGCCCCGAGGCGCCGCCGGCCGCTCAGGGCTGGCTGTCCCTGCTGTACGGCGTCGCCGCCGCCTCGGCCGTACGCCGCCTGGCCGAGGTGGACGTCCGCCTCAAATGGCCCAACGACCTGCTGATCGGCGAGCGCAAGCTGGCCGGCGTGCTGGCCGAGCGCGTCGGTGACGCCGTCGTGATCGGCATGGGCCTGAACGTCACGCTCAGGCCGGAGGAGCTGCCCGTCGAGACGGCCACGTCGCTGGGCATCGAGGAGGCGGCCTGCCTCGACCGCGACCCGCTGCTGCGGGCCGTCCTGCGGGAGGTCGAGGCCCACTACAGGGAGTGGGCGCAGGCGGGCGGCGACGCCGAGGCGTCCGGGCTGCGCTCGGCGTACCTGGCGGCCAGCGCCACGATCGGACGGCGGGTCAGGGTGGAGCTGCCGAACGAGCAGTCACTGACCGGCCTGGCGACGGGCGTCGACCACTTCGGGCACCTCCTGCTGGACGCGGAGGGCGAGCAGTACACGCTGAGCGCCGGTGACGTCGTGCACGTGCGCCCCGCGACGTAGCAGCCGGGTGGCGATTGGTGGCACGATTTGGGCCATGACCATTCCCGACCATCATCTGACGCAGGGTGAGCGGCGCATACGGTCCTTCCACCCACACTGGAAGCGGCTCATCGGCCCCTTTGTCGCGTTGATCCTCATCGCCGCCGCCTCGGGCGCGGCGATCTACTTCGTCCCCGCCGACTGGGGACAGTACGCCGCCTACGTCAGGATCGCGATCGGTGTCATCGCCCTCATCCTGCTGACGATCTGGTCGTTCGTGCCCTACCTGCAGTGGAAGAACACCGGCTACGTGCTCACCACCCACCGCTTCACGATCAGCACGGGCGTGCTCAACAAGTCGACGGACGAGATCCCGATCGCCAAGGTCAACACGGTCAGCTCCGACCAGACCTTCGCCGAGCGGTTTCTGGGCTGCGGCACGCTGACCGTCGAATCCGCCGGCGACCGGGGCGAGATCGTGCTGCGCGACATCCCCAGGATCCAGGACGTCCGCACCGACCTGTTCAGGCTCGTCGAGGACGCCTCCGACGGCGAGATCGACGGACGCTAGTACTCGTCGTCCAGCCCTGTGTCTTGCGGAGATCATCCTCCTGACACAAGATGGCTGCCATGCCGTACGAAGTGCAGGGCGTCATCGCCCGAGCCAAGGGCCAGGAAGTTTCACTCGAAACGGTTGTCGTGCCGGACCCCGGGCCGGGCGAGGCGGTCGTCGACGTGCGGGCGTGCGGTGTCTGCCACACCGACCTGCACTACCGGGAGGGCGGGATCGGCGACGACTTCCCTTACCTGCTCGGTCATGAGGCGGCGGGCGTCGTCGAGGCCGTCGGCGAGGGGGTCACCGGCCTGGAGCCGGGCGACTTCGTGATCCTCAACTGGCGGGCGGTGTGCGGCCAGTGCCGGGCCTGCCTGCGCGGCCGGCCGTGGTACTGCTTCAACACCCACAACGCCAAGCAGAAGATGACGCTCAAGGACGGCACCGAGTTGTCGGCCGCGCTGGGGATCGGCGCGTTCCTGGAAAAGACGCTGGTGGCCGCCGGTCAGTGCACCAAGGTCTCCGCCGAGGCGCCCGCCGAGGTCGCGGGCCTGCTCGGCTGCGGTGTGATGGCCGGGCTGGGCGCGGCCGTCAACACCGGCGCGGTGACGCGCGGCGACAGCGTGGCCGTCATCGGCTGCGGCGGCGTCGGCGACGCGGCCATCCTCGGCTCCTCGCTGGCCGGAGCCGCCACGATCATCGCCGTGGACGTGGACGACCGCAAGCTGGCCTGGGCCCGCGACTTCGGCGCCACCCACACGGTCAACTCCCGCGAGAACGACCCGGTCGCCGCCATCCGCGACCTGACCGGCGGCAACGGCGCCGACGTGGTCATCGAGGCGGTGGGGCGGCCGGAGACGTACCGGCAGGCCTTCTACGCCCGCGACCTGGCCGGCACGGTCGTCCTGGTCGGCGTGCCGACCCCGGAGATGAAGCTGGAGCTGCCGCTGCTCGACGTGTTCGGCCGAGGCGGCGCGCTGAAGTCCTCCTGGTACGGCGACTGCCTGCCCTCGCGCGACTTCCCGATGCTCATCGACCTGTTCCTGCAGAACAGGCTGCCGCTGGACAAGTTCGTCACCGAGACCATCGCGCTCGACCAGGTCGAAGAGGCGTTCGGCAAGATGCACCGCGGTGAGGTGCTGCGTTCGGTGGTGAGGCTCTAGATGATCGACCGCGTCATCACCTCGGGGACGTTCTCACTCGACGGCGGCACCTGGGACGTCGACAACAACATCTGGCTGGTCGGCGACGCCCGCGAGGTCGTCGTCATCGACGCCGCCCACGACGCCGCCGCGATCGCCGAGCGGGTGGGCGGGCGCACGGTCAAGGCCATCGTCTGCACCCACGCGCACAACGACCACATCAACGCCGCGGGGGAGCTCGCCGAGCTGACCGGCGCGCCGATCCGCCTCCACCCCGCCGACCAGGTGTTGTGGGAGCAGCACTACGGCGACGCGGTGTCGTACGAGCCGATGGAGGACGGCGAGAAGATCGCCGTCGGCGGGATCGCGCTGCAGGTCCTGCACACGCCTGGCCACGCGCCCGGGGCCGTCTGCCTGTACGCTCCCGAGCTGTCGGTGCTGTTCAGCGGCGACACGCTGTTCAAGGGCGGACCTGGCGCGACCGGCCGGTCCTACTCGTCCTTCGACACGATCATCGAGTCGATCAGGGAACGGCTGCTGGGGCTGCCGCCCGAGACCGTCGTCCACACCGGCCACGGCGACTCGACGTCGATCGGCGCGGAGGCCCCGCATCTGGAGGAGTGGATCACCCGAGGTCACTAGGGGTACGCGAGTGTGGCGCGACTAACATAGGCAAGCCTTACCGAAGTGAGCTATCTTAGGTGTGCCTAACCTAATGGTGCCCACCCCTTCGTGAGAGGCCTGTCCCTGGATGTACGTGTGCATATGTCGTGCTGTTACCGAGAATGAGGTGCACGACTGCATCGCCTCTGGGGCCACGAGTGCGAAGCAGATCCGCGACACCACAGGTGCTGGTGGTGACTGTGCCCGTTGTGTACGGAAGATCTGTGCCATCCTGAAACGGTCTGAAGAACTCACGACCGCATAGTCGGATAGCTACGAGGGGCCCGTTTCATGCAGGGCGACAAGCAGATCATCGAACTCCTCAACGAACAGCTCACCGCGGAGCTCACCGCGATCAATCAGTACTTCCTGCACGCCAAGATGCAGGAGAACTGGGGCTACACCAAGCTCGCCGAGCACACACGCGCGGAATCGATCGACGAGATGCGCCACGCCGAGCGTCTCACCGATCGCATCCTCTTCCTGGAGGGCCTGCCCAACTACCAGCGGCTGGGCACCCTGCACATCGGCCAGACCGTCGAAGAGCAACTGCGGGCCGACCTGGAGGTCGAGCTGTCGGTGGTGCAGCGGCTGCGACCGGCGATCGCGCTGATGCGCGAGAAGGGCGACATCACCTCGGCCCGGATCTTCGAGGAGATCCTGGAGGACGAGGAAGAGCACATCGACTATCTCGAAACCGAGCTCTCGCTGATCCGTTCGCTGGGCGAGCAGCTCTACCTGGCCCGCTACGCCGAGCCGCCGTCCTCCGACGACTGACCGCGTTCCGGGCGGGCGGGCCGTCGGCCCGCCCGCCCGCTCGCACCGCGGTGCGTCCGGCCCTCCCGATGAAAATACCTCGGGACGCTTTGGCGCGACCGCCTCTCGATAACTATCGGGAAAGCGCCGGCAAAGGCGGTAATTTAATCACGACTAACCGATATTTAGTCGTGTTTGCCCAGGTCAATGGATAGGTCAACGACGAGTCAAACCGCGCGCTGCGCCCGGGAAACGATCGCCTAAGGTCCTACGATCGCTTTATGACCTGCGTACTTCTCGCCGAGGATGACACCTCGATCTCCGAGCCGCTCGCGCGCGCACTGCGCCGTGAGGGCTACCAGGTAGAGGTGAGCCCCGACGGCCCTCAGGCCCTGGAAAGGGCTCTGTCGGGCGGTATCGACCTTATAGTCCTTGACCTGGGCCTGCCTGAAATGGACGGCCTGGAGGTCGCCCGCCGGATTCGGGCCGAGGGCCATGGCACCCCGGTTCTCATACTCACTGCCCGCGTCGACGAGGTCGACACGGTGGTCGGCCTCGACGCCGGCGCCGACGACTACGTCACCAAACCGTTCCGGCTGGCCGAACTGCTGGCCCGAGTTCGCGCACTGTTGCGCCGCGGAACTTCGGAAACCCCGGTCGTCCAGGGGGTCCGCATCGACGCCGACTCCCGGCGCGCCTGGATGGGGGAGAAGGAGCTGCACCTGACGACCAAGGAGTTCGACCTGCTGCGCGTGCTCGTACGCGACGCGGGCAAGGTCGTCACCCGCGAACAGATCATGCGGGAGGTGTGGGACACCAACTGGTGGGGCTCCACCAAGACACTCGACATGCACATCTCCTGGCTGCGGCGCAAGCTCGGCGACGATGCCGCCAAGCCGCGTTACATCACCACCGTCCGGGGAGTCGGCTTCCGCTTCGAGCGCGAGTAGGAGATGCGCCGCCGACTGCTCTCCTCAACCCTGGTCGTCGCGGTAATCGCGGTGCTGCTGCTGGGGGTCCCCCTGGGCGTCGTCGTCAGCCGGCTGATCGTCGATGAGGCGGCTCAGGAACTCGGGGCGGAAGCCAAGCGTCTCGTGGGTGAGGTGGAGTATGCCCGCGTTCAGGAGACGCCGCTCGACCCCCAGCAACTGGAGCAGAAGTACCCGGGCAGGTACATACAGATCTGGGAGCGGGGAACCCCCCTGAGGGTGACCGTCGTCGGCACCCCCCCGGCGTCCGGTCACCTGATGACCGAGGACGCCCAGACCAACACCGGCGTCTACGTCCGGATAAGTCGCGACCGCGACCAGGTCGAGCAGGATGTACGCGCGCGTCTCCTGCTGATCGTGGCCCTGGCCGTCGCCGCCCTGGCGGTGGCCGTGAGCCTGGCCGTCGTCCAGTCACGGAGGTTGACGCTGCCCCTGCAGGACCTGGCGAAGATCGCCGACCGGCTGGGCTCCGGTGACGCGCGGCCGAGCAAGCACCGCTACGGCATCCCCGAGCTCGACCGGGTGGCCCAGGTGCTCGACCGCAGCGCCACCCGCATCTCCGACCTGCTCACCCGCGAACGCGAGTTCGCCACCGACGCCTCCCACCAGCTCAGAACCCCCTTGACCGGCCTGACGATGCGGCTGGAGGAGATCGTCGCCGCCTCGAACGAGCCGGAGGTCGTACGCGAGGAGGGCGAGGCGGCGATCGTCCAGGCCGAGCGGCTCACCGCCGTGATCGACGAGCTGCTGGCCGCGGCCCGCCGCCAGCGCCACGCCCAGGCCGAGCCCGTCGCGATCGACGACGTGCTCATCCAGCAGATCAGGGAGTGGGAGCCGGTCTTCCGCGAGGCCGACCGGCTGCTGCGCCTCGAAGGCACGCGCGGGCTGAAGGCGCTGGCCACCACCGGCGGCTTCGGCCAGGTGATCGCCTCGCTGCTGGAGAACTCCCTGCGCCACGGCGGCGGTCCCGTCACCGTCACCACCACCAGCGGTGACAACTACGTGGTCATCGAGGTCGCCGACGAGGGCCCCGGCATCGCCGACGAGATCGCGCCCAAGATCTTCGAGCGGAACGTCAGCGGCGGCGGGGGCACCGGTCTCGGGCTGACGCTGGCCCGCGCGCTGGCCGCCGCCGACGGCGGACGGCTGGAACTGGTACGGCGCCGCCCGGCGACCTTCGCGATCTTCCTTCGCCCGGCCGAGGACGACGATGGCAGGAACCGCGTGGTCAGCGGTCCTGCCTGACCTCCGTCTTGGGCAGCTCGACCGGGATCGGCTCGGTGGCCTCCATGAACACCCACTTCTTGTACGACCAGTAGCGGAACAGGGTGCCGAACCCGATGCCGACGAGGTTGGCGATGTTGAGGCTGAGGCCGTCGTGCAACTCGAGGGTGTACTTGGTGAAGCCGATCACCAGCAGGCCGAACAGCAGGGCGATGCCGTTGAGCAGGAAGAACAGGAAGTATTCGCGCGTCAGGCCGCTCTGCTCGCGGTGACGGAAGGTCCAGAAGCGGTTGCCGATGTAGGCGAAGGTGGCCGAGATCGTGGTCGCGATGACCTTGGACGTCATCGGCCCCCACTCAAGCCCCAGCAGGAACAGGTTGTAGATGCCCGTGTCGAGGACGAAGGCGATGGCTCCGATGCTGCCGAATTTGGCGAGCTCGTGCACCAGGGACGCGAACCGCTCGTAGAGGCGTTTGATGAAGGCCACGTCTCTGGTCGGTCCCTTCCCTCGTCGGCCGATGACGACCCCAGCGTACCGGCCACGATGGAGGCGTGGTGTCAGAGTGGTGAACATCCCCCGCAAAGAACGTCTTGCGAAATATCGCTCTATGACCGGTATTTCCGGGAAGGGGACACTACGCTGCGGTCCATCGCGGGCACGCCCGCGCCGCCGCCCGACGAGCCGGGCGGCTGTCGTGCCCGCAAAGGCGACCCGGAACGGCCGCTCGGCGCTCCGACGCGCGCTGAGCGGTTGGTCAGGCGCGGCGGGAAAAGTCGTTCCGTCCCGGTAAGCTCACCTGGCGTGAGTTCCTTCAGCCCCATCGGACCGGTCGTCGGCATCGTCGGAGCGGGCCAACTGGCCAGGATGACGCAGCCCCCGGCCATCGCGCTCGGCATCGAGCTGCGGGTGCTGGCCAACGCCCCTGACGAGAGCGCCGCCCGGGTGATCGTCGACACGCGCGTCGGAGACTATCGCGATCTTGACGATCTGCTCGAGTTCGCGAAGGGCTGCGACGTGATCACCTTCGACCACGAGCACGTGCCGACCGAGCACATCAGGGCGCTGACCGCGCACGGCCACATCGTGCGTCCCGGCGCCGACGCGCTCGTGCACGCGCAGGACAAGGCCGCGATGCGTGAGCGGCTGACCGCCATCGGCGTGCCCTGCCCGGCCTGGGCGCGGGTCTCGACGGCCGAAGACGTCTCGGCGTTCGCCGCCGAGCACGACTGGCCCGTGGTGCTCAAGGCCGTGCGCGGCGGCTACGACGGCCGAGGCGTGTGGGTGTGCCGGTCCGCCGACGAGGTCGCACAGGCGTTCGAAGCCGGGGTGGAGCTGCTGGCCGAGGCGTTCGTGCCGTTCGAGCGGGAGCTGTCGGTGCTGGTCGCCCGCTCACCACACGGGCAGGGCGTCAGCTATCCGGTCGTCGAGACCGTGCAGCAGGACGGCATCTGCGTCGAGGTGCTCGCCCCCGCGCCCGGTCTCGACCAGGAGGACGCCGCGCAGGCCCAGCGCATCGGCCTGCGCATCGCGCACGCGCTGGGGGTGACCGGGCTGCTGGCGGTCGAACTGTTCGAGACGGCCGACGGGCTGGTGGTCAACGAACTGGCCATGCGGCCCCACAACAGCGGCCACTGGACGATCGAGGGCTCGACGACCTCCCAGTTCGAGCAGCACCTGAGAGCCGTGCTCGACCTGCCGCTCGGCTCGCCCAGGATGACCAGCCAGGCCGTCGTCATGGCCAACCTGCTCGGCGGCGACGAACCCGACCTGTTCAAGCGCTACGAGCACGTCCTGGCCCACGATCCGGGCATCAAACTGCACTTCTACGGCAAGCAGGTGCGTCCAGGGCGCAAGATCGGCCACGTGACCGCCCTCGGCTCCAACCTCGACGAGGTCCGCGCCCGCGCCCGCCACGCCGCCGTCTACCTGGCCACCGGGGAGTACACGTGAGTATCGGGATCGTGATGGGCAGCGACTCCGACTGGCCGGTCATGAAGGCCGCAGCGGAGGCGGTCGCCGAGTTCGACGTGCCGTTCGAGGCCGACGTCGTCTCGGCCCACCGCATGCCGGCCGAGATGATCGACTACGGACGCCAGGCCGCCTCCCGGGGCATCCAGGTGATCATCGCGGGCGCCGGCGGGGCCGCGCACCTGCCCGGGATGCTGGCCTCGGTCACGCCGCTGCCGGTGATCGGGGTGCCGGTGCCGCTGAAGTACCTCGACGGGATGGACTCCCTGCTGTCGATCGTCCAGATGCCCGCCGGGGTGCCGGTGGCCACCGTGGCCGTGGGCGGGGCACGCAACGCCGGGCTGCTGGCCGTGCGCATCCTCGCCGCGTCCGACCCCGGGCTGCGGGAGCGCATGGTGGAGTTCCAGGCGCGGCTGAAGGAGCAGGCGTACGCCAAGGGCGAGAAGCTGCGCGCGGAGGCCGCCGACCTCCTCGGCTGAGCCCTTTCACTCCGGGCGGCCTCGCCGCTACTGTGCCGGGATGGACGAGGTGATCAAGGGTCATGCGGCCCGCGTGCGGGCCGTAGATCCGCTGGTCGGAGGGCATGACGACCTGCGCGAACGGGGTGAGGAGCCGCTGCGGGCCCGCGACGCGGTCGGGGTGGCCTCCGTCGACCGGATCGACCCCGGCAGCCTGCGCGCCTCCTGGTCTCCGCTGACCGTGCACCGACTGGAGGCCAGGGTGGCCGGCCCCGACCCCGAGGCCGCGCTCGGCGGGCTCGTCGACCGGTGGATCGGCGCCCTGCGCTCGGGCGATCCGGAACAGGCGCTGGTGGTGCCGTGGCCGAGCCGGGACACCGCGCCGGTCAGGGCCCTGGCCGTACGCGGCTTCGCGCCCATCGCCGTGTCGGCCGTCCGCCGGCTCAGGAAACGCTCTGTGCGGGCCTCGGCCATTCGCAGGGCCACCCTGGCCGACCTGGAGGTCGTTACGTGGCTGTATGAGCGGTTGGTCGCCTTCGACGCCCAGTTCGGCTGGGTGACCGTGCGGGCCTCCACGTCGGCGCGCATCAGGGAACTGCTGGTCGGCGAGGCCCTGCCGCTGGAGTGGTGCTGGGTGGCCGAGGTGGAGGGCGAGGTGGCGGGCGTCGTCATCGTCTCGCCGCCCGAGCGCTCCCGCTGGATCGCCAGAAGCGTGAACGCCCGGCCGGTCGCGTACCTGGGCGTTCTGTACGTCGAGCCGTCCGTACGGGGGCAGGGCGTGGGCACCGCGCTCACCGAGATCGCCCAGAGCCACGCGGCGGCGCATGGCGTGCACTCCATGGTGCTCCACCACGCGCTGCCGAACCCGTTCTCCGCCCCCTTCTGGGCACGGCGCGGCTACCGCCCGCTGATCACCCAGTGGGTCCGCCACCTGCCGCAGACGACCGGCTAGGGCTCAGGGGCGGCCCAGCGCCCGGTAGTGCCAGCCGGCGGCGCGCCAGGCCTCGGCGTTCAACGCGTTGCGCCCGTCCACGATGCGCCGGGTGGCGACCACCGCGCCCAGTTCCTCAGGATCGAGCGCCACGAACTCCTGCCACTCCGTCAGCAGCAGCACCACGTTTGCCCCGCGAACCGCTTCGACGGCCGACATGCCGTAGTTCAGCTCGGGATGCGCCTTACGAGCGTTGTCGAGCGCGATCGGGTCGTAGACGGTGACCCGTCCGCCTTGCTGACCGATCGTGACGGCGACGTCGAGGGCGGGGGAGTCGCGGATGTCGTCGGAGTTCGGCTTGAAGGCCGCGCCGAGGACGCCCACCGTGCAGCCGTGGAAGGAGCCGCCGGCCAGCTCTCTGGCCAGGTCGACCATGCGGGCTCTGCGCCGCATGTTGATGTCGTCCACCTCGCGCAGGAACGTCAGCGCCTGATCGGCGCCCAGCTCGCCGGCCCTGGCCATGAACGCCCTGATGTCCTTGGGCAGGCACCCGCCGCCGAACCCGAGCCCGGCGTTGAGGAACCGGCCGCCGATGCGGTCGTCGTACGACAGCGCCTCGGAGAGCTGCTTGACGTCGGCGTGCGCGGCCTCGCAGACCTCGGCCATGGCGTTGATGAACGAGATCTTGGTGGCCAGGAAGGCGTTGGCGGCCGTCTTGACCAGCTCGGCGGTGGCGAAATCGGTCACCACGACCGGAACCTCGCCGAGCGGCTCGTACACCTCGCGCAGCACCTTTTCCGCTCGTTCGCTGCGCACGCCGAACACGATGCGATCGGGGTGCAGGGTGTCCTTGACCGCGAACCCCTCCCGCAGGAACTCGGGGTTCCAAGCCAGCTCGACCTGGGGCCCGGCGGGCGCCAGCCGCGAGATCTTGTCCGCCAGCCGCTCGGCCGTGCCGACGGGCACCGTGGACTTGCCCACGATCAGGCATTCGCGGTCGAGGAGCGGGGCCAGGGACTCGATGGCGTTGTCGATGTAGGTCACGTCCGCGGCATACTCGCCGCGTTTCTGGGGAGTGCCCACACAGACGAAGTGCACGTCGCCGAAGGTGGCGGCCTCTTCATATGAGGTGGTGAAGCGGAGACGGCCGGAATCGAGCCCACGGCGGAGGACGGGTTCGAGCCCGGGTTCGTGGATGGGGAGCTCGCCGGCGTTCAGTTTGCGGACTTTGTCGGCGTCGATATCAAGGCCCAGGACGTCGAATCCGAGATCGGCCATGCAAGCCGCATGGGTGATCCCCAGGTATCCGGTCCCGATCACCGTGAGGCGATATGGCACGAGTGAGCTCCTTTCGATCGCGCAGGCATGCTACCGGGTCCCCGCTAACTCCTTTCGTGCCACCTCTGTATGTTCGCAAACCGTACCAGCTGGTAACAAGATGGTCGGACGTCCTAGTATTTGACGCATGAGCTTCCCTCTCTACGCGCCCGCCGAAGAGCACGACATGCTCAGGGAGACGGTCCGGGCCCTGGCCGACGAGAAGATCGCCCCGCACGCCGCGGCGGCCGATGAGAACGAGGAGTTCTCATGGGACGTCTACAAGGCGCTCGTGGCGACCGACCTGCACGCCGTGCACATCCCTGAGCGTTATGAGGGCGCCGGGGCGGACGCGCTGGCCACGGTGATCGTCATCGAGGAGGTGGCCCGCGCCTGCGCCTCCTCCTCCCTGATCCCCGCCGTCAACAAGCTCGGCACGGTCCCGCTCCTGCTCTCGGCCTCGGAGGAGCTGAAAGCCCGCTACCTGCGGCCGGTGGCCAAGGGGGAGGCCATGTTCTCGTACGCGCTGTCGGAGCCGGAGGCCGGCTCGGACGCCGCCTCGATGAGGACCCGGGCCGTGGCGGACGGCGACTCATACGTGCTCAACGGCACCAAAATGTGGATCACCAACGCGGGGGTGTCCGAGTACTACACGGTCATGGCCGTCACCGACCCCGCTGCCGGCGCGCGCGGCATCTCGGCCTTCGTCGTCGAGAAATCCGACGAGGGCGTCTCCTTCGGCCCCAAAGAGAAGAAGCTCGGCATCAAAGGCTCACCCACCCGCCAGGTCATCCTCGACAACGTCCGCATCCCCGCCGACCGCCTCATCGGCGCCCCGGGCACCGGCTTCAAAACCGCCCTGGCCACCCTCGACCACACCCGCGTCACCATCGCCGCCCAAGCCCTCGGCATCGCCCAGGGCGCCCTCGACTACGCGATCGGCTACATCAAGCAACGCAAACAGTTCGGCCGCCCGGTGGCCGACTTCCAGGGCCTGCAGTTCATGGTCGCCGACATGGCAATGAAGCTTGAGGCGGCGCGACAGCTCACCTACCACGCGGCGGCCAAGTCGGAACGCGCGATGAACGGCGAACCCCAGAAAGACCTGACCTTCCTGTCGAGCGCGGCAAAGTGCGCCGCTTCAGACGCCGCCATGGAAATCACCACCGACGCGGTGCAACTGCTCGGCGGGTACGGGTACACGAAGGACTTCCCGGTGGAACGCATGATGCGCGACGCCAAGATCACCCAAATCTACGAGGGCACGAACCAGATCCAGCGCATGGTGATGGCCAGGCAGTTGCTGAAGTAGCTCTGGCATGCGGAAACCCGGCACGTGAGGGCGCGCGCTGCCGGGTTTCGCGCGATGCCCGAGCCCCTTGGTCCGTCGGCGTTCCGTGATCTGTACAGGCGGCTCGGACGCTGCCATGATCGCGTCTCATGGACGTTGACGGCTTCTGGGCAATGATCGAGCGTTCCGCGCAGGAGACAGGCACAAGGGCGGAGCGCCTGGCGTGGCTGGAGGAACGCCTGTCTGTCCTGCCGGCCGAAGAGATCGTCGACTACAAGACGTGGTGGACCATCGCCGCCAATCGCGGTTGCTCCTGGGACATGTACGCGGTCTATTGGGCGCTAATGGGCAGCGGCTCGTCTGACGGGTTCGAGTACTTCGTGAGGTGGCTGATCAGCCTCGGACGCGAAGCTTTCGAAACGGTGGCTGACTGCCCCGACGCCACTATCGATTTGCCGCAGGTCCAGCACGTCCTGGAGCTGGAGCGCTCGTTCCTTCGCGGCTACAGGCGCGTGACCTGGTCCAAGGATGGAAAATTCCGCCTTACGCGGCTCACCCAGCACCGGCGTGAAATATGGACGCGGGAGGAGCGGCCAGCGTTCGAGCTCATGGGCTATGTGACCTTCGAGCCCTATAGGAAGGCGACCGGCCTGGAAACGGACAGCCTGGGTGATGCCGTCCGGGCTTGGGGCGTGGAGAGCAAGTTTCCCCTTCCTGACGTTTCACGCGGAGCCTGATGGCGCGGAATGGGATTTCGGAGATGAAGCGGAGTTCATTCGCCGTCTTCCGCGGGTTGCTCGCCATTACGGGGTTACTCAATAGATCCAGGCAGCAGGACGGACCACGCCATGGGAGAGGTCCGCTTGCTCCGCGAAGTTGTCGAGGGCTACGCGAGTGTCTGACTCTCGACGCTGGTGGCCCGAGGGCGGAACAGCCAGTTGTCGATGGCTTGCCTGACGCGATCATGTGAGCCCGGCGGTGATCATGGTGGTTTGAGAGTCAGGCCGGCCTGTCCAAGGCAGCCGGTGATCAGATGAGGCCGGTACTGGATCTTCTTGAGCTTGCGCTTGACGATGCGGACCAGGCCGTGGAGGTCAGCCACGACGAAGTTGCCGATGAGCGTTTCAGCGGCCAGGCACGGCTCGCTCCAACTCAATCAGGGACAACGGGGGACCGTCGTCGAAGTCGTGGTCGTGGGTCCTGCCGGTCTCGGCGGAGCCATTCTTGGTGTAGAAGCGGTGCGTTTGGGCGGAGTCCCGGAGCGTCCACAGATGCACGTCGTCGTACCCGGCGTCTCGCACTCGGTCCAAGACTGCCATCACAGATCTGTTGCGGAAAGTGGCTACTACGTGTGCATGGCTTGCCGGTCCAGTGGCGTCGTTACCTCGCTTCCCCGTTCATGAGCTGTCGCCATAGCGCCATGGCATCGACGACCCGCACCCGCGGGCTCTCTACGATGCCCCAGGGAAAGAGGGACCGGTCGTAGCGCCGGATGAAGCCCTGCCCGCCCGTTATGCACTGTTCGAAGACCAGCGACAGGCATTCGCAGGTGTGGGCCCGGATCCGGGCCCGATCCGGGTGCCGCTCGATCGGAGACCACCTCACCGGCACCGCATTCGGATGGGGTGAGGCGGGGTGTATGCCGTGAAAGTCGTCGAAATCTGCCACAGGGCTCACCGTCCTTCGCAACGCGCGATCGCCAGCGTGGCGCCGACGGTGCCCGCGGAGACCGCGATCGATGAACAGGCGCTGGTGAGCGAGGGGCCATCTCCAGCCAGTGCGCCCTCGCGGAGCGGCAGGCCGGAGCACACGAGCGAAGCCCCACCCGGAGGGACCCTGGACCGTCGCTCACCAGCGCCATGGCCACAACCTAACCTAACCTGTCTTAACCTGTCTACGGCATTCCTAGCAATGGCTATTCTATGCCACTAGGTCCAGGGATACCTAGAGTCGTCCCGTGATGGAATGGGACCCACGCCTCTACAAGTGGGAGCAGATAGCCAACGTCGTCGCCGAGCGCATCGGAGACGGCACCTACCCGCCTCTCACCCTCATCTCCGAGGTGAAGCTGCAGGAGGAGTTCGACGTTGCGCGAGTGACCGTCCGCAAGGCGATGGAGGCTCTCAGGGAACGAGAGCTAATCACCACCAAGCCGGGCAAGGGCTCCATCGTGGCCCCACAATAGTCATGCCCGACCTGAATAGCCGTACCTCCGACGGTGCTCATGGGGGATCATCGGCCCATGACAACCAGCGACGTCTTCCTCATTGAGGATCACAGCGAAGATCGGGAAGGGCTCCGGTACTGGACGAGCGTCTACCGAAGCCACGACTACGCTCGATCAGCAGTTGAGCGTGTGGCGCATGAGCTTGGGCTGGGGCCTCTTCAATGGATCGAGGCTAGCTTCGGGGTCCTGCTAGCGCATGCTCAGGCCGACGCAGATGCCCGAAACCTCTACACCGTCGTTCCACTCCAGGTACGTCATCGGGACGAGACCGACACCGACTAGTAGTACTTTGTTAGATTGAGATCTTTTGTGAGATGATCTTTGTGTGACTCCGGCTGAGCTGGCTGATGTTCGAGGCCGTCTTGAAGACTTCGCGGGTGAGGTGTTCACCTCCTTCGCGCGTCGGGAGCAGCGGTCCAACGGCGGGTTGTACCTGCGTGGGCTGATGCTGGACGGGCGGCGCAAGTCGATGGTGCCGATGGCGGAGCGGCTGGGGGTGGATCACCAGCGGCTGCAGCAGTTCATCACCTCCTCCACATGGGACTATGCGGCGGTACGGAGAGGTCTGGCACAGCGCGCGATCGGCGTGGTGGCGCCGCAGGCGTGGGTGCTGGACGACACCGGGCATCTCAAGGACGGCGATGCCTCGCCCGGGGTGGCCCGGCAGTACACCGGCACCGCGGGGAAGGTGACCAATTGCCAGATCGCGGTCAGCGTGCACGCGGTCACCGATACCTGCTCGGCGGCACTGAACTGGCGGCTGTTCTTGCCCGAGCGGTGGGACGACGCGCTGACCGAAGGCAAAGCCGAAGCAGAAGCGATCGCCGGGCGGCGACGGCGCTGCGGCATCCCCGACGATCAACGGCACCGCCCCAAGTGGCAGCAGGCGCTGGACATGCTCGATGAGTTGGCCGTCTGGGGGCATGTCCCGCCACTGGTGGTCGCCGACGCCGGATACGGCGATGTGACCGCGCTACGACTCGGCCTGAGTGCGCGCGGCCTGCCGTACGTGGTCGCCCTCAAGGGCACCACCAGCGCGTATCCCGCCGATGTCGTCCCTGAGACGCTGCCCTACTCCGGTAACGGCCGTCGTCCGGTGGCCAAGTACCGCAGTGCACCCTCCAGCCTGCGCGAGCTGGTCCTGGCCGCCGGACGAAGCAGTCTGCGCCGGGTGAGCTGGCGGCAGGGCACCAAGAAGAGCAAAGGCAACCCGACCGCCACGATGCGCTCACGCTTCATCGTCCTGCGTGTGCGGCCCGCCAACCGCGACATCGCGCGAGATGGTGACGGGCATCTGCCCGAATGCTGGCTCCTGGCCGAATGGCCACCCGGCGAGCCGGAGCCCACCGACTACTGGTTGTCCACCCTTCCGGCGGACATCCGACTGCGGGAACTGGTCCGCCTGGCGAAGATCCGCTGGCGGATCGAGCACGACTACCGCGAACTCAAGACCGGCCTGGGCCTGACCCACTTCGAGGGGCGTTCCTTCACCGGCTGGCATCGCCACGTCACCCTGGCTTCGGCCGCTCACCTGTTCCTCACCGAACTGCGCTTGACCAGCCCAAAAGCGGCTGGGGCGGCCTGACCTTCTACAAGATCTTGCACATGCTCCAGGTGCTGTTAGCCACCTGGACAGGCCGATGCCCCACCTGCCATCAACGACCACCATGACGAACTAACAAAGTACTACTATAAGCCCGCCAGGTGACCGCCGAAGGTAGCATCCTCAGGCTCAGGCAGCAATGCATCGTACGAAGGCAAACCTCTTTGACCCAAAAGTAGGCGTACGCATCTGCAAGTAGTTTCTGAAAGCGTGCAACAGTGATCCGCCTCATGCTCTGCCCTTGAGCGTCGCGCCCTCAGCTCATCAACTCGAAGCGCTGGCGGGCATCTCCTCTACGCCCATCCTCAAGATCTCCAAGATGGCCAAAGTCGAGATGTGAAGCGCTATTCGGCCGGAGTCGGCGAAGACTCCAAGATCTTGACAGTGAAGCCATGATCACATAAAACAAGCTCAGGTACGCGAGAGAAAGGAAAGCATGCACAGATTGCGGCGTTTCCGGCGATTACTGGTTCCGTTCATGGCTGTACTGACCGTAGGCGCGATTATCGCGCCGGTTTCGGCGGCTGAAACGGTTGACGACGACCCGGCGTCGAAACTGTCCATCGAAAAAGAGCCCTTCAGCCACCTACCTCCGGGCACTCTGGATCTGATGAAGGAGCAGGAGCCGCGCAAACGGGCCGCGAACAAGATACAAGAAGCCCTGGTGCAGCTCGTCGGTGACGTCCGGAATCCGCAGGGGAGCGGCTTCGCCGGTATTCACATCAACACCGAAGGCGTGCAGGTCTGGTGGAAGGGCAAAGCGCCCTCCGCCATCTCCGCCGCCATTGAAAGCGCACGAGTCGACGCCCCGGTGACCGTCACGCAGGCCCCATACTCACGCGCCGAACTGCACGCCGAGGCAGACAAGCTCAAAGAGCAGATGTTCAAGGACCCCAAGGGGTCCATCCACCGGGTGGAGGTCAAGGGCGACGGCTCGGGCATAGTCGCAGTAACCGAGGTCACCACGGCACGGTCACAACTGCAGGCCGGCTACTCGGCCTTGACCGACATACGCGTCCCCCTGACGATCAAGCAGGAACCCCGAGCTAGGACCGCTGGCCGTCTCAACGACACCAATCCCTTCTTTGCGGGCGCGAGAATCTGGGACGGCGGAAGCGCCGTCTGCACTGCGGGCTGGCCTGTGCAGGGGCGCACCAGCGGCTACTGGTATCTCGTGACGGCGAGCCACTGTGGCTTCGAAGGTCAGTACTGGTGGAACAGCGCAGGATCGGCGAACATCGGCTACGCCACCAGTGAGAGGGTCAACTACGACCTCATGCTGATCGGAATGCCGGGCCCCGAATATAACAAGTACATGTGGGACGGGGGCGTCCCTGGCGGTGCCAACACCAGCCCCGAGTACACCAAGTCGGTTGCTGGATGGAGTCACGTCACCCCGGGCGAATGGCTCTGCACCTCGGGATCGTTCAGCGGCGCCGTGTGCCTGTGGCAGGTCAGGAACGACTTCCCGGTCGGATACTGCGGCACCGACCTGTGGGGAACTTACGAGTGCTATGGCGACATGTTTCATGCCGACCAGGTCAACGGGGAGCGCGGATGCCGCGGCGGCGACAGCGGAGGCCCGGTGTTCTCGCTCAGCGGCGATTATTCCCAGGTCTTCGCTGAGGGCATCATCAGCGGCTGTAACCTCAGTGGTGATGGCGACTACTTGGTCTTCCAGGACTTCTACACGGCCATAGAGTCGCTTGACGTAGTTCTCTAGCGAGGCGGACTGCCAGGTATCGGCGCCACGTCCTCGTGGTGGACGACCGGAAGATGGCCGGCCTCGTCGAGCAGTCCTCTGTTCCCCAGGGGGCTGCTCAATGCGTAGGTGAACGGCCGAGCCCGGAAATCGGCGGTTGATACGCACATCCTGCCCGGGAGCTCTGGGGCCTTGGCCGTACCGACAACGACCACGTCCGGAGTTTCGGTGATACGCACGGCCGGCCGCTTGTCCCCCTGTTTTCCGCAGCCGTGCCCCGAGTCCATCCATACGGTGATCTCGGGTTTCGTGCGATCCGCGCTTGCCCGCATGATCTTCGAGGACGAGGAGACCGATCCGAGACGCCAGAACGCCTGAGGTGAAAGCGCTGGCCACGTTAACGATCCGCCGCCCGCGATCTGAAATCTCCAGGCCGGCAGTCGTATCAGGCCACGATCGGAGAGGAATTCGTGGGTAACATGTTCGGCGTTCAGAACGGTACCTTCGCGTCCCGGTGCCGCACGTCGCTCCATGTGTTGCCGCAGTTCTTCGTACGCCGCGCTAGGGGAAATCTGCGGAATGCTTGCGGTGCCGTCCGTCAACGGGACGTCGGCTGCTTCCGGAGCCTGTGAGGACAGATTCGCGCCAAGCCGCACCCGGGCGATGTAGCCGCCGGACTTGTTCACTTCCGGAAGGGCTCCGATCAGCACGACCGGCCGCGGCTGCCGGGATTCCGGAAACGCGGCCCACTGCTGCGCAAGTAACGCCGGGTCCAGTAACTCCGACCGGCCCTCTCCGGTGAAGGCAAACGGCGCGATGACCAGGAGAAGCGCGGAGTAAACCGCTCTTTTCATGGGGCGATCCCTTTCGTTCGGAGGATCTCCGGACCGTGGCGTACGCACACGGGCCTCACATCCCTTAAACGAAATACCGTGCGGCGATGGCGGGTCGCTGCAATGTGATGTACATCACTTTATCATGTGTGCTGGCAAGATGCTGCGATCGCGTCATGCTGCATGTCCCTGCTATCGCCCTGACGCGAGTAGTTCGTGGCCTTCGCACCCCGGGAACAGGGTTCTTCGATCTTGAGGGGGATGGTCGCACCCTTATGCCGCTGGGTTGATCGTTTGATGTGTGCATGCCAACCGTACGCGGCGGCGTTGGTTGGTGAGGTTGCGGAAGCCGAACGCCACGCGGGCGGCGTCTTTGATGAGGCGGTTGGTGCCTTCGGTGCGGGCGTTGGTGACGCCTGTGGTGATGAAGGCCAGCGTTTCGGGCCACCACTGCTCGATCGTCTCGGCCAGGGTGATCAGTTCCGGGATGTCGGAGGTGGCGCACCAGGAGGAGAAGCGGAACAGCCGGTGGGAGATCACCGAACGCGGAGCTCGTTGGCGGGCGCAGGCGAGCAGGGAGCGCAGTTCTTCCTTGGCGATCCAGGCGGTGAGGATCTGTCCGGTGGGTTCGTGATCGATCAGGCCGTTCCACATGCGGGTGAAGGCCTGTTCGGTCAGGTTCTCGCGGGCGTGGAGCAGGCGTCGGCGGTTGGCCCATTCGGGGTCGGTCGCGCGGCCTCGCCGGCCGCGCTGCTGGCGGGTGACGCGCTGGCGGACGGCGGTCACGGC
>NZ_JBHSBI010000049.1:0-70238 GCF_042650645.1 Nonomuraea purpurea
GCTGGAGTTCGGCGTCCCCGATGAACGGCAGCCCGGCCTTGCGCGCGGCCTTGCGGGCGGCCAGAGCGTCGTTCCACACCATGCGGGCACACCCGAACGTTCTGGCGAGCGTCTGCCGCTGAGAGGCGTCGGGGTAGAGCCGGTAGTTGTAGCGCAGCTTCACCCTGGCCACCTCCCACCCGCCAGCCACGATCACCCCAGCCGATAATCGAACACATTAGCATCTGGCCTATGAGCCAGGAAGTGGAATACCGACGAGGCAGAAACGTGGTTTCCGCCATGCATATCCATTTGGTCTTTGTCACCAAATGTCGCAGAAACGTGTTCGGCGACGCGATGCTGCGCCGCTGCCAAGACATCACGATCGAAGTGTGCGACAGTTTCGAGGCCGAGCTGCGCGAGTTCAACGGCGAGGACGACCACGTTCACCCGCTCGTGCACCACCCGCCGAAGGTCGTCATCAGCAAAGTGGTCAACTCGTTGAAGGGAGTCTCCTCCCACTACCTGCACAAAGAGTTCACCGGACGAGTCAACCGGGCCATCATGCACGGCCACTTCTGGTCCCCGTCCTACCTCGCCGCGTCCTGCGGCGGAGCACCACCATCGATCATCAAGCAGTACATCGAACAGCAGCGCCGACCGATCTGACGCCCTGGGCCCGCGCTACGCGCTCCGGTCTGTCCCGCCTCCGGCGGGCCATCCCCTGACGGGGACGCATTTATCCCGCCCTGAAGGACGGGGCCTCCTGCGGTTTCTCGGTAAGTTTTGTCGCCGCAGCCCTCTAGCGTCCCGGGCAGTCGATCAAGCTCGGCATACCTGGAGAAGGACGGACATGACCTACCTCGAACTGTCTGAGGACGGCGGCGGCTCGCACAAGTTCTACGAGGTGACGTGGCTTACGACAACTCCCTGAGCTGCCTGCGCGACCTGCGGGCGCGCGGCGTCAAGGCCACGCTCACGGACGTCGGGGACATCGACCACATGACCTCGGCGTTCCTGCCGCTGCCTTGGGTGCTCGACTGGTTCGGCGGGGTGCGCGGAGGCGATCGATAATCGGGGTGTGCACCGGCCATCCAGGCGATCACTCTTCCTGCTCACCGGCGTGGCCGTGGCGGGGGCGGCAGGGGCCTTGGTCCCTGCGCGGGCCGCGTACACGCCGGACGACTCCTTCATCCGTTTACGCCGCCGGTGGCGCGACGTCAGCGCCGGAACCGGCTACGACCCGGGGGCTCAGCCGTACCGCGACCGGCTGGCCGCGCTGGGCAGGGCGGCCGCCCGCCACCGCGACACCATGGCGCCCTCGCCCGCCTCGCTCTGGCCCGACCAGGTCTTCCCCTCCCACGTGGCCACGCCGCGGCGGCTGCGGACCATGGCCCACGCCTACGCGCTGACCGGCGACGACAGCCTGGCCGCCGCCGTCGCCGCCGGCATCGACCACTACCGCCGCCACGTGTACGCCGCGGGCGCCGACCAGGTAGGCAACTGGTGGCACTGGCAGATCGGCATGCCCAAGGCGCTGCTCGACGCGGCCGTGCTGATCGCCCTGGACGGGCCCAGGAGCACGGCCCTGCGCGACGCGGTCGACCACTTCGTCCCAGAACGGCTTCTCGGCCGCTACGACGGCAACAGCACCGGGGCCAACCGCGTGGACCTGTGCGTGGTGATGCTCCTGCGCGCCATGCTCGGGTCCGACCACGGCAAGGCCGACCTGGCGGCCTCGGCGCTCGCCCCGGTCTTCCGTTTCGTCGGCGAAGGCGATGGGTTCTACAGGGACGGGTCGTTCATCCAGCACACGTATGTCCCTTACCAGGGCTCCTACGGAGTGTCACTGCTGTCGGGGCTGGCGACGTTGTTCGCGGCGCTGCGCGGCACGCCGTGGCAGGTCGCCGACCGGTTCGTCTTCGACATGGTGGAGCGCTCGTTCGCGCCGTTCGTGCGCGACGGGTTCGTCATGGACCTGGTGCGCGGGCGCGCGATCAGCAGGCGACCCTACGGCGACCATGACAAGGGACGCGAGCTGGCCGCCTCGATCCTGCTGCTCGGCGACGCCGCCCCGGCCGCGCAGCGGGCCCGCTGGCAGGCCATGGTCAAAGGATGGGCGGTGCGGAACACCTACCGGCCGATGCTGGAGCACGCCGAGCCCGCTTTCCACGCGCGGCTGAGTGCGATCATGAAGGACGACGCCGTCCCGGCCGCGCCGGAGCCTGTCGGGCACCGGCTGCTGCCCATGAGCGCCCGCGCCGTGCACCGCAGGCCCGGCTGGTGCGCGGCGCTCAGCATGGCCTCACATCGTGTCGGGCACTACGAGCACGGCAACCGCGAGAACCCGCGCGGCTGGCACACCGGCTCGGGGATGCTCTACTGGTGGGCCGACGGCCACGGCGACCAGTACTCCGACGCGTTCTGGGCGACCGCGGACCCCTACCGGCTGCCCGGCACGACCGTCTCCACCCTGCGGCTGCCCGACGGCGCGGGCGCGGCCTGGGGTGACACGCGCACCCCCTGGCGGTGGGTGGGCGGGGCCACGGACGGCGTGTACGCGGTGACCGGCCAGCACCTGAGCGGCCTGGAAAGCACGATGGAGGCGTTCAAGTCGTGGTTCTTCCTCGACGACGCGGTCGTCTGCCTGGGCGCGGGCATCACCGCCCGTGACGGCGTGGCCGTCGAGACGATCGTGGACAACCGCAGGACCGGCGCCGCGCTCACCGTCGAGCCGGGCTGGGCCCATATCGAGGGCCACGGGGGCTACGTCGTCCCCGAGGGGCTGCGCACGCTGCGCGAGAGCCGCGCGGGCGGCGGCGTGACCCGCGACTACGTCACGCTCTGGCTCGACCATGGCGTCGATCCGCGCGCGGCCGGCTACGCCTACCTGCTCCTGCCCGGCGCGAGCAGGGAACGCACGCGGGCGCGGGCCGCCGACCCGGGCGTGCGCGTGCTCGCCAACACGGCCCGTCTGCAGGCCGTCCACGTGCCCGCGCTCGGTCTCACCGCGGCCGCCTTCTGGAACGCCGGGACCGCCGGCGACCTGACCGCCTCGGCGCCGTGCGCGGTGCTGGTGCGCGACGGCGCGCTGACCGTGGCCGACCCCCGCCGCGACCTCGACGAGCTGACCGTGACGTGGCGCGGCGAGCGGCACACGTTCGGCCCGCTGGCCGGCCGCGAGGGCGCTTCGATCACCGTGCCGCTCGCCTGAGGTCAACCGTTGCGCAGCACCTGGCGCAGCGTTTGCGCGAACTCCCTCGGCCGGCCGATGAAGCCGCCGTGGTCGCCGGGGAACACCACCGGCGGCGTGCCGAGCAGGCCGGCCAGCGCCTCGGACGTCCGGTAGGTCACCAGCGCCTTCGAGTCCTCCCCGACGCCCACCACGATCCGCGCGGGACCGGTCTTCAGCGCCGCGACGTCGGGCACGTACCGGGTGGTGCCGCGCAGTTCGTGGGCGAAGAAGCGGGCGCCGTCGGCCATGGCCTGCTCCGACGGCTCACCGTGAGGGCCCTCGTCGTCTTCGGCGAACCCGGCGTTGCCCATGAACTTCTCGAAGGCCGCCCACAGTCCGTCCCGGTGGAAGGTCTCGATCATGTCGTCGGTCGCGGCCCGCTGCTCGGCGGCGTCGGGGAGCAGCTCCAGGCAGGGCGGCTCGTGCGCGACGACCGTACGCACCCGGTTGGGGTGCCGGACGGCCAGCGCCAGGCACGTCACCGCGCCGCCGCTGCTGCCGAACACGTCGGCGGACTCGGCGCCCAGCGCGTCGAGGATGGCGGCGACGTCGTCCGCGCGCAGTTCGGGCGTGGAGTCCTGGTCGGGGTCGTCGAGCACGCTGCCGGAGATGCCCCTGGGGTCGTGCGTGACCACGGTGTGGTCGCCCGCCAACTCCTCGGCCACCGGCGCGAAGTCCGCGGCGGCCATGGGCGAGCCCATCACCAGCAGCAGCGGGCCCGTGCCGCGTACCTCGTAGCGCAGCCGCACGCCGGGGATGTCAAGGATGTGAGCGGTCATGAACCCTCCTTCGTCGGGCCCATGTTTCCTTGCTTATTGATGACCTCGACAAGCTCGGTCATGGGGGATGGTCCTTCCTGCTGAGTAGTCACGCAGAAGAGACCTCGGCCGGAGGCGAAACTCATCGCGGGCGCATGAGGTGGCCGGTGATGTGGTCGCGGGCGACGGCGACGGCCCGCACCGTGAGGACGTCCACGTCGCGGGGCGGGCGGGTGTGCAGGGTGGCGTACCCGTGGGCGATGGCCACGTGCGCGTAGACGAAGTCGGTGGTCTCGGCCCACGAGGTGTCGGGAGGCAGGACGTCTGCGGCCAGGGCCATGAGCGTGTCAAGGAGCCGGCGGCTCTGCTCGTGGATGGTCTGGCGGTGCCGGCCGGAGAAGTCGTGGCCGTAGAGGAGGTCGAGCCCGGCGCGATGGGCCAGGACGTAGCCGGCGTAGGCCCCCGCGGTGGCGGCCAGGCGTTCGACCGGATCGGGGCCCGCGCGCTCCGCTGCCGCGATGGACACCTCGGTGAGGTCGGCGATGATCCCGGCCGCGCAGGCGGCCAGCAGCGCCTCCCGATCGGGGAAGTGGCGGTACGGCGCCGCCGACGACACGCCCGCGCGTACCGCGACCTTGGCCACCGAGAATCCCGCGACCCCCGTCTCGGCCAGCAGCGCGATGCCCTCGCGGACCAGCTCGGCACGCAGGTCGCCGTGGTGGTAGCCGCGCTTGGGCGGCGGGGTGCTGCTCACGGCGTCGATTCTGCCCCCCTCTCCAATGTTAGAGTGCTCTTACATTCATGGGAAGGATACGTGACATGCGGCAAAGGACACTTGGCAGCCAGGGCCTGACGGTCTCCGAGCTGGGCTACGGCGCCATGGGGATCTCCATGGCCTACGGGCCGTCCGACGAGAAGGAGGGGGCGGCGACCCTGCGCAGGGCCCACGAGCTGGGGGTGACCTTCTTCGACACCGCCGAGCTCTACGGCCAGGGAGCCAACGAGCGCATCGTCGGCGCCGCGCTCGCCCCCGTCCGCGACGAGGTCGTCATCGCCACCAAGTTCGGCTTCGACTTCACCGGCACCAGGGAGGGCGGCGTCGACAGCCGTCCTGAGCACATCCGCGAGGTCGTCGACAACAGCCTGCGCCACCTCGGCGTCGATGTCATCGACGTGCTCTACCAGCATCGGGTCGACCCCAACGTGCCGATCGAGGACGTCGCCGGCACGGTCAAGGAGTTCGTCGACGCGGGAAAGGTCCGCTATTTCGGGTTGAGCGAGGCGGGTGAGCAGACCATCAGGCGCGCGCACGCCGTGCAGCCTGTTTCGGTGCTGCAGACCGAGTACTCCCTGTTCGAACGCGACGTCGAGACGTTGCTGCCCGTCCTGCGCGAGCTCGGGATCGGCTTCGTCGCGTACTCGCCGCTCGGCCGCGGCTTCCTGACAAGCAATGTCAAACCGGGCGCCGAGTACGACTCCACCGACATGCGAAGCTGGGACGCCCGCTTCCAGCCCGGCAACTACGAGAAGAACATCGAGGCCACAGAGAAGCTGACCGACCTGGCCGCGACCAAGGGCGCCACCGTCGCCCAGCTCGCCCTGGCCTGGCTGCTCGCCCAGGGCGAGGACGTCGTCCCCATCCCCGGAACCCGCAGCGTCACGCGCCTGGAGGAGAACGTGGCCGCCGCCGGCCTCAAGCTCGACGCCGCCGACCTCGAACGCGTCGCGGAGATCCTCCCGAACGGCGGCTTCGGCGCCCGCTACCCCGAGAACCACCTGCCCCACTGGCACTGAGCGGCGATCCGCCTGCCTCCAATTTTGTCCAGGTTTCTTGACAATGACGCTTGACCCGCCATGTGCGTGTCTGTTGCGCTAACTTGGGTAATCGGAAGATCGCGAATTGGAGGCATGGCATGCCGGAGCAGGGCGGTGGCGCGTCGACGGGCATCGACGTCACCCGGCCGAGCGTCGCCCGCATGTACGACTACTACCTCGGAGGAAAGGACAACTTCGAGATCGACCGTGAGGCCGTGCGCCGGGTCGAACAGGCCATGCCCGAGATCCGCCAGTTGGCCAGGGAGAACCGGGCCTTTCTGCGGCGCGCGGTGCGCCACATGGCCAGGCAGGGAATCAGGCAGTTCATCGACATCGGCTCCGGACTGCCCACGGTGGGCAACACGCACGAGATCGCCCAGCAGATCGTCCCGGACGCCCGCGTGGTCTACGTCGACAACGACCCGGTCGTGCTGCAGCACGGCCGAGCGATCCTGGCGACCGACGACAAGACCACGGTGGCCGCCGCCGACATGCGGCGTCCTGAGGAGGTTCTCGGGCATCCCGAGACGGTCAAGCTGATCGACTTCAACGAGCCGGTCGGCGTGCTGATGATCGCCATGGTGCACTTCATCACCTTGGACGAGCGGGAAGCGGTCATGGGCCGGCTGCGCGACGTCCTGTCCTCTGGCAGCCTCTTCGCGGCGACCCACTGCACCCGCGACGGCCACTCGGCGGACGCGGTCGCCCAGATCGAGGCCGTCTACGCCGCCACGCCGACGCCGATCTTCTTCCGCGAGCACGCGGAGGCCGCCCTCTTCTTCGACGGGTTCGACCTGATCGAGCCCGGCCTGGTCACCCTCGACGTCTGGCATCCCGACCCGGACGACCCCGCCCCCGAGGGCACGAAATGGCTGCTCGGGGGCGTCGGCCGCAAGCCGTGAGTCAGGGGCGCGGTACGGCGACGCCGCCGTACCGGTCCCAGCCCTTGGAGATGCGGTCGTGGTACTTGACCGCCTCGGCCGCGTCTCTGACCCAGTCCCATTCGCCGGTTGCGGCGCGTACCGGATAAGTCTGGATCTGCTCGGCGACGCGTTGCGCGTCGTCGAGCCCGTCCCAGATGAGCTGCCGCATCTTCCTGGTCCGCTGCGCCTCGTCCCGGACATAGAGCCGGTACCCGAAGTACGCCGCCGCGACCGCCCGGTGCAGCCTGGCGGTCAGCACCGTGCGCTCGAAGTACGCCTTGAGCTGCCGGAAGTGCTCCGGCGACAGGTCACGCCCGGCCTTTTCTATGTCGCGCAGCGCGCTCTGCGCCACGCGCACCCCGTGGTCCTTCTCCGCGAGCACGTAGCGCAGGTACGCGGGCGTCAACTGGTCGCCCGGCGTCACCCACCCCCTGTCCAGCACGTACTGCGCCTCCCTGGCCAGCGTGGGGTCGCTCTTGCAGGCGGCCGGCGACAGGTGGTTGACCACGTCGGTCCAGAAGTGGAACCGCCTGTTCACGCCATGACGGACGTAGGTGACGGGCGGGTCGATCCACTTGCCGGAGACGCTGCGGTGGTAGCTCGAACAGTACGGCTCGTAGTCCAGCCTGGAGTGGTTCGCGGTGTTCGTGCCCAGGGTGTAGAGGACCGAGGTGACGATCTCGTACGACTTCGACAGCGCCGAGGCGACCTCGCGCGCGGCCTTCTTCCCGTACGTCCGCTCCGCGAACTCCCGGTAGATCGTCTCCACGCTCACCTTGGGGTCCTCCGAGGCCCTGGCCAGCGCGTACAGATTGATCTCCGTGGGCGTGCCGACGATGCTCGAATCGGCGTAACGGTCGGTCCTGGCCACGTAGCCGATCACGTTCGGCAGCCGCTGGTAGGCGCGCAGCCGGTCGACGTGTTCCTCCGGCCAGGCGTTCGCGATCTTCCCCTGGCCGTTGTACTCGCCCGCCGCGTCGTACTCGACGAGCACCGGCCGGTTGATCCGCGAGATCGTGGAGTCGTTCGGGTGGGTGAGGAAGAAGTCGTGCGGCGTGGCCTTGGCCATGACCTTGACGTCCGGGTTGCGGACCAGCTCGATCGCGCCGATCGTCCGCTCCATCTCCTCGGGGTAGTAGCCGAACGTCCGCAGGTAGAGCCCGAGCCCGCGCTCGTTGACGATGACCTCGGCGACCTGGTCGACCAGGTAGGCCAGCTTCTGCTCGGCCGTGGTGAGCTTCGCCGAGTGCTGCCGCTCCACCCGCGCGCCGGTCTCGATGAAGGTCAGGACGACCGAGTCGACGTCCGGCACCAGGTCGAGCATCTGCCGGTAGTCCTGGCGGAACCACTCCCAGAAGGCCGGATCGTCCAGGTCGATCGTGCCGTCGGGACCGGTGCGGAACTCGGCGGGATAGTAGTCCAGGTCGTAGAGCGAGTGGTCCCAGATCGCCACCTCGCCGATCCCGGCGTCGTGGGCGGCCTTGGTCAGCCGGTTGGCCTGCGCCCGCTTGGCGGGCTCGCGCACCTCGCGCAGGTCGTGCACGATCTCGTGGCTCAACTGCAGATGATTGATCTTGTACGGCTTCGCGGCGGCGATGACGGCGTCGGCCCCCGCGTCGCTGTCCGACAGGATCGTCCAGCCGCGTACCCGTCCCGCGTCGTCGGCCTGCGCGGGCAGCGCCACCCCGGCCGTCGCCAGCAGGATCAGGGCGGCGATGAGCTGCCTCACTGCTCCACCCCGTTCACGAACACCTTCCGCATCACCAGGTCGTCGGTGAAGGCGATCTTGTTCGGGCCTGCCACGTTCGTGAACGCGCACCGCTCCAGCCGCACCCCGGCCAGGTGGTCGCTCTCCAGGCCGACGAGGTTCAGCACGGCGTCGGCGCCATCAAGCTTTGTCCGTTCCATCCGGATGTCGCGTACCGACACCGGCTCCGTGCCCTGCTCGTTGCTCGCGTAGGCCATGTTGACGAACATCACCTCGCGGTCAACGTTCCTGCCGGTGAAGTCGCGTACGTGGACGCCCTGGATGAAGCCGCCGCGTTTCTTGCTGGCCTTGATGTAGACGGGGTACTTCACCGGGTAGTTGCCGGGGAAGTCCGGCGAGTTGATCACACACCGTTCGGCGAACACGTTGCGGACGCCGCCCGACATCTCGCTGCCGACCGTGATGCCGCCCCAGCGGCCCGAGAACAGGCAGTCCTGGACGACGATGTTCTCGCTGGGGACGCCCACCCGCCTGCCGTCGGCGTCACGTCCCGACTTGACGGCCACGCAGTCGTCGTTGGTGTTGAACCGGCAGCCGTGGATGTGCACGTAGGACGACGACTCGGGGTCGCAGCCGTCGGTGTTGTAGAGGGTGCTGACGACGGTGATGCCGCGTACGGTGACGTTCGTGGACAGGACCGGGTTCACGGTCCACATGGGCGGTTCGAGGATCGTGACATCACTAACCAAGATGTCCTGACATTTCACGAACTGCACCATGGCTGGGCGCAGGTAGTGCCCCGCGCCGAACACGCGCTGCTCGACCGGCACGTCGTCGTCGCCCATCCTGCGCAACTCCCGCTGGTCGGCGCCCTGGGGGCCGCTGTTGGCGTACCAGCTCTCCCACGGGCCCTGCCTGGCCTGGCCGTCGAGCACGCCCTTGCCCGTGACCGCGATGTTGCGCTGGCCGAGGGCGTAGATGAAGGGGCTGTAGTTGTAGCACTCCGTGCCCTCCCAGCGGGTGAAGACGACCGGCAGGTACGCGTTCGGATCGGTGCTGAAGGCGATCACGCCGCCCTCCGACACGTGCAGTTCGACGTCGCTGAGCAGGTGGATGGCGCCGGTGAGGAAACGTCCTGGCGGGACCACGACCCGGCCGCCGCCCTTGCGGTGGCACTCGGCGATCGCCGCCTTGAACGCGGCCGTGCAGTCGGTCGTGCCGTCACCCACGGCGCCGAACGCGGTGACATCCCATCTTCGGTTCCTGAATCGAGGGGGCCGGATCTTACGCAGGATGCGCGGCACCTCGTGCCAGGGATCAGCTGATTCGGCCTCGGCCTGCGCCGACATGGTTCCGGGGACAAGGGTGGCCGCGGTGAGAGCTCCGCCGGCCTTCAGTAGAGATCGTCGAGAGGGCATGGTCACCACCAGGGGGTAGTGGAGACATCGGATCTCTGGAGCGTAAATGCTTCTCTGTCGGAATTCAATTCTTGACGAAGTTAATTGTGAGGGGATGGGGTGTCCGTGAGGATTGATCGGGTTCGTGGTACCGCAGTCGACGGCAGCGTGGTGAGAATGTCGGCGAGGGAGACCCCGGCGAGGCTTCGCCGCCACGCTTCGTGCGCGTCGGCCATCTTCTCGGCGATGACGCAGGTGCGCAGGCACTGTTCGGGCGGCAGCGCACCCCGTCCTTGCTGGCGGATCTCGCGGCATTCGTACGGCGAGGAGGCCCCGTCCACGGCCTCGACGATCTGCAGCAGCGTGATCTCGGAAGCGGGCCGCCCGAGCCGGAACCCGCCTCGCGGCCCCGTCGTCGCGGACAGCACACCGGCCTTGACGAGCGCCTGCAACTGCTTGGCGAGGTAGGGGGCGGGCAGGTCGTAGTAGCCGGCGAGTTGTGCCGCCGACGCGGTGGCTCCCGATTCGAGTTGGGCCAGCGTGGCGGCGCAGTGCAACAGCCATTCGGTGCTCACGGGCAGCTTCACGGCACCCATCCTATCGCGGACATTGCGGATCTGTTTAGTCCGAGATACTGTTCCGAGGGAAACAAGGGAGGAAGAGCCATGCGGATTGCAGTCGCGGGTGCGACGGGGAACATCGGGTCACTGACCGTCGCCGCCCTCCAGCGGGGCGGCCACGACGTCGTGAGCATCAGCCGTTCGCTCGGCGTCGACCTGGTGAGCGGCGAAGGGCTCGACGACGCCCTCAAGGGTGTGGAGGCGGTCGTCGACGTCACCAACGCCCCGGCGGTCGACCGTGACAAGACGGTGGCGTACTTCACCACCACGACGCGCAACCTGCGGGCGGCCGAGGAACGGGCCGGCGTCCGTCACCATGTGCTGCTGTCGATCGTGGGGATCAGGACGATCGAGGGCAACGCGCACTATGCCGGCAAACGAGAGCAGGAACGCCTGGTGGCCGAGGGGCCGGTGCCGTGGACGATCGTCCCCGCCACGCAGTTCCATGACTTCGCCGCGATGGTGACGAGCTGGACCGAACAGGACGGCGTCGCCACGATCGCACCGCTGCTCGTGCAGCCGATCGCGCCGGCGGACGTGGCCGACATCCTCGCCGAGATCGCGGTCGGCGAGCCCCAGGGACGTTACGCCGACGTCGCGGGGCCCGAGACGCAGGACCTCGTCGACATGGCCCGCCGCACCAACCAGGCGCGTGGCCGACAGGTGAAGCTCGTACCGACATGGTCGGGTCTGTTCGGCACGGAAATGGCCGGCGACGTGCTGCTGCCCGGCGAGGGCGCCCGCCTCGCCCCGACGACCTTCGACGACTGGCTCGCCGAACAGCGCTGACACCGCTCAGAACGAGCCGCACCACACCGAGCGGTGCGGAACACGACGGGCCCTCGGCGCGGCCGACGACATCCTGGGCCGCGCCAGGTGGTCCGCATGCCTCTGCCCTTCTGAAGGCTCAAGGGCGAACCCGGCCGGCGAGAATGGGCTGGCCGGGTCCGGACAACTCGGCGACCACGCCGCGCCGACCGGCGATGACCATCAGCAGCGCCTCGGCCTTGCCTCGGGCCTCCGGGCCCTTGCCGGTGGACCAGTTCAGGTCGGTGGCGACCAGCCGCACGCCGCGTACCCGCCAGAACCCGCGGATGACCGGGGCGCTCAGAGCAAAGGGCAGGACGGACAGCAGCCGCTCTGGCGGGATGGCGCGCGGCAGACCCAGGGGGCGCCGGATGTCCTGGTGGTGGATCAGGCCGTCGGTCAGGGCGATCCTGCCGCCGAACGCCGCGGTCAGCCCGCGCGGTCGCAGATGCTCGGCCAGCAGCGCCTGCAACTCCTCAGGACTGCGGGTCGCGTAGTGCGTTGCTCCGACGGCGTTGACACGATCGGGCAGGAAGCGTCCGGCGGCGAAACGGCGCAGCAGGCCGCGTCCGTCCAGCTCCTCATAGCTGACCATGTGTGCCACGACGTCGCGCACCCGCCAGCCGTCGCACAGCGTCGGCGCCTCCCACTGCTGGGGGGACAGGGTCGCCAGGAAAGCCGCGAGGTCGCTCCGCTCGTCCTGCGCCAGCTGCATCAGGTCCATGGCGTACCGCCGTTCGTATCTGTCCGTATGTCGAGTTCGGCGTCGGGCATCTCGACGAGCGTACCCGAACATCCGGTCGAAGTCGTTGACCGCCGAAGCGGCAACGCCCTCGTCTAAGATCGATATCTTCGTCGGAAGCCGGATGCGAAGGAATGACGTGCCTGCACACGAGGAGATGGCCGCGCTCTACGGTCGCGAGAACCTCTTCACGGCCTCGGCGGCAGAGCTCGAGAAGTTCGCGCTCACCCCGAAGGACGCCGAAGCGCTGGGGGTCGTCGGGCTTCCCACGGACAGTTCCCCGTTCTTCACCACCCAGGTTGAGGGTGGTCCTGAGTTCCTGGCTGTCTTCGACGTCACCACCTCCAAAGGCGTGGACCACCGGGAGGTGGTCATCGGAGGTCCGCCGGGAGATCCCGGCATGCGGTTCTCGCTGAGCGCGTATGAGGGCTTCATCACGCTGATCCAGTTCGACGGGCCTCGCCCCAAAGGCGAAGTCGTGAACAACAACCTCGGCGAGTTCATCGAGTTCCTCTATCAGATCCGGCTCCACGAAACCCGCTCGGCCGACGACCCGGCCGTCCGCGACGAGTCCTTCCGCGAGTTGTCGAGCCGGCTGCGGGCCATCGACCCGTTCTCCTTCGAGCGGCCGGACGACTGGTGGTTCATGGCCCTGGAATTCATGCGAGGTTGAGGGCGGGCCTCACTTGCCATCCCAAGCCCGATGATCGGCTCGAAACCTACAAACAACACAATGCCGGACATCTAGCAATAAATCCCTCCCAGACTCGCCTCCAGCGATGACTTGGAGGTAAGTGTTGGGTTACAGCAGACGCGATTTCCTCTCCGCGGTCGGCGTCTCCGGCGGAGCAGGCGCGCTCTTCGCGACCATGGGCGCGCTCGGGCTGGCCCCGTCCGCCGAGGCGGCCGCGAAGGGAACCTTCGATCCGCCCCAGCCGTCCGACTTCTCACTCACCAGGCGGTCGGCGAAGAAGGTGGTGATCCTCGGTGCCGGGGTAGCGGGCCTCGCCACGGCGTACGAGCTGGGCAAGGCAGGGTACGACTGCACGATCCTGGAGGCCCTCGACCGGGTCGGCGGCCGGAACTGGACCATCCGCGGCGGCGACCGCGTGACCGAGCTGGACGGCTCCACGCAGGTCGCGAAGTTCGGTGACGGCGTCTACCTCAACGCGGGACCGGCCCGGCTGGCGCAGTGGATGGTCACCATGGACTACTGCCGCGAGCTCGGCGTGGACCTGGAGGTCTTCACCAACTCCAACGCCCAAGCCTACATCTACCACCAGAGCATGCCGGCCCCCGTCCGCTGGCGTACCGCCAAGGCCGACATGTACGGATATATCGCGGAGTTACTGTCGCGGGCGACCGACACGGGGGCGCTGGACGCCGCCCTCACCGCGCAGGACAAAGAGCGGCTGATCGCCTTCCTGTCGAGCTTCGGGGCGGTGGGCGACAAAGCATCCGGATTCAGGTACTCGGGAACCTCCCGCCGCGGCTACAGCCTGAACCCGGGCGCGGGCGATCAGCCGGGTACACCCCTCGGATCGGTGCCGTCCCTGTCGGAGGTGCTGGCGTGCGGTGTCGGGCAGCGGTTGTCGTTCGAGTTCGGCTACGACCAGGCGATGCTCATGTTCCAGCCGGTGGGCGGCATGGACGCGATCCCGACGGCGTTCGCCGGCAAGATCGGACGGCAGCGCATCCGGCTGCGGTCGAAGGTCACCAGGATCACCGATCTGCGGGACGGCGTCGAGGTGGAGTACCAGGACCGCCACGGCCGTACCCAGAAGATCAGAGCGGACATGTGCGTCGCGGCGATGCCCCCGCACGTCCTCGCCAAGACCGCGCACAACCTCGGCACGGAGGTCCAGGCCGCCCTCGCCACCCCGTCCGTCGCGAGCGCCGGCAAGATCGGCCTGGAGTACCGCCGCCGCTGGTGGGAGACCGACGAGGACATCTACGGCGGCATCACCGCCACCGACCTCGACCTGGCCACGATCTGGTACCCCTCCTACGGGTACGGCACGGCCCGCGGCCTGGTCGTCGGCTACTACAACTTCGGCGCCGAGGCCGACGCGTACGCGGCGCTGAACCCCGCCGACCGCAGGCGCCGCGCGATCGAGCAGGGCATGAAGATCCACGGTGCGAAGTACCGCGACGACCTGCTGTCGTCGGTCTCCGTCGCCTGGAAACTTCAGCCGCACATCGAGGGCGCGTGGGTGAGCTGGCCGTCCCGCCAGGGCGCCTACCAGCTCCTCAACGAACCCGCCGGCCACGTGTACTTCGCGGGCGACTGGCTGAGCTACATGATCGCCTGGCAGTCGGGCGCCCTGGAGTCCGCCCGCAAGGTCGTCACCGCGCTGCACCGGCGCGTCCTGAGCACCTCCTGAGAGAGGACACCCCCGCATGAAGATCCGCACCCTCGCCCTCCCCGCGGCCGTCGTCCTCATTCTCGGCACCAATACGGCCGCCGCCACCCCCACCTGGTCGCCCCGGCCGCAGGAAATCAAGCCCTTCCTTCCCGCGGGCACCACCAACCCCGCGATCGCCGACGGAGTGGCGCTCGGCAAGCAGGTAGCCACCTACACCGCCAGCGGACTGGGCCCGGCGGCGGCCAACCCCGCAGCCCCCGCCGACTCTCCTGAACGTTACGTCGACTTCCCCGGCGGAACCCTGCCCCCGGGCGTCACCATCACCGAAGCCCAGGCCCTCAACGTGCTCAAACGCATCAAGGCCAACCTCGCCGCCGCCGGACTGGGCCTCGCCGACGTCGTCTCCATGCGCGCCTAACTGGAGAAGCCTCCCGGGGCCGAGGCGGCCGACTTCGCCGGCTGGAACCGCGCCTACCGCCAGTTCTTCGCCAACACGGACCTGGCCACCCGGCAACCCGTGCCCGTCCCGCTCGGCACCGCGCCACCCGCCCCGCCCATGGAGGTCAACCCGGCCAGACCGGCCCGCGTGACGATCGAGATCGCCAACCTTCCTGTCGAGGGCTGGCTCGTCGAAGTGGAGGTCGCCGCCGCCTACAAACGCTGATAGTCACGGGTCAATAGGCGTCATTGAGGCGACATGGCGGTGACGGCACGCGTTCACCCGCGTCCAGGTCCAGCAGCGTCGACGTCGTGAACCCCGGCCGTCCCGGCTTTCACCTGACCTGGAGTCGCGAGCCCAGGCAACGATGCCCGCCTTGTGCATCGGCGGTGACCGCCCAGGTGGCGAGTGCGCAGAGGGCGAGTGTCGCACCGAGGACGGTGGGGCCGAGCCAGCCGGTGGCGTCGAGCAGGGCCGTGGTCGCGGCTGCTCCCAGGGCGGAACCGAGGGAGTAGAAGACCATGTAGGCGCCGATGGTGGTGCTGGTGCGGTCGGGGTAGGCGGTGGTGAGAGTGTGCTGGTTGCTCACGTGCACGGCTTGAACGGCGAAGTCGAGCAGGATCACGCCGAGGATCAGCAGCGACATCGACCACGGGAGTTGTCCGATCGCGGCCCAGGAGCCGAGCAGGAGTGCGAGTGCGATGCCGGTGACCCGGCGCGCGTGCCCGGCATCGCCCCAGCGTCCGGACCGGGCGGCACCGAGAGCTCCGGCAAGCCCGGCGACGCCGAAGAGCCCGATCTGCGCTGCGCTGAGATGCCATGGCGCACCGGCCAGCGGCAGGGCCATGCCGCTCCACAGGGTGCCGAACGAGGCGAACAGGAAGAACGCGATCAGCCCGCGGCCGAGGAACACCGGCTGGGCGAACAGCCTGCGCAAGGACCGTAGGGCCTGCCCGTACCGTGCCGTGTTCTGGCGAGCATCCGCGGGCAGCAGGGTGAGGGAGAGCAGCGCGAGGACGGTGGCGAGGATCGCCAGGGTCAGGTAGATGCTCCGCCATCCCCACAGGTCTGCGAGGACTCCGGCGATGACGCGCGCGCCGAGGATGCCGATCACCACGCCCGAGGTCACGATGCCGAGGTTGCGTCCGCGCTCGGCGGACGGGGAGATCGATGCCGTGTACGCGACGGTGATCTGCACCACCACCGCGAACACGCCCGCCGCGGCCAGTCCGGAGTATGCCGCCCAGGCGACCGGGGCGGCCGCGGTGGTCGCCGTTCCTGTGGCCACCAGGGCGAGGTGCGCGGCGATCAGGCGCCTGCGGTCGAGCACGTCGCCCAAGGGCACCAGCAGGACCAGTCCTGCCAGATAGCCGAGCTGGCCGGTGGCCACGAACCAGCCGAGTGAGTCGACAGGAACGCCCAGGTCGCGTCCCATCGGGCCCAGTACCGGCTGGCCGGCGTAGACGCTCGCCACCGCGACCCCGCACACCACCGCCAGCAGCAGCCTCGTCCTCCACGTCAACCGACACACCCCCGTTTGGTTTCATTTTGCAACTAATCGGGAGAGTAGGCCAGAATGGTTTCATTGCGCAACTGATTGGAGGGGTGATGGCACGCGACAGACAGGGTCCCGCGTGGACGGACCCGAGCTGCCCGGTCGCCCGCACGGTCGATCTGGTCGGCGACCGGTGGAGCCTGCTCATCATCCGTGACGCGATGGACGGCGCCCGCTCGTTCACCGACTTCCAGCAGCGCACCGGCATCGCCCGCAACATCCTCACCGAACGGCTCCGCAAGCTCACCGCCCACGGCCTGCTCACCCAGGTCGACGCCCCTTCGGGCAGACGCAGGCTGTACGCCCTCACCGAGGCGGGCAAAGACCTCTTCCCCGTGGTCGTCACGCTGCGACAGTGGGGTGAGCGCCACGCCTTCGAGGCGGGTGAGACGCACTCGGTCCTGGTCGACGGCGACGGTGCCCGCGTCCCCGACCTCCTGCCCGTGGCGGCGAACGGATCGCCGCTGACAAGCGATACGACCTCGGTGCGACGGCACGTCTGATCCCCGTGTCGCCGTGAAAGTTTCACGCTTCATTGACACCTGGAAAGCGCTTTCCTACTGTGTGGGTCGCCCCCAACACGCCCTGGTCATAGTTCGAAGGAGAAGGTGAAACGAGGATGAGACGTGCGATCGCGTTGCGCCTCCAGGTGGCGCTGGCCGCGGTGACCACCGCGGCCGCAGTCGGTGTGGCCTTACCGGTGATGCAGGTGTCGGCGGCGGCTGACGGCGCCACCGGCTTCGCCACCGGCAACGGCGGGACCACCGGTGGTGCGGGCGGGCAGACGGTCAGGGCCACCACGGGGACCGCCATTCATGCGGCCCTGTGCGGCCGGGCCAGCAGCAGCACCCCGATCACCATCCAGGTCGAGGGGACCATCAACCACGGCAACACCACCAAGGTGTCGGGCGGAAGCTGCAACACCGCCGCCGGAGTGATCGAACTCAAGCAGATCAGCAACGTCACGATCATCGGGGTCGGCGGCGGGGCCGTCTTCGACCAGTTGGGCATCCACATCCGCGAGGCCCGCAACATCATCATCCGCAACGTGACCGTCCGCAACGTCAAGAAGTCGGGCTCGCCCACGTCCAACGGCGGTGACGCCATCGGCATGGAGAGCAGCGTCCGCAACGTCTGGGTCGATCACGTCACCCTGGAGGCCTCGGGCGGGGAGGCGGAGGGCTTCGACGGCCTCTTCGACATGAAGGACGACACCCAGTACGTGACCCTGTCCTACAGCATCCTGCGCAACTCCGGCCGCGGCGGGCTCATCGGGTCCAGCGAGAGCGACCGCTCGAACGGCTACATCACCTTCCACCACAACCTGTACGAGAACATCGACTCCCGTACGCCGCTGCTGCGTGGTGGCATAGCCCACATCTACAACAACTCCTACGTGAGCCTCCACGAGTCGGGAATCAACTCCCGGGCCGGGGCCCGCGCCAAAGTGGACAACAATTACTTCAAGAACTCCAAGGACGTCCTGGGGACCTTCTACACCAGCGAGGCCGGCTACTGGCAGGTCGGCGGCAACATCTTCGACAACGTGACCTGGTCCGCCCCCGGCGACGACAACGCCCCCGCCGGACCCAACCCGCAGTCCAACACCACCGTCAGCATCCCGTACTCCTACAGCCTCGACGGGGCGAGCTGCGTGCCGGACATCGTCCGCCAGACGGCCGGCGCCAACAAGGGTCTGCAGGTGTCGAACGGCAACTGCACGCCGCAGACACCGACGCCGACCGTCGGCCCCACGACGTCGCCCACCCCACCGCCCGGCGGGTCCAACCTCAGCATCGGAGCCGGCTCCGACGGCTCCAGCAAGGCCGACGGGACGAGCTACGGCAACGTGCGGGACGGCAGCATGAGCACCTACTGGTCGCCGGCGGGTTCGACCGGTGACATCTCGATCAAGTGGGGCTCCGCCACGACGGTCTCCAGGGCCGTCATCCGTGAGGCGCCAGGCTCCGAAGGCGGCATCGGAGCCTGGCAGCTCGTCAACGCCGGAACCGGAGCCGTCCTGAAGTCCGGCAGCGGGGCGGGCACCATCACCTTCACCCCGACCTCACTAAGCAAGATCACCTTCAGGATCACCGGCTCGACAGGCGCGCCGAAGGTCGCCGAATTCGAGACCTACGCCGGGTAGCGGCCGGTCTCACCCGGGACGGCGGCGGGGCCGTCAGACGGACGACCTCGCCCCGTCTCCTTGCGAAGGCGCCCCACGCGCTCAAGCTTGGTCCAGCCGGTCCAGCCCCGCTGCTTCAGCAGCTCGATCAGCCGACGGGCCGGCGGCACGGTGTCGAACGCCAGCGTGTCCATCAGCTTGACCAGTGGTGGCTCGATGTCGATGTCGTCGGCATAGTCCTCGCCCTGCATCTGTGTGATGGAGGCGGCCAGCTTGTCGGCCAGCTCGGCCAGCCGCGGGTCGTCGGGGGTCAGGGCAAGAGCCTGGTCCAGGGTGCGGAAGAAGTCGATGAACCGCGGGTCGGCGATCTGCTCCCGCTTGCGCGAAATCCACTCCGGGACGCGCTCCGGTGAGTGCGCCGCCAGCAGAATCCAGCCGTCGCGTTCGGCCTGGACGATCCGCTCGTCGATCCCGAGCGCCCGCAGCCGGTCGAGATGCTCGACCACCTCCGATGGCAGCGTCAGACCGTCCCCGGCGGCGAGCCGGGCGATCCGCTCCCGGTGACGCTGTCGCTGCCGGATCTCCTCTCGCAGCCGCCTGTCGATGTCCTCGACCGCCGCGGCGAACTCCTCCTCGTCGGCCCGCAGCAGCTCCCGCACGCGCGCCAGCGGGACCCCGGCCTCGGCGAGGGTCCGGATCTTGATCAGCTCGACCACGGCGCCGGCGTCGTACCTGCGGTAGCCGGAGTGGTCCCGCTCCGGCTCCGGCAGCAGCCCCTTGGCGTGATAGTGCCTCACCGCGCGCACCGTCACTCCTGCGTAGGACGCCAGCTCGCCGATGGTCAGCATGGAGAATCAGGAGTTGCCTGGCCGGCTCTCCTGATGATCTGGGCGATTTCCGGGGCGTGGCTGAAGACCAGCCCATGGTCGGCATCGAGCCAGGACGTGGCGATGTGCGGCTGCTCCCGGACAAGCCGCTCGATACCGGCACGCCAGTTCCGGTTGAACCTCGGCGCATGCCCTTCACCGCCGTCGCCGGCCATCAAGGTCGACATGATCATGCTGATGGGCCGGTCGATCTTCGTGTACCGGTCAAGGATCCTGGACCGAACCACATCGATTTCGACATTCAGCTCGAGAATCTCCTGAGCGGTGAGCAACACCTGACGCGCGGTGCCCCGCTCGGTCTCCTGCCGCGCCGCCAGGTCCGCCCACATCGCGCGGAACTCCGGCAGGACGGCCTCGGTGACGAACGGTTCGGGCACCGGGTTCGCCCCATCGATGAGAACAAGCCCGGCGACGGCGCCAGGATGCTCGCAGGCATAGTGCACGGCCAGGTCCGCGCCCAGCGAGTACCCCACAAGCACGGGCGCCGCATCGAGCTCGGCCATCACGGCGGCCAAATCACCGAGGAACCCCTCGAAGGAGTACCGGCCGGCGGCCGAGGCGAGGCCATGGCCCCGCAGGTCGAAGGTCACCACGTCGTGATCGCGCCGCAGCAGTCCGGTCAGCTCGTGCAAGTCGGCCTGGGTCGAGTTCAGCCCAGGGCACAGCACCAGCGGCCGTCCCCGACCGCCGCGAGACACCGGGATCGTGACGCCGTCGTGGTGGATCGTGAAGTGCCGCATCGACCTGTCGCCTCGGGACACAATCGCACTGGTCATGCCACCATGCTGAAACATTGACCCTGCGTCAGGGTCAACCGTCGCGGCACCATGACCTCCGATTTCCGGATCAGAGGTACCACAAGCGGTAGCCCGGCGGTTTTCAGGCCATAGTGAAGGCGGCTGCCACCTCTTCCCGGTGCTCGGCCCACCAGGCCAGCAATCGTTCCGTCAGGACGATCAGTTCGGCGGCGCCGTGAGTGCCGAGGTTGTAGTGGTGGTCCAGTTGCCAGAAGCTGGTCATGCGTCTCCACCACAGCCGGTCGAGAGCGTCCACCACCTCCTGCGACCGCAGCGGTATGAGGTGACGGTAGCCGGCGGCGAACGCGGCGACGTGTTCCAGATACAAGTGGCCTTCCTGGGAAGTGAACTGGACCATCGCGGTACGGGTGATTTCCTCGGCGAGCGTCCGGACCTGGATGCGGTCCCAGTCCAGCACGGCCACGATGTCCCCGTCGCGCCACAGAAGGTTGCGGTACTGCAGGTCACCGTGTGTCCACCCGGCCGGCCCTGCGGGCGAGTCACTGGCGGGGCGCCGCCCTCCGTACTCCGTGAGAAGGTTCTTCCGCTGCTCCAGCAACGTGGCCACGGTCACGTCGAACGGCTGCCGGACCTCATGGGAGGAGATCAGCCGCAGGTAGCGGTCGGCCTCCGCGATGGCGGTGGCGCGGTCGGCGACTGCGGTGGGCGGGGCGGTGGTCACCGGGGCCAGGCCGGATTCTGGCGGGAGGCTGTTCAGCCGGTGGTGGATGCGCCCGGTCAGCCGGCCGAACCGCGTGACCTGCTCCAATGACAGCGCTGGGCCGCGCAGGTGGGTGCCCTGGGCCCAGGGGAGGAGGCAGTAGCCTCGGCCGGCCGCTTCGATGACGACGTCCCCGTCAACGCTCACTTCTGGCACGCACGCGGGGATCCCGGCCGCGGCGAGCAGGGCTTGAACACGCAGGTTGCGTCGTGCCATGCCCAGCGGCACGTCCAGGATCTGCTTCAACGCGTACGTTCCGCGGTCGGTGCGCAGACGCCAGTTGCGGTTCATCATCCCGTCAGGGAGGTACGTCAGGTCCTTCATGTCGAGCTCGCCGAGTCCGAAGGCCTCTTGAAGGAGAGGGAGGTCATGGTGGACCCCTCGAATGGCATCGGTCACGTGGAGCAAGGTATGCGACCGCCGTGAGAACGGAGCGCGCCAACCGGAACTGACGTCGCCTGAGCCTCCTGCTAGTCGAACAGGTGGCGGTTGGCTTGGCTCCAGGCCAACTTTCGCCCCGCTTCGTCGAGGAAGCCGTTGGCGACATTGTGGACTTGGGGCTGATGCCCGGCGTCGGCCAGCCGGAGAACCTGCTCGATGACGTCTTGTTGAACGCCGATGACCGCATCGATCAGACCGGCGGTAGAAGTCAGGCCGTAGGCGGCGGCGAACAGCTCCAGGCGATGACGCCGGTTGGGAGGCGCGGGGTAACGCAGCCAGCGCAGGCATTCGGCATCGTCGCGAAACGGCGCAACGTACTCCAACGCGTAGGCGACGTCGTGCAGCCGATGCCTGGGCCGGGCGTAATCCCAGTCCAGGATCCCGACGGGACGTTCACCACGCCAGACGGTGTTCCACGGGCCGAAGTCCCCGTGGCAGATCACCTGGTCATCGCGTGGTTCTGCCTCGCCGCTGGACCATCTGAGTCCCTGGGGCGGTCGAAAGCCGACGACCGCGTCGTGGTAGTCGCGCAGGAGGCGGGCGAAGGACGTCAGACCTGAATCCTCGACGACCTTGGCCCAGCCCTGAGGGCCGGATTCGCCGTCCAGGTAGGTGAGGATCTCCCGGCCTTCTTGATCGATTCCCAGCACCCGCGGCGAGTAGGGGAAACCCACCTCCTCCAGATGCCGGAGCAACGCATGGACGGCCGGTGTCCACGGGTGCATGGGCCGACGAACCGTGTCGCCGAGGCGTATCACCCTGCGATACGCAGAATCCTGCAAGATCTCCTCATCCGCCACGTGTCCAGAGATTACCGACCCGATGGCCCAGAAGGCAGCGCTCATTCATACCAGGACGACAGATCTTCTGGGGACGATGCCGGGTGTCAGGTGCCCCGGCCTCCTCGATGACACGTGAGGAGGAGGAACGCGACTTCGTGCGTGCTTTGAAGGTTCCTCACCGGACGCCCCTCCCGCGCCGTGGCCCTGGAGCAGCTCATCGGTCATATCCTCGACAGCGGAGACGTGCCCATCCTCACCGGCCACGAACTCGCCACCCACCTCGCCGAGATCGCCCTGCCCGAGCGAGCCCACGACAAGCCCGAGATCGAAGAAGGCCTCTTCCCCACACCCTGACCGACCCGATGTCGTCCATGCCGGATCAGGTGGAGACCTTCCAGTCGTCGGCGAGCCAAGCCAGGTCTGATTCGTGACGCTCGCGGGCGAGACGCTCTCGTTCGAAGAGGGTTTCCGTCTTGGTCAGCACCAGGGTGTACGGACGGCCCTGCCGTCTGGTCTCGTGACGGACGGGCAGTTCCGCGTCATCTATCCGGGCGTGGACATGCCTGCGTCTGTCCTTTGCCAGCGGCCAGTCGAGAGCACGCCGTTCAGGATGTCGGAGGAACGTGCCGAGCACGTCGCACAGCTCGCACGCGCATCCGATGGGCAGCTCGATCGACCAGTCGCCCGGCGCGCGTTGCGGCTGCGCCAGTGATGCCCGGATCCGTTCGGCGCAGTCGATGGCCAGCTCGTCGAAGCCCGCTTGGCGCGCCCCGGCCGCGCGCAGCGTGGCCATCGCCAGTACGTGCGCCCGCTCACCGGCCGTCCGCGCGAGCTTACGGGCATCCGGGACCACGACTGGGAGCCCCCGCGCGGTGACTCCACGCCCTCGGTACCTCCAACTGATCACGGGAGCAGGCGGCGGGCGAGTTGTTCGGCGTTGAGCGCGCGGATGGCATCGTCGACGGCCTGCCGGTCGGTGAGGTCGACGCCGCGGTCGGTGAGGGCGGCGGCGATCTGCTTGGCGGGGCCCCAGGAGGTGTCGTCATCGAACGCGTGGCGGAACTCGGGCAGGTGGGCGTCGACGGCGTCGACGACCGGGGTGATCCATCGGGTATCGACGCCGCGCTCGTCAAGGGCGTAGGTCAACCACTGGCGCAGGACGTCGGGGAGGGCTGTGCGCTGGGCGGCGTCGAGGACGGCTTTGCGGGGTAGCCAGTCGGTGAGCAGCAGCATGACCTCGGTTGGGCTCCAGGCCAGCGGGCCGGAGACGATGTAGCCCTCGCCGTAGTCCAGGAACAGCTCGGCCAGTGACCTGCTCACCTCGTCGTCCAGGTTGTTGACGGTGGTGAACTGCTGGATCAGGCGATGGCGTTCGGCCTCGGGCAGACGGTCTTCTTCTGGCCGGCCGGGCAGGTGGTCGCGGCAGCGGGACCAGGCCAGCGCCCGGTTGTCGACGAAGTCCTCGTCGTCGTTGCGCGGCCAGGTGATGTCGGTGGTGCGCAGCGCAGCGGCCAGGTCGGCGAGCACGTCGGCCACCGGAGCCTGGCTGATCGGCATGGGAACCTCGTCGGCCTCGCGCAGCTGGTCCCACTGCGCGGCGGCGCCAGGTTCCAGGATCACGATCTTGTCGATCATCAGCCCGCCGGATTTGAGGATCTGGGCCATCAGCGTGTGAGGGTGGGCGCCTTCGTAGTCGATGAACAGCACCTGTTCGCTGTCCCACACATCCACCGCTCGCCATGCCGCCACCGCGGTCCATCCAGTGTCCGCGGACATGGCGGTGTGCCAGGGCGGCAGCGGCTGGGTCTCGGCCAGGATGTCGATCGTCTCGGCCAGCATGGTGATGTCGGTGGCGGGTGCGACCCGCGCCAGCGCGGCGATCGCGGCCAAGCCGTGCGGTGAGGGTGTGGTGGATGCCCGGCCGGTCACCTCCATGCACAACTGATGCTCGGCCTCGCGTTCGCCCAGTTCGGCGGCCACCCATGCTGCGCCGAGCCACCCGCTGGCCCAGGTCTCGGCCATCAGCGGATCGGTCAGGCCGGTGAGCTGCCGGGCATCACGCAGCAGCAGGTCTGATCGGCGCGGTGGGAGGGGCGAACGACGGACCGGTTTGCTGCTGGTGGCCTTGCGGCGGCCGCGGCTCTTGGGCATGCTCCAGTCCATCACACCCGGCGACCGCGTCGCATTCTGACATGGGTCGCATGGCCGGGGGGGTGACGGCCCAGCGTCGCGGCGCGCTTGTCCCCCGTGCGAGCTACCGGCGAATGTCCACCATGTGGTGACGATTCCGGGGCTGTCGATTCCATAGCGTTACGTCATGGCCGCAGCGCTTCGGCTCGGCGTCATCTCTGACTGGAGGACATCATGCTCCGCAAGTTCAAGGCATCCGCTGTGGCCGTCCTGTGCTGCACCGTGGTCGGTGTGGGACTCGCCGGCACCGGGAGCGCCTCGGCGGCGGACTGGGACCCCTTCAGCAAGAAGGCGGCGGAGTGGGACCCCTTCGCCTCCACGCCGCGCAAGGCCGACTCGTTCTCCGGCACCAAGAAGATCGAGGTTGGCGGCCGGTCGGTGAACGTGTCCTGCTCGGGCGACCTGGCGGAGGGCAAGCCGGTTGTCGTCCTGCTGCACGGCGGGGGTGACGCGTTGGACAAGATGGCGGCCCTGCAGAAGACGCTGAGCGCGAAGAACCGGGTGTGTTCCTACGACCGGCTGGGTGCGGGCGGCAGCGACCAGCCGAAGGGCCCGCAGGACTTCGCGAGCACCGGCAAGGTCCTGACCGGGGTGCTCGACCGCATCGCCGGTGACAACCCGGTCGTCCTGGCCGGGCATTCCCTGGGCGGGCTGATCGCCGCCAGGTACGCCCCCGAGCACCGGGACAGGGTCAAGGGCCTGGTCCTGATGGACGCCACCCCCTCGACCATGATCGCCGACATCAGCAAGGTGATCCCTGCCTCCGCCAAGGGCCCGGCGGCCGAGGTGCGCGCCCAGAACCTCGCAGTCTTCCGCGGGAAGAACCCGGAGAAGTTCGTCATCACCGACGGCAAGGTCCGTTCCGCCGGCAACATCCCGGTCGAGGTGATCCAGCACGGCAAGCAGTACCTGGCGGCCGTTCCCACCTACGGGCCGCGTCTGGAGCAGGCGTGGACCGCGGGCCAGCGCAAGTGGCTCGGCCTGTCCGGCCGCAGCAAGCTGAGCACCGCCAAGAACAGCGGTCACTACATCTACCTTGACCAGCCCGAGATCGCCGTCCAGGCCATCGAGCGCGTCGCCTCGCAGGCCGCGCGGTAAGCGACTGGCGGAGTAAAACCTTCATCCACGCGGCCCCGACGCCTCACCATGGCGCCGGGGCCCTCTCCTGCCGCAAGCGACGAAGGTATAGGACATCGACGGAGCAGTTCCGATTAAGTTCTCCTGTCGCACGTTGTGGCGGAATTGAAGCCGATCTTCGCCGGGTATTGACAGTCGCCGTGTCGTTGATGACACTTTGGTCGAAACACGGCGGAAACCTGCATGTTATGGCGGGGCGCTCGCCGGTGATTGACCTGCGGCGTATGTCACTGTGCGCAGAGCCATGCCGACGGTGCCACACCAAGAAATCGGGCAATCGCCCATTTATGTTAGCGCTAACGGTTAAACTATTTCGGCGGAGTTGTTAGCGCTAACATGTCGCGTTCCCCAATGGTCACCGCCAGGCACTGAGCTGCCTCGCCGCACACGAAAGGCACACTATGGGTTTCCGGTCTCTGCGCCACTGGCGGCGAACGGCCCTCACGGTCGCCTCCTTCGCGGCGCTCGTCGTCACCGCGCTGGTCGTCGTGCCAGGCACGGCACAGGCGGCCGGCACATTGTCCTGCGACATCTACGCGAGCGGCGGCACGCCGTGCGTCGCCGCTCACAGCACCACCCGTGCGCTCTTCGGCTCCTACAACGGGGCGCTCTACCAGGTGCGGCGCTGGTCCGACGGCGCGACGACCAACATCGGCGTGCTCAGCGCCGGCGGTTACGCGAACGCCGCGACCCAGGACTCCTTCTGCTCGGGCACGTACTGCACGATCGTTCGCATCTACGACCAGACCTCGCGCCACAACGACCTCACGATCGCTCCCGGTGGCGGCGCCAACCCCACACCCGACCAAGGTGCGAACGCGGCGGCTCTGCCCGTGACGGCAGGTGGCCACAAGGTCTACGGCGTCTACATCTCCGCGGGCAACGGCTACCGCAACAACGCGACGAACGGCGTCGCCACCGGCAGCCAGCCCGAGGGCATGTACATGGTGACCGAGGGCACTCACGTCAACAACCGGTGCTGCTTCGACTACGGCAACGCCGAGACCAACAACATGGACACCGGCAACGGCGACATGGACGCGATCTACTTCGGCACGTTGTGCTGGTTCTCACCGTGCGCGGGCGGACCGCGCGTCGCGGCGGACCTCGAGAACGGGTTGTTCGCCGGCGGCGACGGCTCCTGGACCGCGAACACCGGCCGCAGCTCCGCATTCGTGACAGCGATGCTGAAGAACAACGGCACCTCGACATACGCCATCAAGGACGGCAACGCGCAGTCCGGCAGCCTGGCGACGCGGTACAACGGAGCGCTGCCGACCCAGCCCGGCTACCGCCCGATGACCAAGCAAGGCGCGATCATCCTCGGCATCGGCGGCGACAACAGCAACGGCTCTGTCGGATCGTTCTTCGAAGGCGTGATGACCAGCGGCTATCCGAGCGACGCCACGGAGAACGCCGTGCAGGCCAATGTCGTCTCCGTCGGCTACAGCAAGAGCGTCACCTTCCCCGTGAACGGAGCCACCTACCGGCTCACGAACCTCACAAGCGGCAAGGTGCTCGACGCCGTCAACTGCGGCACGGCCAACGGCACGCAGATCGACCAGTGGCAGGCGCTCGGCAACACCTGCCAGCAGTGGCGCTTCGACAGCGTCGGTGCGAACAAGTGGACGATCACCAACGTCAACGCCGGCAAGGTGCTCGACGCGGTCAACTGCGGGCTGGCCCTCGGCACGGCCGTCAACCTGTGGGAGCCGCTCGGCAACACGTGCCAGCAGTGGGCGGTCATCCCCGCGGGCAACGGCCGATATGAGCTGGTGGTCGAGAACAGCGGCATGGTGCTCGACGACCAGAACTGCGGCACGGCGAACGGCACGCCGGCCCGGTTGTGGATGTGGCTCAACAACACCTGCCAGCTCTGGTCGATCGCACCGTAAGGCGCCGGCTGGGCACACTCGTCCCACCGGACGGCATGAGCGTGGGACCGCCAGACGCCGGCGGTTCCACGCCCCGTCTGCCGGCGCGTCAGCCGGAGCGGACGACGCGGTTCAGCAGGACCGTGAGCTGCCGCAGTTCGTCGAGGTTGAGCACCGCCAGCGGGGTCTTCTCCAGCGCCGTCCGGACCAGTTCGTCGCGAACCTGGCGGCCCTTGGCGGTCAGGACCAGGACGCGGGAGCGGCGGTCGGCCGGGTCCACGGCGCGCTCCACCAGCCCCCGGTCGGTGAGCTGGTTGGTGATGAAGGTCAGGTTGGGGGCGTTGCAGTACAGGCGCTCGGTCATCACTTTCATCGAGGGTGGCGGCTCGGCCGGGTCGATGGCCCACAGCGCCTGGAACGTCGCCGGTGTCAGGGCGTGCTTGGCCAGCGCCTGCCCGATCAGATCGTTGGTCCGCATCCAGATCTCGTGGGTCGCGGCGACCACCGCGGTGAGCTCGGGCGTGGTCATCCCGCCATTCTACCGGTGTTTCGAGTTTCGAAGGATCGTGCTAGCGTCATTGCTTCGAGACTTGAAGCAATGGAGGATGTTGTGGCCGACGACTATCGTGGCGTCACCGCGCTCGTCACAGGCGCGTCCAAAGGGCTGGGACGGGAGTACGCGCTGGAGCTGACGCGCCGCAGAGCGCGGGTGATCCTGCTGGCCCGCTCGGACGACAGCCTGCGGGAGCTCGCCACACACATTCGGGAACGGCACGGCAGACCGGACGCCGAGGTCATCACCGGTGACCTCGCCGCTCCAAATGGTCCTGAGCGGGTCCTGCGGGAGCTGCGCGACCGCGGCTTGGCCGTCGATCTGCTGCTCAACAACGCCGGCGCGGGCAGCGCGGGCCCGTTCCTCGGCCGCCCGCTCGAGCCGCAACTGCGCTCCGTCGGGCTCAACGTCGTCGGTCTGGTCGCGCTGACCCACGCGATCGGGGCCGAACTGGTCGCCCGCGGCACCGGCGGCATCATCAACGTCTCGTCCACCGCGGCCTTCCAGCCCATGCCCTACCAGGCCAGCTATGCCGCGACCAAGGCTTTCGTGCTCTCCTTCACCGAGGCGCTGGCCGAGGAACTGCGCGGCACTGGCGTCCACGTCATGGCCGCGCACCCCGGCGCGATCGCGACCGGCTTTTTCGACGGCACCTCGGCCACGATCAACACCCGGGTCGCCGACGCACCGGCCACCGTCGCGGCCCGTACGCTGGACGACTACGCCCGGCGGCGCGCGGTGTCCTACCCGGGCCGGGCCGTGAACCGGGCCCTGACCTGGCCCGCGCGCCTGCTGCCGCGCACCGTCGTCGCGCGGATCGCCGGCGAGTTCAACCGCCGGCTCCGCATGCACGAAGTCGTCGACCTCGCCTAGCGCTCAGTGCGCCTGATCCCGCATACCGGGCGTGCCGCCGAGCAGTTGCAGGATCTCCCCGGACAGAAGCTCCTCCGGGCCCTTGAGAGCGTCGGCAAGTTTCGTGTCGGTGCAGAAGACCATCTCCGCGGCGATGTTGTCCTGCACGATCCGGGCGATGTTGTCCAGCGCGACGGGGATGGGCTTGGAGGGAATCTCGGCCGTGGATATGTCGATCAGGTGGCTGTCGGCCTGTGCCGGGTCCATGAACTTCTTGATGATGATGGAGTTCTGGTTCAGGGCGGATGTGGTCCAGATCGTGAAGACGACGACGTACAGGCCCTTCCAAGCGTCATCACCGAGTTGTTCGCGCCAGCGGGTCATGACGTCCGTGACGCCTTCGATCTGCACCTTGGACGCCCAGTACATGTTGGTGCGGATGTTCGGGTACACGCTGCCCGAGAAGTCCTCGAAGGACTTCATGGTGAAGGAGCGGCTTCGCGTTGCGTCCGCGATGAATTCGCGTGCTCTGTCGAGAATGTTCGCGCACGACTTCTGAAGGTCATCCGGCAGCTTCGCCTCGTCGAGTTGCCGCCGGGCCGTGTCGATCGTCATGGAGGAGTCCTGGAGCGGCTGGGTCCAGCCGTCCCCCGGTCCCTTGAACGCGACCATGTCCAGGTCGTGTGGATCGATTCTGGCGCTCTGGGGCACCGGGACCTGCTTGGGCAGGTATCGGGCGATGATCGTGAAGATGCCCAGCGGGAGGTGGGCGATCGACTTCGCCAGCTCGAAGATCTCGTCGACAGGGTGTAGCGACTCCAGTACCTGCCCATTTGAGACGAGGCTGTACAGACCACCCCGATAGTCGTTCTCAACGACGATGACCGGGCTCAGGTGGTTGGTGAGGTCGGCTTTCAGCGCGGCGTAGTTCCGCCGCGTGGCGGCGTTGACCGCACGGATCGCGTCGCGTGCCTGCAATTCTCGGGCCGCAACGGACGGAGAGGTGCCGGCACGTGCGACGGTCGGGACATCGCCGCCAAGGAGCGTCGTAGCACCGGCTGCGGTGGCGGTGCCGAGGAATGTTCTGCGTGTGACCACTTTCCGACCTTCCTCTCGAAAGCCGCCGCACCTCACGCGGCAAGACCACCAAGGGCAACCTTCTTACGTTTAATCCCTGCTCGGCCAAGCCGTCACCAGCACCGCCAAACCGACCCAGACCAGCCGATCACCAGCTCGGGGTTCGCTGTCACGAGCACGTTGAGGGCCTGACTGAGCCTCGCGCTGCGTGAGGTGGGCGGTCCGAGGATGCCGAGTGTTGACTTCATGTATATGAAATGTAACGGTGAGTAGCAAATCCGTGGGCTTTCCCAGCCCGGGACAAGCGAGATCCGATAACTGCGGTGACAGTGCGCGTAGTCAGGAGAAGGCATGTCAACCCTCAGGCTCGTTCCGCCGGTCGCATTCACCTCACGCGGGCTCCGGTTCGCCGGCATCGCAATCGGCGGCCTTGCGCTGCTCGTCACCACGCTCGTCTCGGCTGCGACCGGCGCACGTGCCGCGATCGGGTTCACCGAGTGCACTGGTTCCCAGACGGTGACCTACACCCCCGGCCTCACCGACCAGCCCCGCGAGGTCACGGTCACCGGGAAGGCTGCCTTGACCAGGTGCGTCTCCAGCAGCGATCCCACCATTTCCCAGGCCACGTCGACCTTCTCCGCCACCGGGACGTTCTCCTGCACCTCCGGCAGCAGGGCCGGGACCCGGAGGATCACGTGGAACAACGGCAGAACCAGCACGCTGTCCTCCACCTCCACCGTCTCCGTCAAGGGTGCCGAGAGCCTCGTTTTGATCAAGGGCATGGTCGTCGACGGCGAATTCAAGGGAACGCAGTGGGCCGGCACGTTCATCATGTTCAGCACGAAGCCTCAAGACTGTCTCACCCCGCAAGGCCTTGCCACCGCCTCGGGCCCGGTCGTCCTGAGCATCGGCTCACTGTGACCTCATTCGGCTGAGCGCACTGGTCATCCAACTCGGCGAGAACGATCGGCTGCAGCGCCCACACAAGATCAATCGCACCGTCGGCCGATCCATGCGGGATCCATGCGTCAGCCATGCGGCCGGATGCCATTGTCTGTCCAGAGTTCCCGTCACGATTGGCTGATGAGCAGACTTGGCTGACGAACCGATGAGGCCGCGACTGAAGACCCTCGCGTGGGAGCGCGTCGGGCACGAGCTGCGGCTCGTGTACGACCCCCGCGACCGACTCGTCATCTCCGACCCTGACGGGACCGTGGAGAAACTTCTCGACTTGCTGCGGGAGGGCGGCCGCACCGTCGCAGATCTCGCCGGCGAGCTGTCGCTGCCGGTCACCGAGCTCTCGGCCGCCGTCGACGCGCTGGACGCCGAGCGGCTGCTGGAGAACGGGGACCACCTGGGCCGGCTGGAACCGGGCGACGCCGAACGCCACTTCAGCAACCTGGCCTTCTTCGAGTCGTTCGGCACCCTCGAACGCAGCCGCGAGGACCTGCTGCGACGGCTCCGTGAGTCGCACGTGCTGGTGCTCGGCACCGGCGGGCTGAACTCCAACACCATCCCCCACCTCGCCGGGCTCGGCGTCGGCAAGATGACGCTCCTCGACCGGGACACCGTGGACCCGCGCAACTTCGCGCGGCAGTACCTCTACCGCTGGGACGACCTCGGCTACCGCAAGGTGGCGCGCGCTGCGGACTGGGTTCGCGCCTTCGACCCGTCCATCGAGGTCGAGGCGATCGACCTGGGTGTCGAGGCCCCTGAGCAGCTCGACGAACTCGTCGGACGTACCAGGCCCGACGTGGTGGCCTCCGGCATCGACCGGCCGAGCGAGATCGACCTCTGGGTGAACGCGGCCTGCGTACGGCACGGGGTGCCGTTCGTCAGAGGCGGCATGTGGGTCACCTCCGGGACGGTCTGGTCGGTCGCGCCGGGAGTCAGCGCATGCCGCGCCTGCGTGCCCCCGAACGTCGCGCCCGCCTCCGGCTCCGACGGGTCGGACCTGGCCGCGATCCGCCTCTACCGCGACGGGTCTCGGCCGAACCGCGGCATTGGCCCGGTCGCCGGACTCCTGGGTGCGTACGGCGCATTCGAGGTCCTGCGCTACCTGACCGGATTCGAGCCGCCGGCGTACGCCGGTCGGCCACTCATCGTCGACTTCGCGGGCGGTTGCGCCACGAGTCGTACCGAGTGGCCTCGCAATCCCGCCTGTGACGTGTGCGGAGGGAGGTGACCACATGAAGATCGAGATCGTGCGGATCGAGAACACCCGCCTGACCGGGGATGCAGACCCGGGGTCGGACTCCTGATGATCCGGGGTCGCATTCCGCTCAGGTTGGGAGTGCGGCCCCTCACACGTGGAGGTGGAGGAGAAGATGACCGCGTCGTTGGACGCTGACCTGCGCGAGCGGGCCGCACGGCTGACGGTCGCCTTCGACGGCGAGGCCTGGGTTCTGGGACGGCCGGATCTGGGCGTCTTCGTCGCGGTGCCGGAGCCGGGCGCGGTCTTTGTCACCACCCTGCAGGAGACGGGCTCGGCGGCCGAGGCGACGGCACGGGCGAGCGAGGTGGCCGGCGAATCGGTCGACGGAGGCGACTTCATCGACGGCCTCACAGCCGCGGGCCTGCTCGACCCGGCCGCGGCTCCGGACGACACCGCCGCGCCCGTCGGCCGGCAGATCAAGTGGATCGAGGGGATCAGCCCTCGGACGGCGGCCCGCCTCTTCGGGCGTACCGGCTGGTCGTTCTACGCGGCGGCGCTGCTGTTCGTCCTCGCCGTCCTTCTGACCCGCCCCGACCTGCGCCCTTCCTGGCAGGACGGGTGGTTCCTGCCCAGCCCGGGGCTGTCCGTGTTCGGCTGGTTGGTGCTGGGCATCGCGTTCGGCGCGTTGCACGAGGCCTGGCACTGGCTCGCCGGACGGGCGATCGGCGTCCCCGCGATCTTCCGGGTCAGCTACCGCGGCATGTACATCGTGTACGAGACCGACCTGACCCAGATCGTCGCGGTGCCGCGCAACCGCCGTCACGGGGTGTACCTGGCCGGGATGGCCGTCGACACCGTTGTCGTGGCGGCCGCACTGGGTCTGCGGATGCTCACCCCGCCCGGCGGCCTCGATGACCTTCTCGCCGCTGTGGTCCTGTTCAGGATCGTCGCCGTCGTGTGGCAGTGGGCCGCCCTGCCGCTGCGCAGCGACTCGTACGCCCTGCTCGCCAACGCCCTGCGCTGCCACAACCTCTACCGGACCACTTGGTTGACCGTGAAGAACCGGGTCTTTCGCCTCACCGGGCCCGAAACGGCCGAACTGGCCGGCGCGGGCGCGCGGGACCGCGTGATGGCTCGCTGGTTCGCGCTCCTCTACGTGGCGGGCATCGCCGTCATGGCCTGGATGTTCCTCACCGTCATGCTGCCGCTGATGCTCTCGCTGGCCCAGTGGAGCGCGGCTCAGTTCGCCGGGGGGCAGATCGGCTCGGCCGGCTTCTGGGAGGCGCTCGTTGTGACCGTTTACGTGGGGCTGCGGCTCGGCCTGCCCCCGCTGCTCGCGCTCCGCGAACGACGCCTGCGCCGCGCCGGCACACTTCTATGAGCCCTCTTCATCGAGATCGTAGGCAACCCCGGCAAAGCCGCCGAGGGCCGCAGGCTTCGACGGCTGGTGGCATCGTGAGAGCTCGTAGGAAACCACCGACCACCTGCCTCAGCCCATCGCGCCGGCCCCAGTCCGAGGCTGTCGGCGGGGTAGTCGGATGTTCCGCCGATCCGTACAAAGCCAGAAGCAGATCGGCATCGCCGACCCTCGATGACCTCGTCAAGACTCGGATAGCCGCCGTGTGAGTGGTGGTCGGGCTTGGGGCCTATTCATTCATGTATGTCAAGGAGGGCGAGCGATCTCGTCACCTGGCTGGAAGGTCGAACGGTCCCCTTCACGCAGCAGGCTGGCAGCGTGGCGGTCACCGTTTCGGCGGTAGCTTGATCACGCAGGTGCGGCCTGCGAAGTCCCATAGCGTACGATGCCGTGGCTCCCCCTTCGCGATCAGCCCCACGATCAGCATGGGGAATACGAGCAAAGAGCTTGGGGCGAACACGAAGAAGCGGAGCGTGGCGCGCCAGTAGCCTGGAGTGCCGCCCGTGGTGGCATCGACGATTCGGGTGTTCATCAGCCACTTGCCCGCTGTGAGTCCGCTGAGCGCGACCGGCAGCACCCAGTATGCCCACTGCGCCGCCAGGTAGATCGCAACGTAGAGCGGTCTTCCCACGTCAGCAGGAGCACCCGCCGATTCCAGCAGGAGCTGTGCCCCCGCTGCCAGGCCAACGCTGACGTAGAGGGCGATCAAAGAGCCCCATCCGTCGAGGTACCAGGCGAGGAACCGGTCGGCCATGTCTGCCGCCCGATAGCCGTTTCGACGCGAGCCAGGCGGGGGAAACGGTGGCGGATAAAAGGGCGCACCGTAGGCGGTGGGCGGACCACCGGGAACCCCTGGATACCCATGACCCGGCGGTGGGGACGGGGGGAAATATCCGCCCGGCCCCGCCTGCGGGCGTGGAACGTGGTGCGGGTACTGCGGGTGCACGTGACCTCCAGTGACGCTGCCCGGTCGCCGTGAGTGCCGAACCGCTTGGCGCGACCATCCTTGTGGAGAGGCCGGACACGGGCCAGAGGGTTATCCCTAACCGCGATCGCATCCAGCAGAGTTCCGCCAGGAAGGAGGAGACTGGGTATCAGTCGACGATGAGCTCGTAGCGGCGGATGCGGTCGCGCGGGGCGAGGGCGGAGAAGAGGACGACAGGGTCGACGCGCCCGGCGGCCGGGGTCACGTTCGGGTCCTGAATGCCGCCACGATGAGGCGCACCACTTGCGGCCGACCATGCACACATCAGGGATAGCCCTTCGCGACGTGAACTCCCGCGCCGCGGCGATCGCCCGTGCCAGGGAACCGACGAGTCCTGAAGCGGCCGGTGCCCGGGGATACGCCTTCCCGTCAGGACTTTTCGTCGGGATGAGTTCCTCTGAGGACCACCGGCGTGCGCGGGCGGCCTGTGAGCACCCGGTCTTCCGGTGGGATCACAGCAGCAGTTGACTGAGCGGGTACACGAAGTACCGCAGTGAGTACGCCTCCCACACCGCGCCGACGATGAGCAGCGCGAGTGCCGGCAGCGCCAGCAGGCCGATCCGCTGCAGGCCTCGGACATAGCCCTGGCGTCGGTTCTTCGCGCCGATGGTGCGGGGGAACAGCCAGTGCCTGCCCAGGAGGTACGCGCCGAGCAGAAGAAGCACGTACGCCTGGAACTCGATGACGAGGGTCAGCGAGTGGGGGATGAGTGCCACCCACCCCTGGGGGGATGCCGGAACGAGCGTGATGCCGGTCTCGACCGACCAGTAGCCGAAGAACGCGAGCCCCGCGAAGGGCACGATGAGTGACGGAAGCACGATGGTCAGTGCGCTGAGCCGGAAGAGGTTGACTCCGAGGATCGTGAGCGCGAACAGCGGCGGGGTGTTCACCAGCCAGCGCACCAGCTCGCCGGTGCCGTCCTCCTCCAGGGACGCAGACCGTGCCGCGCTGAGGTCGGGGAAGACGAGTCCGATCACGAACCCGATGATGGCGAGGCCGTAGGCGGCCGCGTTGATGACGAGATAGGCGCGCATGTTCTCGCGGATCACCCGGAAGGGTCGTCGCCAGAACGGTACGTGTGCGGGGTGCTCGATAGGGGCCGACTGGGATGTCATGCCCCCATCGCATCCCATCGTCCGCCGCACGTGCAGTGCCGGGGTGTCACCGGACGAAGTGACACCACGTCACTACTCCGGGCAGGCGACGGACGCGATCGTGGAGGGACTATGAAGATCCTCGACCTGGTGCTCAACGCGGTCATCGTCCTGTCCGTGACCGTCTTCCTCGCCTACATCGGGCTGTACTACTTCGACTTCGGCCTCTTCACGACGCTTCCTGAGAACATCACGGGGTTCTTCACCCGCAATGGGGCTCTACAATATGTAGCGCTCGGCCTCCTCATCGCGGCGCTGATCGCGAAGCCCTTCGTCGGCCGCGCGATCAAGCGACGGGAAGCCGAGAAGCGGATCTGACCATCGACGACCACACGCAGGACGACGCCCCGACCGATACACGGATGCGTCGGGTGGTGATGGTCACCGCCGTCGCCGCGATCGCGCCGCTGAGTGTCGTCGGCGTGGTGCTCACGGCGACGTCCTGGTGGGAGGGGCTGACCATGGCGGTCAGTTTCCTGCTCACCCTCGGCGTGCTGCGCGAATGGAGCCTGGACGGGTATCCCCGGCAGGCGCTCTTCGCACTCATGTTCACCATGGCAGCGTGGATCATCGGCGCCCTGACCACGTCCAGCCCCATCAGCTTCGTCCCGGCGTCGCTGGTGGGTGCGCTCCTGCTCGCCCGGACGAAGGGCTGGAAGCTGTGGATCGTGGCCTTCGCGCTGGGTGTCGCGGCGATCGGCGCGAGCTCGTTCTTCTTCCACCCGGCCACCTGGGAGCTCGCCGCGGCGTACGTCGTCACCCCGGTCGTCGGAACGCTCTTCATCGCCGGGGTGATCCTCGTCAGCGAGCAGGCCTGGCTGGTCGTGCGGCGCCTCGAGCGTGCGAAGGAGACGGAGGCCGAGCTCGCTGTCGCGCACGAGCGGATGCGCTTCGCCGGCGACCTGCACGACATCCAGGGCCATTCGCTGCACGTGATCAAACTCAAAGCCGCGCTCGCCCGCCGCATGGTGCGCGCCGACCCCGACCGAGCCGAGGTGGAGCTCGGCGAGATCCGCCGGCTCGCCGACGAGACCATCACCGAGACGCGGGCGCTGGCGTACGCGCGCTACGAGCTGAACCTGGTGGCCGAGCTCGAGAACGCCAAGCGACTGTGCGAGGCCGCGGGCATCGCCGTCGAGGCGCGGCTCGATGACGGGACCGGTACCTCTGCGCATCCTCTGCTGGCGCACGTGCTGCGCGAAGCCACGACCAATCTGCTTCGCCATGCCCGCCCCACGATCGTCACGATCACGGCGTCGCCGGGCGCGGTGGAGGTGACCAACGACGGTGTGATCGACGCTGCCGGCTCTCCGCTGCGCGGGCTCGCGCGCCTGCGCGAGCGCGTGGAGAGCGCCGGCGGCATGTTGCGGATCGAGCGGCCACCGGGCAGGTTCGTCGTCGCCGCACGGATCGATCCGGTTCCCGCCGACCGCGCGAAGGAGGATGCGCGATGACGAACGCCGATCCGATCCGGATCGTCCTGGCCGACGACGAGCACCTGCTGCGTGCTGCGCTTTCGGCGCTGCTCCCGCTCGACGGGACCATCGAGGTCGTGGCGCAGGCCGAGAACGGCGCCGACGCCGTGACCGTGACGCTGCGACACCGACCCGATGTGCTGGTCATCGACCTCGAGATGCCCGGAATGGACGGCCTCGAGGCGATCGCCGCGATCAGGGCGGAGCGACCCGAGCAGCGCGTGCTGATGCTCACCAGGCACGCGCGTCCTGGTGTCCTGCGACGCGCACTCAAGCTCGGGGTGCTGGGCTTCATGAGCAAAGGAGCCGACCCGGAAGACATCGCAGAGGTCATCCGCACGCTGCACACCGGGCGGCGTTGGATCGCGCACGATGTGCTCGAGGCATCCGTCGTCGACGACTCCCCGCTCACCGATCGCGAGGCCGACGCCCTCCGTGAGACGCGCGAAGGCTACTCGGTCAAGGACATCGCACGGCGGCTGCACCTCGCGCCGGGCACCGTGCGCAACTATCTCTCGAGCGCGATGCAGAAGACGAGGACCGCAACCCGGCACGACGCAGCGAGGGCCGCTCGCGACCGCGGCTGGCTGTGACGCACCCTTGGGGCGTGATCTCGGCTGACCAAGGGGGGCACTCCATGCCCGTCTGCTTACGACAAGGCTCGTAACCGGCACCGTTCAGGAATCGCCTGGTCCAAGTCAGCCGTCCGTGCGATCCTTTTCAACCCGCGTTACACGGGTCGCCAGGTCTGGAAAAGCTTTTGGACGCTCTGTGAGACGTCCATCACCGCGAAGCCCACGTCGATGCTGCCCTGCTCCGCGCCCGCCAGTCGCACCCCGTCAAGCCGATCGGCGTTCAGCTCCGCGCCCCGCACGTCCACGACGTACAGCCCGTCACCGGTGCGGATTACGCGGCCGAGCCGCCGCCAGCGGGGTTTGCCGCCGGTTCCTCCCTCAGCGGCGATCCACTCGTCCAGTGCGGTGACGATCTCCTCGCGCCAGCCCACGTCCCACTCCGCCCGCTGCTGACCCTCCGTGATGTCCTTACGACAAACAACTCCCCACACCGTTTCCGGCTGTCCGCGGTCAAGACTGGATCCGGCGGATGAAAGCGTTCACTGAACTCCCGCGTGTTGACTACTGCCAGGGTCCGGTCGCCACGGAGCGATGCCCTCGAACTTCCAGAATCTTGCGGAAGTCCTGTTGGCGATGCGGGAGGCCATGGACCAGCATGATCTGACGGGCGCCGACCTCGTCGGCGATGTCGAGCAGGCCCCGTTTGTCGGCATGCGCGGACAGGCGCATCATCTCGATCCGGGCTCTGAGCGGGATCTCCTTCGTCGCGCCGTGATCGTCGATCGTCAGGTGGGAGGCACGGTCTTCGACGAGCCTGAGCAACCTGGCTCCGCCCGATTCCTCATCCTGGTACCCGGACAAAAACAGGGCGCTGCGCGCTTCGGGGAGGATCCTGGCCGCCCACTCGACGGCTGGGCCTCCCGTCAACATGCCCGAGGTCGTGATCACCACGCCGGAGGTGAACAGGCCCAGGTGCTGCGGCCGTTCTGCTCGGTTGACGTTGCCGCCGAAGATGCATAAGGGCGAGTGCCGGTCCCCTGTCACGCTCTCGAAGGTCGACGTCAGATCGGCTGCCATACCATCGAGCAGCACCGGCACATGCGGCAGACGAGCCCGCATGATCATGGCGAGTTCCTGGGCGCGTCCGAGCGCGAAGGCTGGAATGAGTACGCGGCCCCCGGCCGTGTAGACGTCTTCGACGGCTCGGACCAGGTCCTTGACGCGGGTTTCCCGGGAATCGTGCTCCTCGGCGCAGCACGTGGACTCCATCACGAGGAGGTCTGCCTCTCGCGCCGAGTCCGGAATCGAGTAGCCGTCCACGGTCTCCTGGCGGAAGCCCGAAATGTCGCCTGTGATGACCACCCGCTGGTCGCCGGCCTGCACGACGACTCCGGCCGCGCCGAGAATGTGCCCGGCGGGGAAGAGCTCTACCGTGAGATCGCCGATCGTGCGCACGACGCCGAAAGGCACCTCTTCGCAGCGGTGTGCGGTCATTTCGACGGCGTCACGCTGGTACAGCGGCTCGCTGTCAGAACCCCATCGGCGGTGGAGACGCTCCCGTTGGCCCATGAGCTTGGCCGAGTCCGCCCACATGCGTGGCATCAGCGCGGTGGTCTCGGGCGTGGCGATGATGCGTAGGTTCGGAAGGCGCGTGGCCAGGGCGGGAACGTACCCGCAGTGATCAGTGTGAGCGTGTGTGATCACTACGGCGTGGATGGGCTCCGACAGAGCCTGGTCGATGTGACGTGGTGGACGTGCTGGATTGCCCGGGATCAGTCCGGCGTCGACCAGCAGGCGGGTCTGTCCTGCTTCGATGAGCACGCACGAGCCGCCGATCTCGGTGGCGCCTCCGAGAGGACGCACGCGAAGACGCCGTTCCCGGGAGACGGTCACTCGAGGGCTCTCCGGCTCATTTCGTGGTGGCGAGATGATCGCCTGTAAGGCGGCGACGAGGGAATCCGGTGCGATCCCGGCGACCTCGGCGGCCACCACGACAGGGGGCCGGTCCTGGACATCGGTGCGGGTGTTGCGTGGATCGCGCGCCTCAGAGGTCTCACCGGTGCCGTCAGGAGATCGCTGGAGGGTGCTGAGCAGGTTTGAGGCGAGGACACGTGGGTCGTGTAGTCGGCGTTGGAGCGCCGCGACCTGGGTGTCCAGTTCCTCCGCGCGCTTTTCCGCATCTGCGAGCGCGTTGCCGGCGCTCCGCAGTTCCGCGACGGTGTGGTTGTGACGACCCTTCTCCGTTTCCAGCTTGCTCCTCAGCCCGTTGACCTTGGTGTGGTGGCGAGCACGCAGGGTTTGGCGCGCCGTTTCCTGCCGACCGAGCAGTTCGAGCAGTCGCAGGCCAGCTCGTACAACATCGTCGTCGGCGGACAGGACCAGGGCGCAGACCGCCTGGAGATCAACGTCGTCACGACGGAGCTCCAGGCCGTCTCGGATCCTGCTCCGCAGCCCGGGTACCTTGGCCAGCGCATCGATGATCAACTGGCGTCGTTCAGTGGCGAACCGCTCTGCGTCATGCTCCTGCCCGGCCATGCCTGGCCGGGACAGGAGCACGCGCGCTGCCGCCTGGAGGATCGGCATGAGTGGGTCGGAGGTCACTTGGGGAGCCCCATCTGCTGGGTGGCCTTGGTGAGAACGGGCTCCAGCATGAGCCTCCCGTCCTCCTGAGGGACTAGCGCACCGAGGATGCGCAGCACCTCCACCAAATCTGCGGTGGAGATGTAGCCCTCCTCCTCCAGGCTGGCCTCGGCCAGTGGATGACCGGCGTCCTCCGATGCCAGGAAGTCGGCGAGCGTCTCGGGCGTATCGGCGTCGGAGAGCTCCACGAGCATGCGCCAGGCGGAGCTGATCGCCGTGCTCGATAGCACTCCGGTCGACTGGACGAACTGCTCCGGTTCCCGTTCCAGATAAGCCTGGCAGGAGTCCAGGGCGTGATCGCGGTCGGCGTCACCGGCAGTGAGCGTGTTGATCACCTTGCTGATCAAGAGCGGCCATCCACCGGTGGTACGGAGCAGAGAAGCTCGGTTCGGATCTTCCTGGAACCCGAGCCCGACCTCGTACATCCATTGCCGGACGGCGGGACGATTGAACCGCTGCAACTCGATGAGCTCGGCCGCACCGCCCAGCACGGTGGTTTCGTCGTCACCGGTTGTTGTTCCGCGACCTGCTGAAAGCCAGAAGGAGGCGTGCTCGGGCGGCGCGATCATTGCGACGGCGATCGTTCCCCGAGTTGGCGCGGAGAGTGCCCTGACCGCCTTTCGATGCATGGTGGTCGTCGTCTTGTGCGACAGCCCGGTGAGATCGACGATCACGACATCGTGATCCGGGCCCTGTGCGGCACGCTGTAGCGCTCCCTCGAAAGTGAACCTACCCGGCTCCACACGCCATGTCTGAGCCTGTTTGTGCGTTTGTGCCGCCTCTTCGAGAGCCGCGGCGACCCGATCGATCTGCAGCGCCGGGGATCCGGCTATGAGGTGCAGCACATTGCGCGGGCTGAGGAGTCGCGTGACCTGGCCACCAGTCAGTGGGGAGCACTCGTCGTTGGACTTGTAGGAGTGGCGGTATGACTGCGCGTCGAAGGAGTCGGGGCGCTCGAAGGTGTCGGCTTGCGCCAGCACGGTCTCGACCTCTTCGGCTCCGCCGAGCAGGTTGAGAATATGCGGGGTACGCAGCCGGTAGCCTTCTCCGTCGGCGGCGAGCACACCCAGGTTGACGCATTCTTCGAGGAGGCCGAGGAAACCGTCGTTGGTGGAGTCCCTGAATCCCTGCGGCCACCATTCCTGGCACTCGGTCCGCAGTTTGCCGGCCGTCAGCGTGACGTCGGTTCCCTCGTTGAGCGCACGGAACGCCACGGTGTAGGCGATGACCTTGTACCGTTTGTCCAGATTCAGTGTCCACTCGAAGCGATCACGGAAGCCCTGTGCGAGTTTGTTGTCCCGCCACACCTTGTCCACGTCCTCGCGGGTGATCTCGTACGGCACCGCCGCGTGAGCGGTGGAGATCCGGCGCAGCCTCGTCAAAAGGGCGTCCGCGAACAGCTGGATCAGAGCCGGGGCGTTGTTCGCTTCGGCGATGACACGTGCCGCCAGCCGTGGAGCGAAGCGGAACCCCAGCGCCTGTAGCGGCTTGGTCAGAAGACTGTAGGCGTCCTGGGGGTCGAGCGGTCCGACCGCTATGGGAGTCCCCAGGTGGGTGATCGGCTGGTTGGAATAGCTCTTGAACCGGGCCGTCTGGTGGAGGCCGGCGAAGACGACCTTGACACGATAGTCCGTATCCACCATGAGGTTGCGCAACGCCATGACGTTCGCGAAACCGGTGTCCCTGGCGTCGGTGTTGAGGAACTCGTCGGCCTCGTCCAGCAAGATCAACAACTGCCTGACGGGATCAGCCCCGATCCACTCCTTCACCCCGTCGCAGATCTCCTTCGGGTCGGTCAGGTAGGCCGCGGAACTGGGCAGTACCTCGGCCTCGGCCAGTTGTCCCGCGAGCATCTGCCAGAGCGATTTGACGGGTGTGATCCTGCCGATGGTTTGGATGATCGCGGAGATGACCTTCCGGTTCTCATCGGTCTTGCGGACGTTCCGTTCGGCTTTGCGCAGCAAGGCCGATTTGCCGAGCTGGCGTCCGCCGTAGACGAACGAGGATCCGGTGCGACTGGTGACCTCGTGCAGCTGGTCCAGCCGCCCGTAGAACATTTCCTCGGGAACGTCGCCGGTAGGCGCGTACGGGTTGGTGGAGGTGAACGGGGCCAGCAGACTTACGGTCGACGTCCAGTTGGCCTCGGGCAGACAGGCGAGGTAGCTGATCGCGGTGTCGTCGAGAACCGCCGCGACAGGCGCGGGCCGTCGGCGACTCGCCGCAGCGAGTTGGCGACGCTGCTCGGTCGTAAGGATGCCGAAGTAGAAGACCACTACGGTCTGATCTTCGGGCTGATCCTTGAGCCACTCGATCACCTGCTGCGGTCCCGGAGACTTCCACACCAGCAACAGGCGGAGCCGGTCGCCCGACGGGCTCATCCGGGATCCGAAGGAAGGCAGGAGCGGGTCGCCGATCGTCCGGACCCGGTTCAGCGTGATCCAGATCCGGTTCTGTTCCTCGCGGGATGCCTCCTGATCGCCTTCGAGGCCGATCATCTGCAGTACTCCGGTGACGGTGCTTCTGAAGTTTCCCGCGGACTTCGGTCCCTGAGCCATGTGCTGCCAGACGCGCAGCCCGTTCTCGGAGACCCCGCGTCTGCCTCTGGGGATGGCGGAGATCGACAGTCCGGTGTGGAGCAGGAGGCTGCTCAGAGCGGAATCGTTGATCTCATTGCCGGTGTGGAGCGCGTCCTTGAGCTTCTGCAGCCACTCCGCGCCTTCGCGACCTTTCTGCTTGCCCGGCAGCTTGGCGGACATGGCCTCGAACGCCGAAGGGAAGTGCGGAAAGTATCGATCCAAATGATCGATGGTGTCGGAGGTCTCTGGAAGCTGTTTGCCGGCCTTGGCCTGCGCGAGGAACTCACGGGCGGTGGTCAGGTCGCCGCTTTCGATGTATATCCTGATCCGTTCGTGGACCCCGGCGACGTCGGTGTTCTCGGCGCTGATGCTGCTCAGAGTGGTGAGCTCGGCGGCGATCTGCTCCTCGCGGATCCTGGCGACCTCCTGTTCCAGCTGACCCAGGGCATCGGAGATGGCATCGAAGTCGTCGCGGTCGTCGTTGCCGAGCGCCTGCAGCCTGGCGGCGAACCGGGTGGCGACCACCTCGGGCAGCACGCCGTCCCGCCGCCATTCCGCGATCCGGTCCTGGATGTCCTCGATCCGGTTGTCACGGTCGTGCCGGGCGGCATCGACGAGTTTCTCTCTCCGCCCGCGAAGCTCGGTGGCCAGCGTCGGGTCGTCGTACCCCAGCACGAACAGCAGAGCCCGGGTACCGGCGTGGTCACCGCGATCGGCTCTGGCCTCGAAGGTGGCACGCCAGTCCCGGTTGTCGGCCGCGCAGGCGGCCAACAGGTCGGAAAGCGCCGGCTTCCCCAGGGGGCCGACAGTGTCCCCGTCAAATCGGATCGCGGGTGATAGGAGCAGGTCGGCGTTGAGCACGTGCGTGGTGGACGGCTCCGGCTGCCCGAGCGAGCCGCCATCCAGCAGTCGCAGGGTGTCATCGACGAGCATTGAAGCGCCGGTCGCCGCTGCGGCGATGAGCGGGTCAGGGGAGTTCGCCAAGCTCGCGAGGTCTTCCTGCGCCTGGCTCCGATTGCGGTTGACGACCGTACGCAGCTCATTGAGCGGCTTCACCACCCAGGAGACACCGGCGTCGTCCGTCTGAAGCGACTTCACCTCGCGTATCGCCGCGACCCAGTCCGCCACGAGGTCCAGTGCTCTGTCGATCTTCTCGATGAGCTTGGCCCTGGCACTGGAGTGGATGTGGTTGCCTCCCTTGCGGGAGGTCCTGGTCTTGGTCGTTGCGTCGATCAACCGGTCGATGGCGTCTCCGGTGCGCAAAGCGTCGAGTTCCTGAGTCACCTCACGCACCCGAGAGGCGTCGTCCTGAGCCGCGATGGACAGCAGCCTGCCCGGGCTTGGGCTGATGTTTTCCTGCAGCAGGGACTTCCAGACTTCGGTGGCCAGGGCAAATTTGATCTTCTGAGACGGGCCGTCCTCCAGGAATCTGGCGGCGGCAGCGGCGGCAATCTCTCGATTGGCTTCTGCCTGTGACGCGTCGTGCATCCGCCCGGACAATCCCGGCACCAGGTAGGCGCCGGCCTGCGCCATCGCACTGAACGCCTCGCCGTATGCGGCCAGCCCGGGGTAGGGCGACAGAGCAGAGGAGAGCTCGTCGAGCAGGTCGGCCGCCTCCGGTGTCGGGTGGATCAGACCAGTGCGCAGCGCGGCCGCCCACACGAGCAACTGGCCAGGTGTGTCGTTGCTGAGAGCCTTCATCGACACCTCGCGGGCGCATTCGGTGAAGGCGGCCGACAGACGGCCGGCGAACTCGCTCATGTCGGCGGCGATCGCGGCACATCGTCGGGCGTTCACCTCGGCGGGCGCTCTGCCCGTGGCGTCACGTAGCCAAGCCGTCAACCCGAACCGTCCGGCGCGGAGCGCGAGCGCTTCGGCTTCGGCAACGTGACCTGTGACGCTCGGGCCGTCAGCGGCCGGTGCAGGGGAGGGCGCCCGAGCCGGTTCGGTCAATGGCTGGTCGGGCGCGTCCTGTGCAGCCGGGGCGGGAGACTGTTCTCGCTTTGGCTCAACGGCGGTGCGTCCCTTGGCCGGTCGTGCCGGCTTCGGCTTCGCCAGCTGGGCCTGATGGTCATCCAGGAACGCGTCCAGGTCCGCCAGATCGTCCTCCGCGGCTGGCTCCGGCTCCACCTCCAGGGCGGGTGGCTGCGGCTCGTCTCCTTCGTCGTCCTCGTCCGATGGGGGGTTGTCGTCTCCATCGGCTATGAGAGGAAGGGAGGGGACGGTCAGCATGCCGCGTGCTGCGGCCGTGGCCAATGGCACCCAGTGGCCGGGCGCCTCCTGACGGAAGCGTTCCTCCAGTTCGACCACCTGCATGATGGCCTCATCATCATCTGCGAGACGGATGAGCTCAGCCAGGATCTCCAGGGCAGGCGATTCGACGAGGGCCGCCTCACGAACCTCCTGAAGCAGTCCATCTAATTGAGGTGGGCCGCTGAGATGAGCGAGCGCGTGAATCTCCTCGCGCGGCGCCTCGGCCGACTCGAGGGTGGTGAGTACCTCATCGAGGGCACCAATGGTGGCTGCGGCGATCGGGGAGCCCTGCGCGGACTCCAGCCTCTCCCGCAGCCCGTCGAAGTCCTGGATACCGCGCGTGATCACGTTGATGTCCTGGCCCGAAGGACGCGCACCGTTGGCGAACGCTGCCCGCGCCCGCTCGGCGGCGTCGGCCGCGCCCAGAAACGTCTCGCGCAGTAGATCCAGCTCTGCCCGCAGAGCCTCGGCCGTGAGCGGAGCGCCTTCTCGGCTGTCCTCATAGAGGGCCATCTCACTCCTATCGAGAGCGTTGTCCTCGTCGTCGGCCGGCGTGTCCTCCGCAGGCGGAGTCGATTGCGAGGGAAGTGCCAGCGCGATGTCTCTGAGCTGGGGCAGCGAAATCGGTTCGTCTGGGAGTCCAGGGTGGCGAGCGCGAAGCTCGTCCCAGGCCGAACGGACCGCTGCCGCCGCGGCGGGCCCAAGGCGCTCGTGAGAAGGGGCGAGAAATGCGAGCGCCATGGGGGACAGGGGTACGTCAAGCCGATAGATCTCGGTGAGAACGAGATCGGTCAGAGAGTCGCCCAGAGCTCTTGTGCTCACCAGCATCTTGACGAACGCGTGGGCCTTGGCGAGGGCGGCTCCCGCTGAGGCGGGGTCCATCAACTCCGCGCACTCGTCCAAGGAAAGGTCGTCGTGATTCTCGAACGCGAAGATGAAGGGCAAGCTCAGATTGCGGATCAGCGAGGCACGCCGCCGTTTGTCGTTGCCACGCAACGTACCGGCGAGAGTGGCAGTCGCAAGCTTGGTGATCGATCGCATGTCACGAAGCCCGACATGGCTCAGAATGCCCTTGCGAAGCTGCGGGGGATAGGCGCGGATCGCGAGGAGATCATCCTCTGTTACCCCGGCCGCTGCGCCCGCCGTTATTAGCTCAGCCTGCCCGAATGCGGCGAGGTCGCTGACTCTGCCCATGGGTCTCGAGTGCGGCCCATGAGAATTCTTTGGGTTGGAGCGTTGCAATGTGTTGCCGCCCTTCTCCGGGTCCCTTGACGATAGGGACGGTGGGTCACAAATTCGCTTCTGCTTGGTACAGGTAAGGACGATGATGGAGCCGACTTCGACCTTGGCGTCGGCGCGGTCCACCGGCAGCCGCGCCGTTGGTGTCAACGACGGCCGAATTCGGTGATCGCTTGGGCGTGGTGCGCTCTAGTCTTCTCGTCGCGCTCCATCAGCGTGACCACGTCGTTAAGCATGACCAGGTGCAGGGGCCGGCTCACGGGGCCTCGCGCTCGTGGATAGAGGTGCCGGTCGTTATCGTTGCGTGGGCATCGAGGTCATAAAGGTACGGGCGAGACGGTCGATCTCGTCGTCCCTGGATGCCTCGTCGACGCGCTGATCTCGGTCGATCCGGCCGCGCTCGGCTTTCAGCCGGCTCTCCTCCATGCGTAGCCTGATCTCGTAATCGCCGGTCGTCTGCCGGGTGGTGAAGTTCAGTTCGGCCTCGTGACAGGCTGAGCCCGCGCGCAACTCCTGAGTGAGCAGGCGGTCGTACTCGGTCTTGCCGTTCAGCATCTTCGAGATGATCGGCATGCAGTCGAGCAGGACGAAGATGATGCGCAGCAACCAGTGGGCGAAGTTGACCATGCCGCTTTGGCCGGCGACCGTGCCTAGTGCCTCCCATCGGTCCAGCAGACCAATGTCGGCGTAGGCACGCTTCTTCTCCTCGACGTGCTCGGCGATCTTCTTGCTGAAAGTCTCCGCTCGTTCCTTTTCGGCACTGGCGCGATCGGCCGCGAGTAAGCCGATCTCCTCCTTCAGGTCTGCCACCTTCGCCTTCTGCTGGGGGATGTCATGGTTGGCGAGGAAGGTCGTGAGTTCGTCCTTCCGGCTCTGGCACTCGGGTCCGTTGCCGGGCACGCCCGTGGTCTCGTCCGTGTCCTCGCCGTAACATTCCTGGTTGCGGAGTCTCTCTCGATGCCCCTGCTCTTCCATGTCCGCCGCCAGCCGACTTTCTGCGGCCTTGAGATTGTCCTGCTTCTGCATCATGTTGCCTTCGACGGTGAGCGCCTGGTCGCCGCCGTCGAGGAGATAGCCGGTGCAGTCGACACCCGAAGGCGCAGACCCTCTCAGGGGGTTGCACTGCTTGTACCGGCTCTCCGTCAGGCTGATCGCCTGGTCTCGCTCTACCATGATCTGCCGGTCGAGCCGTTCCTGGAAGATCTTCAGGGTCAGGGGCTCGGCGATGAAGATCCCGATGACCACGGCGAGGGCAAGGCGGATGAGCACGTTGCCCCAGCGTGACCAGCCGTCATTGTCGCCGTGAAGGCTGGTGATCAGAAATCGGTCGACGTTGGCGATGATCAGGCCCCACAGCACCGCAATCGGCACCAGATACAGCGGGGACACCTGCGAGAGCAGTGTCAGCGCGCCCAGTATGGAGGCGCCAGCGATGAGCGCGGTGCTGACCACGACTCCGCCGAGGCTGGTGTAGCGGGAGCGTTCCTGCGGGACACTTGCGAGGATCTTCTCGTCGACTCCGGTGAACCGACGCAGGAACGTCCCGAGAGTGAGCCGTTCCCGGCGCCGGGGGTGCCGTCTGTGCTGCTCGGCCGCCTTGGATCCGTGGAGGATGTCAACCACGGACGTCCTCCTCCATGAAGAAATCGTCGTCGGTCTCGCCCGCTGTCACCTCGGCGCGGGCCTCGTAAGCGGGTCTTTCGAGCTCCTTCACCTCCGCTTCAGGCTCGACGTCGTCGAAGGTGGCAAGCAGTTCCTTGCCGGTTGTCTCGTTGAACAGGCCCTGGGCAATCGCTGCCTGGACGACCTCGGCCCTGGCGCGGGCCTGGAGGACTTGCAACTCGTGCTCCTGCTGGATCCCGCGCTGGATTGCGCTGTATTCCCGGTCACCCAGAGCGGCGTAACGGTCGGCGGCCTGTTGGTCGTTGAGATCGCGAGTGGTGAAATACAGGCCGTCGGCGGCGCCGGGACCACTGTTCAGGAAGTCTCTGACCTTCGTGGCCTCGGTGATCTGCTGATCCCGGTCGAGGGCCGCTTCCTGCCGGGTGAAGTCGTTGGCGCTGTGGTCCTTGGCGTGCAGGTAATCCTGCTCATCGAGTTCGAAGTCACGGTCGAGCTTGCGTTTGGCGTCGCGGAGGCCGTGTTCGCCCTGGATGTTGTGCAGGCCGGTTTCGTAGCGCCGCCGCCCCTGGGCGATCTCGTCGGGGGCGTACACGTCGAGGCTGGCGAACTCGACCGACATGCCGGGCAGTACACACGGCACCAGGGTCGTGTAAGCCTTCACCTGGGCATGCACGATCGTCCACAACTCGTGGGCCTCGTGCAACCCATGGCTTCGGCCGAGTTCGAAGAGCTTGTGGTAAGCCCGGATGTAGGTGACCAGGTGCTCGGTGACGTCGGTCAGGCCGGCGCGCACCGCCTCGATCGGTTCGTCGACCGTGCAGCGGAACTGCACCGCGACCGTGAAGTCGTGGGCGCCGGAGGAGTTGATCGACACGTGGATCGTCACCGGGTGGTCCTTGGCCACGTCCACGACGCTGACGCTGTCGCCGTGCAGCACGTGCGGTTCGTCGCCGCGCAGTCGCCGGTCGCCCAGTACGAACGTGCCGTCGTACTCGAAGACGAGCCGCTGATGTGGGAGCTGGCGAGGCAGGCTGGAGATCGGGCGCCGGGGTTTGCTCAGGAACCCTTGCTTGGCGACAGGATCAAGGGGGATCTGGCTGATCACGGGGTAGCTCATGGACGCTTTCCAATGGAGTCGAGGGACAGTACAGCCGGGTTCAAGAAGATCCGGAGCAGCGACAGGAGAAGCGCCAGCCGGTTCTCGTCGGCGTTGCGGGAGATGGCGTAACGCCGCAGGTCATGGGCCAGAAGCGGCCGTTCCTTCGCAGGGAGCGCCTCCACGAGCGCTGCGAACAGGGCACGGACACGGTCGCGGTCATCGTCGTCGCGCTCGTCGAAGGCGCAGACGGCGTCGTACAGGGCGGCCAGTGCATTCTTGCGGTGAGGGCGCGTGACCAGAACCGCGGACCAAAGTTTGGCGAGGGGAGCAGCTGATTCAGGGCAACTGCGCAGGTGAGCGGTGACTGTGGGCATTCTGACACCGTCTGCGCGAGCCGACAAGATACTCAAGATCGCCCGAATCAGCGGGTCGAGCGCACGGCCGATCCGCCTGTCGTTGCTGATCTGACGTGCAAACCGGTCGAGCATCGGGAGGGCATTGCCGGTGGCCTCGGTCAGCGCTGTGAAGAGACGGGCCAGTGCAATCTCCGCATGCCGGACAGGCTTCTCACTGTCTCTGATCTGCAGCCAAAGCATCCGGGCCGCTTCCAGTGGGAATCGGATGCCCAGCTCACCGGACCAGGCAAGGGTGGCGGTGAACCTGGGTCTGGCGGCGGATGCCCTCGTCCACGAGGCGACCGTACGTAGAACCTCTGGACGGGTCGTCTCGTCCACGCACAACCATGAGATGGCCATCGCGGCGGTGGCCTGGCTGCGCATGACGCCGCTTCCGCGGGCCCATGGGGTGAGAAAGGTGCTTTCGACGTACGAGTAGTCCGCGACGGAGGCCAGAATCGCCACCCCCCTGGCGATCCCTGCCTGTGCGCTTGGATTGTCGCGCAGAGTGGCGCACTCATGTAGCCATTCGGTGACCGGGTCCCACAACCGCATGCCGTGCCGCTGGTACAGCTCCCGCATCACATGTGTTCGGTGGCCATCGACCCTGAACTCCAGCCTGCGTCCCGGCGACAGACTGAAGAGCGAGCCCTCTGCCACCCGGAGCAGGCGGCGGCTCGGCATTGGATCATCCGCCGAGATGGCATCCGCCTTTTCCACTTCGATACCGGCGATGGACTCCAGCCGGGCGAGCAGCGACTCGAAGCCGCTTTCCGAGAGGCCGGCGGTGAAGGCCATGGCGGCCATCTCGAGGAGCTCACCTCGAGTACGTGGGCTATCGAACCAGGCGACCACGTCGCGCCGCCCGGCGGACTCCAGCTTGCCGACCGCATTGTCCAGCGGAACCCCTGCGGCCAGATCACGCGCCAGTGTCACCACGTCGGTCATGGCATGGTCGGCGGTGATTCGAGTGGCGGCCTCGTCAGCGACGTCGGGCGCCACCTGGTGAGCCCGCAGGACGTCGCGGACCGGCGGCGGTAGCCAGGAGATCTGGTCTTCTTCGGGCAGCGAAGTGGCCGTTCCCGTGATCACCAGGTGGGCCCCGGCATCGCGCACGCGGCGCCTGATCTCCCGTACGTGAAAGTCGGCGATGTTCCCGTCAGCGTCGTCCTTGGGCCAGTCGCACAGCAAATAGCCGTGAGCCTTCCGGTATTCGCGGGCGGCCAGCTTCTCCAGCGTGTGGGCAGGGCTGAGTTCCACCACCACCTCGTGCCGCCCCCCGACGAAGTCGTGAAGCAGATTGAGCGCCGCCGTCCGGCGGCCAGTGCCGGCGTTGCCGATCAAGGCCACCATGTTGCCGCTCTCCAGCTGTTCGGCGGCGGCCTTGTATCTGGCGTGGCGCACGTAGCAGGTGCGGGCCTCCGCCATTTCGTGCTGGGATACAGGGCCGGATGTGCGGCGAGATTTGGGGCGGGAACCCGAGATGCCGAAGGAGGCTCCCCCGATGTTGCCGTGGATGTGGTTGATGACGGTCTGGACCTGGGAGACTTGCGCGAAAATTTCGTCCGTCGCCTCGGCCTGATCAGTCAAATCGACCGGCGTGGCTTCCTCACCGATCAGGACCCCCTCGGCCGGCGACTCAGTTTCGGATGCCAAAGTTGATCTCCTCACCGGAAATGGGGGCAGTGATCAGGTTGACGGTCATCTGCTCGGCGTTGAACTGCTGCGCGAACTGCTCCGCGGCGGCGTCGACACGCACCAGCTTCTCCAGGGACTCCAGCAGGTCGTCGCGCGACTCCGGGTCGGCCGGTCGGCCCTGCTCGGAGCGGAACTCCTTGATCTTCGCGAGCAGTTTCCGGGCGCCACCGAGCCCGGTCTCGGTGCCGTAGGCGCCGAGACGTTCGAGGGCGCCACCAGCGATCAGAGCCCACAGGGTGTCGGCGACTTCGGGCAAGTTGTTCATGTCGGGAGTTCCTTTCTGATCCAGGTCTTCTGAGGGAATCCACATCCAGGCGATCTCGGTACGTTCCTTGGTCGGCACTTCCAGCCGGGTGAAGGACTCTGGTCGGTAGGAGGTGTGGAGCTGTCGGACGACGTCCTCGTAGAGCCGATCGGTGAGGATCAGCACCAGGTCGGTGCGCGGGTTCACCTTCAGGGCGGCACGGGCGGCCTTCGCGTCGAGCAGCCGGCAGGTGGTCACCACAACCTGGCCGACGAAGCCCATCGCGCCACGTTTCACGACCCCGTGGCCGATAGAGATGCGTATCCGCAGGCGGGCGTCGTCTCGGCGTTCGCGGTTGTGGTCGTGGAGTGCTTTGCGCACGCGGCGGACCAGGTCGTCGATGACCCGGAGCTCGGGCTCCCCTTCGGGGAAGACAATGACCTCACCGTCGCCGGCTTCCTGGCGGACCCAGGTCTCGCGGCGCAGCCCGGCCTCTCGTGCGCCCCGGTTCATGACCTGGGCCAAGCCCGACTGGATCGAGTCGTGCCGAAGGTCGTCGCCGCGGCCGTATCCCTCCGCATCGACCGCCATGACCAAGCGGCGGCTGAAATCAGAATCAAGCATCACGTCACCTTGTGGTTGCGAGAAAGATCGACCAGAGTGGTCGGGGAGATCGTTGGGGACAGAGTCTGGCGAAGATCGCATCGCCCCAAGACGTACCAGTACGCTTTACCGGAAATTGGCCAGACCGGTTGGGTCGATGACGATCTTCCGGCGATGACCGGGGTCGATCAGTTCAAGATCCTTGAAACGTCGGATGGCTTTGAAGACGGCGTCTTTTCTGGCCCCGACAAGATTGGCGATCTCCTCATGGGTGAGATCGACTCCGAGATCCCGTTTTCCGTCGACCCTGTCGACTCCGTGTCGGCTGGATATCTCCACGAGCACGTTCGCGACCCGTACAGGCACGCTGAACTGGGCGAAGTCAGTTCTTCTCCGGTTGGCCCAGTCGAGCCGGTCGGCGATCATTCTGGCCAGTGCATTCCATGCCGCTGGGTGGCGATCGAGGAAGTCGGTGAATGCCTGTGCGCGGATGACGTGCACCAACATCGGACTGCACGTGGTCACCATGGCCGATCTCGGCTGTCTGCGTAGAGCTGCCAGCTCGCCGACCACGTCACCGCTGACGCGGATGCCCAGCATGGCCGCCCCGCCTGATTCCAGGTAGGCCGTCACCTTCACACACGCCGTGAGCCGCTGACCTGGGACGGACCTCAGTAGATAAACCTCGGAGCTCTCTCGATCTCCTTGATATATGAGCGGTTCCCCAGCCTCTCGCGGGGACGACGGCGCGAGGGCCAGAAGTTCCGTCCGGTCCTCCGGACTGAGTCTGTCCAAAAGGGTGCCGATGGGCCATCTCGCCGGGAAATGATCATTTATCACGGGTTATGCGCCTTGGATTCATTGATGTAAAGATACAGAAGCTACACCCTGAAATGCTCGGGTGTCAGCTTCAAAGCCCTCAGAGTATAGGTTTGGGGCATTTTGTCCGCCTGTTCCCGAAAAAAGAGATCAGAGTCTCAGGGGAGCAGAATAATGTTCCTGTGATTGGCGTGAATTGGCGGAACGTCGGCGGCCGATCTGCGACTTATGTCCTTTTAGGGATGCTCGTCGATGTCCGTACCTATTCGGTAGCACCTTCGGTTAGACAAGCTGTCGGCGTTGGTGTTCAGCGTGGTGTCCGCGCTCTGGTACGTCCTGTCCAGCTTGGCCAGCTCCAGCGGCGGCCGGCAGCGCCTGGACCGAACGACGTGATCACGCCATGCTCGTGCTCGACCTGAACAGGATGAGCGAGGCTATCAGGAGGCATTCGTGCAGGTGAGCACGATGGTGGTGCCGACTTCGACCTTGCTGTCGGCCTTGTGGGATTGCTTGGTCACCGTCCAGTTCTCCGGCAGGAGGACCATCGTCTCGTCGCGGTCCTGCGAGCCGAGCTCGATGTTGGTGAACTCGTCCCACCCCCGATCGACCAGCCACTGGCGGGCGATCGCGGCGTTCTGTCCCTTGAAGTCGGGCAGCTTCACCAGACGGCCCTTCTCCTCCTTCTCGGCCGGCGGGAGAGTGGTGTCCTGCGGCGCCTTGGCGGCGGCTGGCTGGGTGGGGGACGCGACCGTGGTCGGCGTGCTGCCGATACTTCCCACGGCCACACCGCCGACGCAACCCGCGCCCAGGGCGAGAAACAGCGATCAAAGCGACCGCAGGCCCGGAGAATCCACGCCGTGCGGAAGGCGGCATGGGGGGCAGGTACGTCATGGGGGATTCCTTGGAATCAGGCGGCCAGGGCCGCGTCGAGGTAAGTGATGTCACGGGCGGCGGTGAGAATGCGCCCATGCGGGCCGCATGAGCTTCGGCAAGCGCTGCTCGGACTCGAGGGCCAGGTTGAGCTGCTGATCGCGGCGCTTCCTCCGTACCCAGAACTCGGACGGACGGTTGGCTCGGTGGAGGTCTCCTGTCCCCGCATGCCGGACGGAGCAGCCGACGCTCGGGGTGCCGCAGCTGGGCCGGTTCCTGGAGGATGCACGGCATGTTCTCGCGCCGAGTGGTCACCTCGCGGTTATCACGACGGCACGGTATGAGCGGGGCAGGCTGGTGGACCTTGGTCCGTGGATCATTCGGCGGGCAGCGCTTGACGCCGGAGGGGATCCGATCGAGATTTCCTCGTGGATCAACGAGACCAAGAGCGAACGCGCTCGCCTGGAAGGAGAGCTCAAAGCTGTTCCGGCGGCGCAGCGCATCACCATCGCGGAGATCCGGTCGATGATCGAGGAGGTCGGGGACCTGGTGCGGCGGGTTGACGACGCGGACCCGGACGACAAGGCGGAGCTCTACAACCAGCTCACGTACTACCCAGAAAAGCAGTATGTGGAGGCCCGGGTTGAACCGGAACCCCCACATGTGCGATCGGTGTGTGTCCGAGGGGGGACTTGAACCCCCATGCCCATCACTGGGCACTAGCACCTCAAGCTAGCGCGTCTGCCTATTCCGCCACCCGGACTTGGTGCCTGCACGCGGGACCGTCATCTCGCGTCGGCTCAGTAAGGTTAGCAAACTCTGAGGGGTGCGTCATACCAAGAATCCTGGCCCTCCCCCGAGAAGGTTCCGAGGGCTTCGGATGGGCTTCCCATGGCGGTCTGTTTGAGGGTGATGGGCCAGTTGGGAGGGTATGTCGCGAGGCGGTTGGTGAATTTCTGGGTCCTGCTTGAAAAGCCCTTGCGACAACCTTGAGTACTGCTACGGTTACGGACCGTTGAGGGATGCGTTCACGGACCGGCCTCACGTTGTGAGACCGACTTCGGAGTGCTCGGAGGGATGAAGTGGTGGCGCGCGCGACGGTGACGCAGCTGAGGGCGATGGCCCTCGGCGCGTGCCGTCTGCGCGTGGCCGCCTCCGCACAGGACGCGATCACCGAGCGGGTCGGCCGGATGGCGCGGTTCGCGGCCGGCGCCCGTCAGGTCGTCGTGCGGGCGGTTGTGCTCGGGGCCCTCGTGGTCACCGGGTGGCTGCTCGCTGTTCTGTACGGCATGCTCAATGTGGCTCCTGCGGTCGCGCAAACCGCCGCGATGACGGCCGCGGACACGGTCACGACGACGGTCGCGGAAACTGCCGTGACGACGGGTGCCCCGCAAGCCGGCACCTCGATCACGGATGAGACGCGCGCCGAGACCGTGACGACCGACGCGTTCCAAGCCGACGCGGTCCAAGCTCTCGGCCCGACCTCGGCATCGGACAACGCTGAGGCATCGGCCAGCGCCGAGGTTTCGGGCAACGCCGGGGCATCGGGCAACGTTGAGGCGATGGCCGACGCCGATGCGTCGGGCGATGCCGAGGCGATGGCCGGGCGCACGGTCGACGGCCTCAACAGCCAGCGGGATCCTGGCCTGCCACCACCTGCCTCCGCCAGCAAGATCCTGGACACCAATGGCTTGGTGCCCAATGGTGGTGGCGCCGGCCCGTTCGGGCCCGCTTCAGGGGATGTCGCGAGGTCCGTGTACGACCCGCGGCTCCAGGCTCGTCGTGCCCTTGTGGCGCGCGTGCTGCCCCCCGTCGTCCGCACAGCGGCGGACGACCCTTCTTTCTCACCTGACTGATCCCCGCTCAAGGGCCCGCACAGCCGGGCCGAACAGGCCGGTGGGTCCCGTGACGAACACGTCCAGTGGCGACCACGTCCCGTGACGACCACCGGGCCGTCGTAGAGCGGCGGAGCGCGGCCTGCGTCCCCTCCGCCCGCGGGTGAATCACGTCAGTTCAAGCTGGTTCGCCAACCCGAGGTCTCCGCTGTGCGCGTGACCGCGCCCGGCTTCGGGCTGCCCGCGAACCGTTCAGGTAATCCCCCCAAGAACCACTAGGAGCATTCATCATGCGTACGTGGGCCAAGGCATCGACCCCCGCGGCCTTGCTGGCCGTGGCCGCCCTGTCATTCGGCGGCGCCGGCACCGCCCTCGCCGACACCTCGGGCAACGCGTCCGTCGGCGGCGGCAACCAGATCAACGCGCCGATCTCGCTGCCCATCGACATCAGCGGCAACTCCGTCGCGGCGATCGGCTCGTCCGAGGCGTCCTCGCAGGGCGGCGCCGAGGTGATCAACCACGGCACAGGCAGCATCCCCAACCGCACCTCGGGCAACGCCAGTGTGCTGGGCGGCAACCAGATCAACGCGCCCATCAGCGCGCCGATCAACGCCTGCGGCAACGCGGTGTCGCTGATCGGCAAGTCGGACGCCGGCTGCAAGGGCGGCGCCGTCGTGCGCAACCAGGGCAAGGGCGGCGCGGGCGGGAACCGTACCTCGGGGAACGCAGGCGTTCTGGCGGGTAACCAGGTCACGGCGCCGATCAACGCCCCGGTGAACCTCTGCGGCAACGCGGTCGCGATCTTCGGTGACGCCACGGCCGGCTGCAAGGGCGGCTCCAGCGTCCACAACACCGGCGTGGGCGTCGGCGGCAACCGCACTTCGGGCGACGCGGCAGTGCTCGGCGGCAACCAGGTGATCGCGCCGATCACCGCGCCGGTCAACATCTGCGGGAACTCGGTCGCGGCGATCGGGCGGGCGTTCTCGGGCTGCAAGGGCGGCTCCAGCGTCACCAACCACGGCGGCGGCCCGCGCTACCAGAGCCGCCACGTGACCCCCGGTTCGAGGGGCAATGACACCGATGGGCGTTTCGGCGCCGGCAGCGGCAACCAGGTCGTCGCCCCCGTCACCCTGCCCGTGAACGTCTGCGGCAACGCCGTGGGCAACGCCACCGCCGGCTGCAAGGGCGGCGCGGAGGCCGAGAACACCCACCGAGGGTCCGGCGCGGGTGGCAACAGGACGTCCGGGCAGGCGGGGGTGCTGAGCGGGAACCAGGCGGTCGCGCCGATCACCGCGCCGGTCAACGTCTGCGGCAACGCCGCGGCCGTGCTCGGCCACGCGTTCGCGGGCTGCAAGGGCGGCTCGTACGTCAAGAACGGCGGGCGTGGCGCGGGCGGCAACCGTACTTCGGGCGCCGCTGGCGTGCTGAGCAGCAACCAGGCGATCGCCCCGATCACGGCGCCGATCAACGTGTGCGGCAACGCCGCCGCGGTGCTCGGGAGGTCTCGGGCCGGCTGCAAGGGCGGAGCGAGCGTCCACCCGCAGGGCGGCGTCGGCGGGGGCGGCAACTCGACCTCCGGCCGGGCCGGGGTGCTGGCGGGCAACCAGATCATCGCGCCGATCACCGCGCCGGTCAACGTCTGCGGCAACGCGGCGGCCGTCCTGGGCGATGCCGCCGCCGGGTGCCTGGGCGGGTCGCGGGTCGGCAAGCCGGGGCACGAGGGCCCTGACGGGTACGACCGTTTCGCCCGCGCCACAGGCAAGTTCTCCGCCGCCAAGGGCGGGCTGCTGCCCGTCCTGCCCTCTGTTCCTGCCCTGAGCGGTCTGAAGGACGTGACCGGCCCCGTGCAGGACCCCGCCGGGCTCCAGAACGCCGGCAACCTCCAGGACGTGGCCAGCGTCCAGAACGTCGCCGGGCTGCAGGACGTCGCCGGCCTCGCCCAGCAGGTGCAGGGCGGCGCGGCCACGCTTCCCGTCGTTCAGGACGCCTCCACGGCCCTCGGCCTGCCGCAACTGCCGGAGCTGCCCGGCCTGCCCGCCCAGGCGCAGGCTCCGAAGAAGACCCGGGCCGCCGCTCCGGTCGACGGCGCGGGCCGTGGCCGTCCCGCCAGGCCGTCCTCCCCGCTCGACCCGGCCACCCAGCTCGTCGCTTCCACGCCGGTCGGCGGTGCGGTGAACTCGGCCGCCCGCGGCCTGCCCGTCGGCGACCTGGGCCTGATGAGCGCCGAGCAGCCCGCCGGCCTCACGGGGATGAACTCGGGCTCGGTGCTGGCGCTCCTGGCCGGGTCGCTGCTGGCGGCCTCGGCGACGCTGTTCGGCGCTGCTCGCCGGTTCCGGTTCGGCCGTAAGTAACGAAAACGGAAAGCACATATACGACGTCACAGCCGGTGAGTAGACGGCGATAGACGCTTTGCCCGTTCCGGGGGCGCGGCCCGGGGCGGGCAAAGCCATGTCCGCGCTCAGCCGGGGGCGGGCAAAGCTTCGTCCACGGTCAGAGCGTGCGGCGTACCCGCATGATCTTGCGGCGGAGTCGCACGTGGCGGCTGCCGTCGGGGTGGACGCGGACGCGCGCCAGCTCCCATTGACCGTACTCTGCGTGTTCGGTCAGCAGTTGACGTGCTGCTTCGCGAGTGAGGTCGCGTGGAATGAAGATATCCATGTAGGAGTAGTCGAGCACAACGATTAGTCTCCAGGGTGAGTCAGGGCGCCATGCCGCTCGCTGGGCCTTATTCTGCGTGCTTGTGGGTGGAGCCGGAAGCTAGTGGGTAGCCCGGGGGAAGGAAAATTCCGCGAGTCGGGTTACCTTTCAGATCTGTGCCGACTCCCGGCAGGGGGATTGCAAGCGAACAGTGAGGTAGGAAGCAGCGTGCCAGCCAAGAACGGCAGCACCGGCGGAACAAGACGCCTGGTGATCGTCGAGTCGCCTGCCAAGGCGAAGACGATCAAGGATTACCTCGGTGCCGGCTATATGGTCGAGTCCAGCATCGGCCACATCCGTGACCTGCCTGAAAGGGCCGACGACATCCCCGAGGCGTTCAAGAAGGAGCCTTGGGCGCGCCTCGGTGTGAACGTCGAGCACGAGTTCGAGCCTCTGTACGTGGTCAACCCCGACAAGAAGGCGCAGGTCAGCAAGCTCAGGCAGTTGCTGAAGGACGCCGACGAACTCTACCTGGCCACTGACGAGGACCGCGAGGGCGAGGCCATCGCCTGGCACCTGCGAGAGGTGCTCAAGCCGAGGGTTCCCGTGCACCGCATGGTCTTCCACGAGATCACTCCGCAGGCCATCCGCGAGGCCGTCGCCAACCCTCGCGACCTCAACCTCCGCCTGGTGGACGCCCAGGAGACGCGGCGCATCCTCGACCGGCTCTACGGTTACGAGGTCAGCCCCGTGTTGTGGAAGAAGGTCAAGCCGAAGTTGTCGGCGGGCCGGGTGCAGTCGGTGGCGACGCGACTGGTGGTCGAGCGCGAGCGGGATCGCATGGCGTTCACGCCCGCTCACTACTGGGACCTGCAGGCGCTGTTCGACTCGAACAAGCCCGAGGAGCGGCCGCGTGACTTCACCGCGACGCTGACCTCGGTCGACGGCAAGCGCGTGGCTCAGGGCCGCGACTTCGCCAGCACCGGGCGGCTCAAGACCTCCGGGGTGCTGCATCTTTCCGAGGCCGACGCGGGTGCGCTGGCGGGACGGCTGGGTGCGACGTCGTTCGCGGTTAAGTCCGTCGAGCGCAAGCCGTACACGCGCAAGCCGTACGCGCCTTTCCGGACGACCACTTTGCAGCAGGAGGCCAGCCGGAAACTCGGTTTCTCCGCGAAGTACACGATGCAGGTCGCGCAGCGGCTCTATGAGCAGGGGTTCATCACCTACATGCGTACCGACAGCATCACGCTGTCGGAGACCGCGATCGCGGCCGCCCGCTCGCAGGCGATCAAGCTGTACGGCGCCGCCTACGTCCCGGACAAGCCCCGCGTCTACTCCAGCAAGGTCAAGAGCGCGCAGGAGGCGCACGAGGCGATCAGGCCCTCCGGCGAGGAGTTCCGCACGCCGGGCGAGACGGGGCTGTCGGGCGACATGTTCCGGCTCTACGAGCTGATCTGGCAGCGCACGGTCTCCTCGCAGATGAAGGACGCGGTCGGCGAGTCGATCACGGTCAAGGCCGCGGGCCGGTCGTCGTCTGGCGAGGACGTCGAGTTCAGCGCCTCCGGGCGGACGATCACGTTCTACGGGTTCCTCAAGGCGTACGTCGAGGGGGCCGACGACCCGTCGACCGACCGCGACGACTCCGAGAAGCGCCTGCCGAACCTGGCGGAGGGCGACGCGCTCAGCGTGTCCCGGATGGACGTGGCCGGCCACTCGACCAAGCCGCCCGCCCGCTACACCGAGGCGTCGCTGGTCAAGGAGCTTGAAGACCGGGAGATCGGGCGGCCTTCGACCTACGCCTCGATCATCGGCACGATCCTCGACCGCGGCTACGTGTTCAAGAAGGGCACGGCGCTGGTGCCCTCGTTCCTGGCGTTCGCGGTGGTCAACCTGCTCGAGCAGCATTTCGGCAACCTGGTCGACTACGACTTCACCGCCGAGATGGAGAAGGTGCTCGACGACATCGCCAACGACCGGGCCGAGCGCGTGCCCGAGCTGCAGCGCTTCTACTACGGCTCCGACGGCGACGAAGGGCTGAAGGAGATGGTCACCGACCTCGGTGACATCGACGCCAAGGAGATCAGCTCGTTCCCGATCAAGGGGACGGACATCGTGCTGCGGGTCGGGCGGTACGGCACCTACCTCGACAGGGACGGCGCCCGGGTCAACGTGCCCGAGGACATGACGCCCGACGAGCTGACCGCGGAGATCGCCGAGGAGCTGATCTCGCGGCCGACGGGTGATCGGCAGCTCGGGCACGACCCGGTGACCGGGAACATGATCGTGGCCAAGGACGGCCGGTACGGGCCTTATGTGACGGAGATCCTGCCCGAGCAGGCCAAGGAGGAGACGCCGAAGCGGCGCACGAAGAAGGCCGACGCGCCCAAGCCCCGTACGAGCTCGTTGTTCAAGACGATGTCGCTGGACACGATCACGCTCGAGGACGCGCTCAAGCTGCTGTCGATCCCGCGGGTCGTGGGCGAGCTGGACGGCGAGGAGGTCGTGGCGCTCAACGGGAAGTTCGGGCCGTACCTGAAGAAGGGCAGCGACTCGCGTTCGCTGGCCTCCGAGCAGGACCTGCTGACGGTCACGATCGACCAGGCGAAGGAGCTGTTCGCGCAGCCGAAGCAGCGCGGACGGCGGGCCGCCGCCGCGCCCCCGCTGCGTGAACTGGGCAATGACCCCGTCTCCAACAAGCCTGTCGTGGTCAAGGAGGGACGTTTCGGGCCCTATGTGACCGACGGTGAGACGAACGCCTCGCTGCGCAAGGACGACAAGGTCGAGGACATCACCATCGAGCGGGCGGCCGAGCTCCTGGCCGAGCGGCGGGAGAGGGCGCCCGCGCCGAAGAAGACCACCAGGAAGGCTCCCGCGAAAAAGGCTCCCGCGAAGAAGCCGGCGGCCAAATCGTAAGTAGCATCAATGTCGTGATCGTGATCGCCGTCCTCTTTGTGGCCTTGGTGCTGGTTGCCCACTCTTACCTGTGGTACCGGCTGGTGCGCCGCACCACTGGGCCCGGGCGGGTGCGCAAGACGCTGACCTGGGTGTTGGCGGCCCTGTTCGTCGTTCTCGTGACGACGTTCGTGGGTACGCGCATGGGGCTGGAAAGCTGGGTGGCCTGGCCGGGGTTCATCTGGCTGGCGTTGATGTTCTACCTGGTCGTGTTCCTGGCCGTGCTGGAGGTCCCACGGGCGGTGGCCGGAGTGCTGCTGCGCAGGGCCGAGCGCCGTCAGGAGCCCGTCGCCGCGCCCGAGCCCGTCGCGGTCCCGGCGGGTGCGCCGGCACCCGTCGAGGAGGCGCCGGCGACGCCGGCTCCCGTCGCGGTCGCGCCGATGAGCAGGCGGCTGTTCCTCGAACGGACCACCGCCGCAGTGGCCGGCGTCAGCGCGCTGGGCACGGTCGGGTACGGCATGACGAGCGCGCTCGGCGACCCCGTGATCGAGCCGGTCAAGGTGGCGCTGCCGAAGCTGGACCCTCGGCTGAACGGCCTGCGGTTCGCCGTGGTGAGCGACATCCATCTGGGGCCGCTGACGGGCGTCGGGCACGCCGAGCGGATCGTCAGGATGATCAACGGGCTTGAGGCCGACGTGGTGGCGATCGTGGGCGACCTGGTGGACGGTTCCGTCGCCGAGTTGGGGGCGCTGGCGAGGCCGCTGAAGAGCCTTGAGTCACGCTATGGGGCATATTTCGTGACTGGTAACCACGAGTACTTCGCCCCGGAGGGTCCGGGCGAGTGGATCGAGGAGCTCGGAGAGCTCGGCGTACGCTCGTTGCGAAACGAGCGGGTCGAGATCCGGCACCAGGGCGCGGTGCTCGACCTGGCCGGGGTGAACGACCTGGGCGGCGCGGCCTCCGGCGACGGCCCCGACTTCGAAAAGGCGCTCGGCGGGCGCGACACCAGCCGCTCCACGGTGCTGCTCGCGCACCAGCCGGTCCAGGTGGACCAGGCCGCGCGTCACGGGGTGGACCTGCAGCTGTCCGGGCACACGCACGGAGGGCAGATCACGCCGTTCAACCTGGTGGTGGGGTTGCAGCAGCGGGTCGTCGCGGGGCTGGCCGAGGTCGACGGCGTGCAGGTGTACGTCACCAGGGGAGCCGGGTTCTGGGGGCCGCCGGTCCGCGTGGGGGCGCCGCCCGAGATCACGATGCTGGAGCTGCGGACGTGAATCGCGGACCTGACTTTCCGCGATCCGGTAGTCACGCCCTGCCATGTTGAGGTAGTATCCGAGCGGATACTTTTCGGAGGTGGGGCATGGCGTCTTCGCCCATGGAGACGGCGCTGGCGACCGAGGTCGCGCTCTGGGCCAAGCGCGGTGGGCTGCTGTTCAAGCAGGCCAGACATGCCGCGAGCATGAACCAGAAGGCGCTGGCCAGCGTGAGCGGCACCTCGCGCACCACGTTGTCGGCCTACGAGCACGGCAGGAAGTCGCCGACGCTGGAGACTGCGGGGCGCATCCTCGACGCGGCCGGGTTCCGGCTGGCGCTGGAGCCGAAGGTGGCCTTCACCGCCCGCGCGAGCGGGGGGCGCACGTTCCACGTGCCCAGCCGCCTGCCGCGGCTGCCGATCGCCGCGGCGCTGGGGGTTGTGCGGCTCGGTGACCGGGTCTACGATCTGGCCGACCGCGATGCGCGGCGGGCGGCCTACACCGCCCTGCTGTGTGAGGGTCTGCCCCAGGAACTGCTCGATCACCTCGACGGAGTGCTGCTCGTCGAGCTCTGGGATGAGCTCGCCCTGCCTGCGGACATACGCGCCGAGTGGTGGCCTTTGGTGGAAGAGGCCCGACACGAGGCCGGAGTTATGAATTGATGATGTTTTTGCGGTCCTATTCCACGTGGCTAACCTGCGCGCGAGCCCACGAACGTAATACCCTCAGCCAACGAGCGGCCGGAATATCCGCTCGGCTGCTTGTCTACCCTCTTCCGGTCAACACCTGGATACGCTGAAATCATGACTGTCCTTGGCGGACGCCGTCCGACACATGTGCTGGCCAATGCGCCGTTCCGACGGCTCTGGATGGCCATGTCGGTGTGCAGTCTGGGCGACTGGCTCAACCTCCTGGCGCTGACCGCCCTCGCGGGCAACCTCACCCAGGGCGACTACCGCGTGCAGTCGCTGGCCGTCGGCGGTGTGTTCATCGCCAAGATGCTGCCCGCCATCCTGCTCGGGCCGCTCGCCGGCGTTTTCGCCGACCGGTTCGACCGGCGGCTGACCATGGTGGCGGCCGACGTGGCCAGGTTCGCCGTGGTGCTGTCGATCCCGTTCGTCGACAGCTACCAGTGGATCATCATCGCGACGATCCTCGTCGAGTGCGTCAACCTGTTCTGGGTGCCCGCCAAGGACGCCACGGTGCCCAACCTGGTGCCCAAGGAGCAGCTCGCGTCGGCCAACCAGCTCAACCTGCTGGTCACCTACGGCACCGCGCCGATCGCGGCCATGCTGTTCGCGGCGCTGTCGGTGGTGGGCGACGTGATCACGGGGCTGGGCTCGTTCCCGCCCGAGCGGGGCGCCACCGACCTGGCGCTCTACGTGAACGCCTGCGCCTACCTCGTCTCGGCCATCCTGATCTTCACCCTCCGCGGCATCCCCAAGCGCGACGGGGCGATCTCCACGCCCTCCGTGCTCAAGCAGGTCATCGAGGGCTGGCGGTTCGTCGGCGGCAACCGGCTGGTGCGCGGCCTGATCATCGGCATGCTCGGGGCGTTCGCCGCGGGCGGGGCCGTGGTCGGCGTGGCCAAGATCTACGTCGAGGCGCTCGGCGGCGGCGACGCGGCCTACGGCGTCGTGTTCGGCGCGGTCTTCGCCGGCATGGCACTAGGCATGTTCTTCGGGCCCAGGCTGCTGCGCGAGCTGTCGCGGCGGCGGCTGTTCGGCCTGGCCATCACGGTCGCGGGGCTGGTGCTCGTGGCGATCGCGCTGGTCCACAACCTGGTGATCGTGGTCATGCTGACCGTGGTGCTGGGGGCGTGCGCGGGCATTGCCTGGATCCTCGGCTACACGCTGATCGGGCTCGAGGTCGAAGACGCGCTCCGGGGCCGCACGTTCTCCTTCCTGCAGTCCACCGCGCGCGTCACCCTGCTGCTGGTGGTCGCCGTGGCCAACCCGCTGGCCGCGATCTTCGGCGAGCACACGCTGGCGCTGGGCGCGTGGAGCTACCGCTTCGACGGCACCAACCTGGTCCTGGTGCTGGGCGGGGTCCTCGCGATGACCGTCGGCATCCTGGCGCTGCTGCACATGGACGACAGGAAGGACATCTCCCTGGCCGCCGACCTGATCGCGGCGCTCAAGGGCGAGCGGTTCCCCGCCGAGTCGCCCGAGCACGTGCCAGGGCTGTTCGTGGCCTTCGAGGGCGGCGAGGGGTCCGGCAAGACCACCCAGGCGCGGCTCGTGGCCATCTGGCTGCGTGACCAGGGCTACGACGTCGTCCAGACACGGGAGCCCGGCTCGACCAAGGTCGGCATGCGGTTGCGCGCCATCCTGCTCGACGCGGCCGAACGCGGGCTGTCGGCGCGGGCCGAGGCGCTGCTGTACGCCGCCGACCGCGCCGAGCACGTGGAGAAGGTGATCAGGCCCGCCCTCTACCGGGGCTCGCTCGTGGTCACCGACCGTTACGTCGACTCGTCCCTGGCCTACCAGGGCGCCGGGCGCTCGCTCGACCCGAAGGACGTCTCCAAGATCAACGCTTGGGCGACGGGCGGGCTGGTGCCCCACCTGACCGTGCTCATCGACACCCCGCCCGAGGTGGGGCTGACCCGGCTGGGCGGGGCCGCTGACCGGATCGAGTCGGAGCCGCTGGAGTTCCACGAGCGGGTGCGCAAGGAGTTCCGGGCGCTGGCCGCCGCGGCGCCTGAACGGTATCTCGTGGTCGACGGGACGCTGCCGTCTGAGGTGATCACTCGCCAGGTCCAGGATCGTATTCGCGAGATCCTGCCTGATCCGGTGCCTCGGGAGTCAGAAGACGTCACAGGCACGATGCCCGCGATCCGCGACTAGCCCCCGGTCCGTACGCCTGTGCGGGGAGGGCTCTGCGTTGCGGCGGTTGTGATTGGGTGGCTGGCTGTGGCGGGGGCGATCCGCGGCTAGCCTTACTCCTGTGACGGTTTTCGATGATCTCGTCGGGCAGGACCAGGCGATCGCCGTGCTGTCGCGGGCTGCGGCGGCGGCCGGGGAGGTCGTCGAGGGCGGGCGCGGGGCGGGCATGACGCACGCCTGGTTGTTCACCGGCCCGCCGGGCTCCGGCAGGGAGGACGCCGCCCGCGCCTTCGCCGCCGCGCTGCTGTGCCCAGACGGCGGCTGCGGCCACTGCGACCAGTGCCACCAGGTGCTGATCGGCTCGCATCCCGACCTGGAGTCGGTGCGTCCCGAGGGCCTGTCCTACAGCGTCAAGCAGACCCGCGAGCTCATTCTCCGGGCGGCCGGGGCGCCGACGCAGGGGCGCTGGCGGGTCATCCTGTTCGAGGACGCCGACAGGGCCACGGAATCGGCCGCCAACGCCCTGCTGAAGGCCATCGAGGAGCCGCCGCTCCGTACCGTGTGGCTGTTGTGCGCCCCCGCGCCCGACGACCTCATGATCACCATCAGGTCGCGCTGCCGCCTGGTGAACCTGACGACCCCTGCTGCCGACGCCGTCGCCCGTGTGCTGGCCACCCGTGACAGCGTGCCGCCGGACATGGCCAGGTTCGCGGCCAGGGCCGCGCAGGGGCACATCAGCAGGGCGCGGGCGCTGGCCATGGACGAGGGGGTCAGGCGGCGCAGGGAGGCGGTGTTGAGCATCCCGCGTTCGCTGACCGGGGTCGGCGAGTGTGTCTCTGCCGCCGAACGGCTGGTGAAGACGGCCGAGGAGGAGGCCGCCGCGGCCACCGCCGTGCTGAACGACAGCGAGACAGCCGAGCTGCGCAAGTTGTACGGCGAGGGGTCCACAGGCAAGGGGCTCAATCGGGGGCTGGTCCGGGGCGGGGCCGGGGCGCTGAAGGAGCTGGAGGACCGGCAGAAGTCGCGGGCCACCCGGATCAAGCGTGACTCCCTGGACGCGGCCCTGCTGGAGCTGGTGTCGTTCTATCGGGACGTGCTGGCCATGCAGTTCGGGGCCGGGGTCGAGCTGGCGAACGACGACATTCGATTCGATCTCGACCAGTTGGCCAAGTCCTCGACCCCCGAGGAGACACTGCGGCGAATCGATGCGATCATGCAGTGTCGCGAACGGCTGGCGGCGAACGTCAACCCGCAGATGGCCGTCGAGGCGATGATGCTGGCGCTGCGTCCCTGATCCTTTGGGAGTTTTTGTGGGGAGTGGTTTGGTTATCCGTCGGTCGTTATCGGGTGGGCTGGCGGTGCTCGCCGGAGCGGTGTGCATCGGTGGGCTGCCTGGCACGTCGTTTGCGGCGGGACCTGAGGTCGGGGTGTCCGAGGTCGCGGTGAGCGATGAGTGGGAGATCGCCGTCTTCCTGTGTGCTCCGTCCGTCGAGCTGTGCGAGAAGGAGAACGCCACAGAGCAGCAGAAGCAGGCGATTCGGGCGCTGCTGGAAGACCTGCCGGAGGTCACCGAGGTACGTTTCGTCGATCGGGCCAGTGCGTACAAGAGCTTTCGCGCGGACTTCGCCGCCAACAAGCAGATGCTCCAAGAGGTGCGCGCGAAGGAGATCCCCGAGTCGTTTCGGGTGCGGGTGCGGCAAGGGGCGGACCGGGAGCGGGTGCGGGATGCGGTCCTGAGCCGACCGGGGGTACAGCAGGTCATCGATGGGGCGGAGTATTACGGCGATAAATCGGCCATGGCCCGGGATCCTGATGTGAGCGTCTTTCTCTGTAACGAGGACTCGGAGATACCGGCCTGCAAGTCCCGCCGAGGTGGGGCAAACGGGAAGGCGACGACGTCCAAGGAGAAGAAGGCGATCATCACGGTGCTGAAGGGGGCGCGCGAGGTCAAATCGCACGTCTTCTGGAGCCGCGCTGCCGCATACCGGGACTTCGCCCGGACTTACAGCGACAAAGAGGCGTTCGTCAGCGCCACCAGAGTCTCGGATATGCCCGAGAGCTACCGTGTGACGATGCGGTCCGAGGTCGGCTGGAGGTCGGTGACGCGGAAGCTGGCGGGGATGCCTGGTGTGAGCCAGGTGTACAACCAGCGGTGTCAGCTCCTGAAGGTCAAGCTGCATGTGGAGTACGGGTTTTGGTTCGACATGGGAGACACGGGACGGCTGCGGGACAGCAAGGTGTGCGCGGCGGTCCGATGAAGGGCTGAGGGCCGGGCGGGCGCGTCATCAAAGGCTGAACGGACGCTCCCGCTCAGCGCTTCGCCCTCGGCACTCTGCCCGGCGCCTTGGCGCGTGATCCAGCCTCTGCGCTCGGCACCTCGCACCCCCGCAACCGGCTTCCTCCCCGCCGCGTTGTTCGCTCCCTCTCGCATCCGTGGGATCGTGACCGCTCCGCCCGCCACGTTCTGACCAGCACCCAGCACCCTTCAGCGATGCCAGCCATCGAAGGAAGGGGTGGGCGGAAGATAACGCTGTGACCGAAGCAGCAGACGAGGCCGCCAGACGTCTCTGTAACGTGGAAGTCGAACTACTCACCCAACAAGAGGCCCTGGCACGGCAGCGGGTCGACGTGGCGTCGATCTTCGCCGAGCACCACGTGGGCCTCGTCCGGTTGGCACTGATCATGGTCGGCGATCAGGCCACTGCCGAAGACGTCGTGCAGGAGGCGTTCGCACGCACCCATGCCGGCCGCGGCAGGCTGCGCGACGCCGACAAGGCGCTGGCCTACGTGCGCTCCGCGGTGCTCAACGGGTGCCGGTCGGTGCTGCGCAGGAGGGCGACGGTGTTCCGGCGGTCGGTGCCGTACGAGCCGCCCGTCTGGTCGGCGGAGAGCGCCGCGCTGATGGGAGAAGAACGGCGCGAAGTGCTGATCGCCATGCGCCGACTGCCGCGCAGGCAGCGGGAGGCGCTGACGCTGCGCTACTACTTCGACCTGGCCGACCAGGAGATCGCCGACACCATGGGGATCGGCGCGAGCACGGTCAGGTCCACGATCACGCGAGGGCTCGCGGCCCTCGGCCGAGCACTGGGGGAGGAATCGTGAACAGTCCGATGGAAGCCAAGCTCCGCGAGGCCCTTCAGGAGGCGGGGGCGACCGTCGACACCGGCACGCTCAGGCCGTTGCAGCACACGCAGCCGGAGCGGCGGCGGGTCCGGGTGGATTACCGACTGGTGGCGGCGGCGGTGGTCGTGGTGCTCGCGGGGGCGGCGACGGCCACGGGTCTGGGGGGTGGCCCGGGCGAGGACAGCGTCGTGGCGGCCAATCCCGAGCGGACCCCGGACGGTCCGACGGAAATGACCGTCTTTCTCTGCACGTCGAAAACGAAGGAGCCGAAGTGCTCCGGACGCGAGGCCACAGCCGACGAGGCGACGGAGGTCCGGGACACGCTGAAGCAGTCGCAAGGGGTCAAGGAGATCTTTTTCGTCGACCAGAGCACTGCCTATGACAACTTCCGGCGCGACTTCGCCCACAACAAGGCGGTGCTGGCCGCAGTCAAGATCATCGACATGCCGCCACAGTTCAAGGTGAAGTTCCAAGAGGGAGCAGACAGCATGAAGGTCGCGAAGACGCTGCTGGAATTGCCCGGGGTGCTGAGTGGCGCCAACGAGACCATCGACCTGTCGTCGGTGCTGAAACAGTCAGACCTCAGTGTCTTCCTCTGCAGCGATGGATCGGGCTTGCCGAATTGCGGTGGCAAGCTGACCCCCGGCGGCAAGAACAGCCCTTCCGAGATCATCAAGGGGGGCAAAGCAGTGACGAACGAGCAGCGAGACACCATCCGCAGGCTTCTCGAAACGATGCCCGAGGTCGAGAAGACCGTCTACGAGAGCCAGACGGACGCGTACGAGAGCTTCAAGAAGGCATACAAGAGCAATCAGGTGCTCCTGAACGCGACCAGAGTGGAGGACATGCCCAAGTCGTTCAGAGTGTGGCTGAAGCCGGAGGTCAAGTGGCAGAAGACGGTCAGCAAGCTGAAGCGGCAGCCAGGGGTCTCCAACGTCACCTACAACGGCTGTCTCGCCGTGCAGGGTGCTCTGGCGAGTAACTACGGTTTGGACCTGCCGGAGAAGAAGCTCTGCCCAAGCGGTAAGTGATCAGCGAATCCGCGCCGATACCCCTGACTTTCGGCCTGGGGATCCACGTAATGTGGCAAGGGAAGGCCGCTGAACCCCCTAGGCCGTCAGGAGGCGAGCTCGAGCCCATGGGAATGATCATGGCCGTGAGCTTCACCCGTTACGGGAGGCTCTACTACCTCGACCCCGGCGAGCACAGCCCCAAGGTGGGCGACAAGGTGCTCGTTCCCACGGACTCGGGTCCCGAGGTGGCTGAGTGTGTGTGGGCGCCGCAATATACGAGCGAAGACATCGACGGATTGCCGGTGTGCGCGGGGCCGGCGGGTGAGGAACATCTCTCCCGCGACGAGACCAACAAGCGGCGCAGGGCCGAGGCGCGTAGCGTGTCCAAACGACTGATCAAAAGGCACAGTTTGCCGATGAAGGTGGTCGGGATCGACTACCTCGACCAGGACAACGTCTACACCGTCTACTTTTCCGCGCCGCACCGGGTGGACTTCCGCGCCCTGGTCCGCGATCTGGCCCGCAACCTGCGGGCCAGGGTCGAGCTACGGCAGATCGGGCCCAGGGACGAGGCCCGCCTCCAGGGCGGCATCGGCCCCTGCGGCCGCGACCTGTGCTGCGCGACCTTCTTGAAGGACTTCGAGCCCGTTTCCGTCCGAATGGCCAAAGACCAGGACCTTCCAGTCAACCCACTACGGATAGCCGGTGCCTGCGGCCGGCTCATGTGCTGCCTGAAGTACGAGCACCCTCTGTACCAGGAGTTCCGCGCCTCGGCCCCCCGGGTGGGGGCGAGCGTGGACACCCCGCAGGGGTCCGGGACCGTGGTGGGGCACAACGTGCCGTCCGACTCGGTGGTGGTGCGCCTCAACGACGGCGGCCGGCGATGCGCTTGCTCGAAGGCCAGCGTGTGCAGTCCGCGCAAGGCGTACGACTCGACATACGGGAACTCGGGGGGCGAACCCGGCTAGCCCCGTTTTCCGCACGTGAGTGATCTTCAGCGAAGGTCTCGTGGATCGATGTCGAGGAGGTCCAGGAGATCAAGTTGGAGTGCGGTGGGTTG